>NZ_JBIVPJ010000021.1:0-149741 GCF_044754585.1 Streptomyces sp. NPDC093065 | reverse complement strand
GCCCGGTTACATTTCGAACCCGGAAGCTAAGCCTTACAGCGCCGATGGTACTGCAGGGGGGACCCTGTGGGAGAGTAGGACGCCGCCGAACAATCATTAGAAGGGCTGGTCCCGGAACTTCGGTTCCGGGACCAGCCCTTTTTTGTTTTCCGTCACTTCGAGTTCACGTTCCGCCCCGACCATCCCACATATGGGTACTGCAGCAATGCTCAGGGCCGCCGGCGTGGGCGTCGGTGACGAGGTCGTCGTCCCTGCCTTCGGGAACGTGGAAGTCGCCGAGGCCGTGGCCCTGGTGGGCGCGTCGCCGGTGTTCGCCGACATAGATCCGGCGACGTACTGCCTGGACGCGTCCCTCGTCGAGGCGGCGCTGACGCCTCGGACCGCGGCCATCGTCGTCGTGCACCGGTTCGGGCGGCCGGCGGACCTGGGCGCACTGCACCGGGTCGGGCAGCGGCGCGGACTGCTCGTGCTGGAGCACGGCGAGTCCGAGGTGCCGTACGACGAGATAGCCCGGCGCAGGCAGCGGGCGGCTTATCTCGACGGGAAGTTGAGGGGTGTGCGGATCCCGGACTGGGGGGACGGGCACACCTACCAGCAGTATGTGGTGCGGGTGCCGGGGAACGGGCGGCCCGACCGTGACGCGTTCGCCCGCGCGGTGCGGGGGAGAGGAGTCGAGTGCCGCGTGCCGGTGAAGGTGCCCGTGCACCGGATGCCGGGGTTCCGGCGATGCGTGTCGCTGCCGGAGACGGAACGGGCCGTCGACGAGACGCTCGCGCTGCCTGTCGAGGCCGCGTTGACCAAACGGGACATGCAGCGGATCGTGTCCGCCTGCAATGCGCTCGGGGGGCTGCTGCAGCCCGCCTACTGACGGCAAGTCCGTGGTTGGGAGCACCGGCTTGTTCGGGGTATGATCTATTCCGTTGCCACGAGGGAAACCTCGAAAAGCGACAGGCCCCTATAGCTCAGTCGGTAGAGCGTCTCCATGGTAAGGAGAAGGTCAACGGTTCGATTCCGTTTGGGGGCTCCATCAGAAAGGCCCCGCCCGATTGGGCGGGGCCTTTCGCATGTCCTGAGCGTGAGGTCAGGGCCCCGGGCCAAGTCCCGGGGCCCGCCCGCTAGTCCGCGTGGGGCTCCGGGACGCGCATCGCGAGGATCGCCATGTCGTCGGACGGGGCGTCGGAGGCGAAGCGCTCCACCGCGCGCATGATGCGGGCGGCCACGGCGCCGGCCGTCAGGCCCGTGCAGGTCGTGAGGACGTCGGCGAGACCGTCGTCGCCCAGCATGCGTGTGCCCTCGCGGCGTTCGGTGACGCCGTCCGTGACGCAGAGCAGGACGTCGCCCGGGTCGAGGGTGACCGTCTGCTCGTACAGCTCCAGGTCCTCGATGACGCCGAGGAGCGGCTGCGGTTCGGCGGCCGGCTCGACCGTGCCGTCCTGGCGCAGGCGGAGCGGGAGGGGGTGGCCGGCGCAGACCACCTTCAGCTCGGCGCTGCCGTCCTCCTGCGGGCGCATCTCGCCGTACAGGAGTGTGAGGAAGCGGCTGCGGGCTCCTTCGTCGAGGATGGCGGAGTTGAGGCGCTCCAGGACCGCGGGACCGCTCAGGCCCTCGCGGGCCAGCAGGCGCAGGGCGTGCCGGGCGAGGCCCGTGACGGCCGCCGCGTTGGGGCCCGTGCCGCAGACGTCGCCGATGGCGAAGCCGTACGCGTCGTCGCTGATGGGGAAGAGGTCGTAGAAGTCGCCGCCGACCTCGTTGCCCTCGCCGGCCGCGCGGTAGATGACCTCGACCTCGACGCCGTCGATGACGGGGAGTTCCGGGGGCAGGAGGCTGCGCTGGAGGGACTGGCTGATGGCCGTGCGCTCGGAGTACAGCCGGGCGTTGTCCAGGGCCAGGGCGGCCCGTCGGGACAGGTCCTCGGCGAGTTCGAGGATCTCCTGGCGGAAGTGGTCGTCGGTGGGCTTGCCGAGCGTGAGCATGCCGATGACGCGGTTGCGGGCGACCAGGGGCAGGACGACGGTCTCGCCGCCGACGGCTGAGGCGGTGGCGAGGGTCGGGCCGATGCCGGTGCTCACCGGCTGGGGGGTGCCGCCGCTGAGGCCGAGGTCGCGCATCGAGGTGCGCAGCGCCGCCTGGTGGGCCATCTCGGCGGGGGCCGTCCACACCCGGGCGCCGGGGGTGGGCACCGGGTCGGGCGGGGCGATCTTGGACAGCAGGGACTTGATGCCGTCGATGAGCTCCTCGTCCTCGTGCAGGACGTAGGAGAGATACGGGTCCGAGGCCTGGTCGGCGATGGTGTAGACGGCGCACCAGGTGGCCAGCGTCGGGACCGTCATCTGGGCCATCAGCGCCAGCGTCTGGTCGCGGTCCAGGGTGCCCGCGAGGAGGTCTGAGGCCTCGACGAGGAAGCTGAGCGAGCCGCGGCGCAGCCGCTCCAGCTCGCCCAGGCGCGCCGACTCGACGGCCAGGGCGATGCGGTCGGCGGCGAACTGGAGGCGCAGCGCCTCCTCGTTGGAGTACCGGCCGGCGGCCTCGGCCGCGACGCCGAGGGAGCCGGTGAGGCGGCCCTCGACCTTGAGGGGGACGGTGACGACCGAGCGCATGCCGGTGCTGTTGAGCAGCGGGACCGCGCCGGGGACGGCCTCCAGGTCGTCGTGGACGGCGGGCATGCGCGCCGAGCCGTAGCGGCCGGGTCCCGCCTCGACGGGGACGCGGGCGAAACGCTGGCGGGCGGAGGGCAGGCCGGTGGAGGCGCGGACCTCCAACTCCGTCTCGTCGTCGGTCGCCAGGAGCAGGAAGGCGGCGTCCGCGTCCAGCATGTCGCGGGCGCGTTCGACCGTGCGCTGGAGGAGCCCGTCGAGGTCGTCCGGGGCGGGGGAGCCGATGAACACCTCGAAGGGGTCGGCGCTCTGGCCCTCGGAGGAGGGGGAGTCGGAGGCTGGCACCCGCAACGGGGTCTGCAGCACCGCGCGTTCGTGGTCGCGGACGAGGAGGCAGACCGTGGAGGGCTCGCCGTCGGCGTCGCGGACGCGGAGGTGGGAGGCGTAGACCGGGGTGACTCGGCCGTCGGCGCCCCTTATGCCGTAGCTGCCCTCCCAGCGGGAGAGCTGGAGCGCCTCGGCGATGCCGGTGCTGGTGCCTGGGGTGTGCGGCCAGGCGGCGAGGTCGGTCAGCGGCTTGCCGGTGACCTGGTCGGCGGAGTAGCCGAAGAGGTCCTCGGCGTCCTCGTTCCAGGATGTGACGGCGCCGGTGCGGTCGATCTGGACGACCGCGACGCGGACCCGGCCGTCGGCGAGGGGCAGCAGGGCGGCCGGGAGGGAGGGCCCTGCTGCGCGGGTGCCGACCGGGCGCTCGGGCAGGTGGAGGTGGAACCAGACGTTCTTCAGCGTGGGCGTGTACTCCACGCCCCAGCGGTCGGCCAGCGCCGCGCACAGCTGGAGGCCGCGGCCGCCCTCGCGGTCGAGGCTGCCCATGTTGGCGGGGGAGCCCTGGAGCGGGACCTCGCGCTCCGGATAGTGGTCGGCGACCTCGATCCGCACGCCGTCGTCGCTGCGCAGGCACACGACGTCGGCGGTGGTGCCCGCGTGCACCACCGCGTTGGTCACCAGTTCGCTGGTGAGCACCACGGCGTCGTCGACGATGTCGGCATGACCCCAGCCCTGGAGCGTGTCGCGGACGAAGGAGCGGGCGCTCGCCACGGATCGCCCGACGGGCTCGAAGCTGGCGGCCGCGCGCGCGGTGATCACAGAACTCCTCGACCCTCTCTCCCCGTGCACGGCCTCATGGCCGACCGGCTCGCGCCGCTGCTGCGGCAGTCCACCCGTCGGCCCGGGATCCGGGGGCTGCTCCCCCGGGATCAGTCCGGTGGTCATTCCGGCCGCCCCTCCGATGCCCGCTCGTCTCCGTGCCACCGCCCAGACCGGACGGACCGGTTTGGCTGGACAGCCGTATGCAAGGTTACTTACCTTCGCCGTCCATCCGGATGCCGGTCTGCAGTGTTTCCGCCCAGAGGGTGTGCGGACGATGTGCGAAGCTGCCGAACTGTTATGGCCTGGTTCGGCCGGGGTGAAACACTGGGCAAGCTGCTTATGAGGGTCCGGGCAGGTGAATGCGCGCCGAGTCGGGTGGGCAGCAGCCCCTGGAAGCGGTCCGGCGCACCGGACCGGCTCGCCCGGCAGTACGAGAAGTAGGCGGCAGGAACCGGTCCGCCGAGCGTTTGGCGGCCGGGCACAGCGGTATCGGTCGACCCCTGCGGGAGGGACACAGTGGAGTCTGGCGCAGCGACGCGGGCCACGAAGACGCGCGCGAAAGGCGGACAGTCCCTGAGTAACCAGGGCAAAACGCGGGGTGGCGGCGCGCGGAGCGGCACTACGACGGTGGACACGGCGGCCCTGAACCGGCTGCTCGCGGCGCTCGTGTCCATGCGGGAGGGAAACTTCCGCAGGCGGCTCACGGTGTCCGGCGACGGCGTGATGTCGGAGATCGCCGCGGTCTTCAACGAGGTGGCCGACCGCAATCTGCACCTCACGGGTGAGCTGGCGCGGGTACGGCGCGTGGTCGGACGTGAGGGAAAACTCACGGAGCGGCTGGAGACCGGGGCCTGCGAGGGTTCCTGGGCGACCGCGATCGACAACTCGAACGCGCTGGTGGACGACCTCGTACGGCCCGTCTCCGAGGTCAGCCGGGTGCTCTCGGCGGTCGCGGACGGTGATCTGTCGCCCCGCATGGAGCTGCGGACGCAGAGCGACGACGGCTCCGGGCAGCCGCTGCGCGGTGAGTTCCTGAAGGTCGGCCGGACCGTGAACAACCTGGTCGACCAGTTGTCGACGTTCACGGACGAGGTCACGCGGGTGGCCAGTGAGGTCGGCACCGAGGGCAAGCTGGGCGGTCAGGCCCGGGTGCGCGGTATGTCCGGTTCCTGGAAGGACCTGACGGACTCCGTCAACACGATGGCGTACCGGCTCACCGCCCAGGTGAGGGACATCGCGCTGGTGACGACGGCCGTGGCCAAGGGTGATCTGTCCCGGAAGGTCACGGTGCACGTGGCCGGCGAGATGCTGGAGCTGAAGAACACCGTCAACACGATGGTGGACCAGCTCTCGGCGTTCTCGTCCGAGGTGACGCGGGTGGCCCGTGAGGTGGGCACCGAGGGCGCGCTGGGCGGTCAGGCGCGGGTGCCGGGCGTGGCCGGGGTGTGGAAGGAGCTGACCGACTCCGTCAACACCATGGCCGGGAACCTGACGGCCCAGGTGCGGGAGATCTCCCACGTGACGACGGCGGTCGCCAACGGTGACCTGTCGAAGAAGGTGACAGTGCCGGCCCGGGGCGAGGTCGCGCAGCTCGCCGAGACGATCAACCAGATGACCGAGACGCTGCGGATCTTCGCGGACGAGGTCACGCGCGTCGCGAACGAGACCGGCGGCGAGGGCCAGCTCGGCGGCCAGGCGAACGTGCCGGGCGCGGCCGGCATCTGGAAGGACCTGACGGACTCCGTCAACACGGTCTTCCGGAACCTGACGACGCAGGTGCGCGACATCGCCGCGGTGACGACGGCAGTGGCCAGCGGTGACCTGTCGCAGAAGGTCACCGTGGACGTGGCCGGCGAGATGCTGGAGCTGAAGAACACCGTCAACACGATGGTGGACCAGCTGTCCGCCTTCGGTGCCGAGGTCACGCGGGTGGCCCGCGAGGTCGGTGTCGAGGGTGAGCTGGGCGGCCAGGCGCAGGTGCCGGGGGCGGCGGGGACCTGGAAGGACCTCACCGACTCCGTCAACACCGCGTTCCGCAACCTCACCGGTCAGGTGAGGAACATCGCCCAGGTGACGACGGCGGTGGCCAACGGCGACCTGTCGCAGAAGGTCACCGTGGACGTCTCCGGCGAGATGCTCCAGCTGAAGAACACCGTGAACACCATGGTGGACCAGCTCTCCAGCTTCGCCGATCAGGTGACCCGGATGGCCCGCGACGTGGGCACGGAGGGGCGCCTGGGCGGTCAGGCCCGGGTCGACGGCGTGTCCGGCACCTGGAAGGAGCTGACGGACTCCGTCAACTCCATGGCCGGCAATCTGACCTCCCAGGTGCGCAACATCGCGCAGGTGACGACGGCGGTGGCGCGCGGTGACCTGTCCCAGAAGATCGACGTCGACGCGCGCGGCGAGATCCTGGAGCTGAAGAACACCATCAACACGATGGTCGACCAGCTCTCCAGCTTCGCGGAGCAGGTCACGCGGGTGGCCCGCGAGGTGGGTACGGAGGGCCGCCTCGGCGGTCAGGCCCAGGTGCCCGGCGTCGCCGGCGTGTGGCGCGACCTGACGGACTCCGTGAACGGCATGGCCGGCAATCTCACCGCGCAGGTGCGCAACATCGCGCAGGTCGCGACGGCGGTGGCGCGCGGTGACCTGTCCCAGAAGATCACCGTGGACGCGCGCGGCGAGATCCTGGAGCTGAAGAACACGCTGAACACGATGGTGGACCAGCTGTCGTCGTTCGCCCAGGAGGTCACGCGCGTCGCGCGCGAGGTGGGCACCGAGGGCATCCTCGGCGGCCAGGCGGAGGTGCAGGGCGTCTCCGGCACCTGGAAGGACCTCACGCAGTCCGTGAACGGCATGGCCAACAACCTGACCATGCAGGTGCGCAACATCGCCGAGGTGACGACGGCGGTCGCCAAGGGCGACCTGTCGAAGAAGATCACCGTCGACGCGAAGGGCGAGATCCTCGAGCTGGTCACCACCGTGAACACCATGGTCGACCAGCTGTCGTCCTTCGCCGAGCAGGTCACGCGGGTGGCCCGCGAGGTGGGTACGGAGGGCATCCTCGGCGGTCAGGCGAGCGTGCCGGGCGTCGTGGGCATCTGGAAGGACCTCAACGACAACGTCAACCTGATGGCCAAGAACCTCACGGTCCAGGTGCGGAACATCTCCCAGGTGGCCGCGGCCGTCGCCAACGGCGACCTGACGCGGACGGTGACGATCGAGGCGCGCGGCGAGGTCGCGCAGCTCGCCGACACCTTCAACACCATGGTGCGGACCCTGCGGTCCTTCGCCGACCAGGTGACCAAGGTGGCCCGCGAGGTGGGCACCGACGGCATCCTGGGCGGTCAGGCACAGGTGCCGGGCGTGTCGGGGACGTGGAAGGACCTCACCGAGTCGGTGAACCAGATGGCGTCGAATCTGACCGGTCAGGTGCGCAACATCGCCATGGTCACCACGGCCATCGCGAAGGGCGACCTGACGAAGAAGATCGACATCGACGCGCGCGGCGAGATCCTGGAGCTGAAGACGACCATCAACACGATGGTGGACCAGCTGTCGTCCTTCGCCGAGGAGGTCACCCGCGTCGCCCGCGAGGTGGGCACGGAGGGGCAGCTCGGCGGCCAGGCACGCGTGCGGGACGTCGACGGCACCTGGCGCGATCTGACGGAGTCCGTGAACGAGATGGCCGGGAACCTGACCCGGCAGGTGCGGGCCATCGCGCGCGTGGCGACCGCGGTGACGCGCGGCGACCTGAACCTGAAGATCGACGTGGATGCCTCGGGCGAGATCTCCGAGCTTCAGGACTACATCAACAAGATGATCGCCAACCTTCGCGACACCACGATCGCCAACAAGGAGCAGGACTGGCTGAAGGGCAATCTGGCCCGGATCTCCGGTCTGATGCAGGGCCGCCGCGACCTCCAGGACGTGGCCTCGCTGATCATGAGCGAGCTGACTCCCGTCGTCTCCGCCCAGCACGGGGCGTTCTTCCTCGCGATGCCGCTGGTCGACGGGCAGGAGCAGGCGGGCGCCGAGGGCGACGCGTACGAGCTGCGGATGCTCGGCTCGTACGGCTACTCGATGGGGTCGATGCCGACCTCCTTCCGGCCGGGTGAGGCGCTGGTCGGCACGGCCGCCGAGGAGAAGCGCACGATCCTCGTGGAGAACGCGCCGAGCGGCTACCTGAAGATCTCCTCCGGGCTCGGCGAGGCCCCGCCCGCGCAGGTGATCGTGCTGCCGGTGCTGTTCGAGGGGCAGGTGCTCGGCGTCATCGAGCTGGCGTCCTTCACGCCGTTCACGCACATCCAGAAGGACTTCCTGAACCAGATCGCCGAGATGATCGCGACCAGCGTCAACACCATCTCCGTGAACACCAAGACGGAGGTGCTGCTGAGCCAGTCGCAGGAGCTGACCGAGCAACTTCGAGAGCGGTCGGAGGAGTTGGAGCAGCGGCAGAAGGCGCTCCAGTCGTCCAACGCCGAACTGGAGGAGAAGGCCGAGCTGCTGGCGCAGCAGAACCGCGACATCGAGGTGAAGAACACCGAGATCGAGGAGGCCCGGCAGGTCCTGGAGGAGCGTGCGGAGCAGCTCGCGGTCTCCATGCGCTACAAGAGCGAGTTCCTGGCCAACATGTCGCACGAGCTGCGGACGCCGCTCAACTCACTGCTGATTCTGGCCAAGTTGCTCGCGGACAACGCGGACGCGAACCTCTCCCCGAAGCAGGTCGAGTTCGCCGAGACGATCCACGGCGCCGGGTCCGACCTGCTCCAGCTCATCAACGACATCCTCGACCTGTCGAAGGTCGACGCCGGGAAGATGGACGTCTCCCCGACGCGCATCGCGCTCGTCCAGCTGGTGGACTACGTGGAGGCCACCTTCCGGCCGCTGAGCGCGGAGAAGGGCCTGGACCTGTCGGTGCGGGTGTCGCCGGGGCTGCCCGCCACCATGCACACCGACGAGCAGCGGCTGCTCCAGGTCCTGCGCAACCTGCTGTCCAACGCGGTGAAGTTCACCGACTCCGGCTCCGTCGAGCTGGTCATCAGGCCGGCCAGGGACGAGGTTCCGAAGGCCATCCGGGAGCAGTTGCTTGAGGCCGGTTCGATGAACGACCCGGACGCCGAGCTGATCGCGTTCTCCGTGAGCGACACGGGTATCGGGATCGCGGCCAGCAAGATGCAGGTGATCTTCGAGGCGTTCAAGCAGGCCGACGGCACCACCAGCCGCAAGTACGGCGGTACGGGACTCGGACTGTCCATCTCGCGGGAGATCGCGCAGCTGCTCGGCGGCGAGATCCACGCGCAGAGCGAGCCGGGCCGCGGCTCGACGTTCACGCTCTACCTGCCGCTGCACCCGAGCGAGCTGCCGCCGCACGGCTACCAGCAGCCGCTGCCCTCCGTGGAGGGCGGTGAGCTGCCGGCGTCCTCCGGTGCCGTGGCCGAGCTGCCGGGTGCGGAGGCCGAGGCACCGGCCGAGGTGAAGTCGTACCACGACGCGCACAACGGGGCTGCCGCGCTGTTCCGGCGGCGCCGCCGGTCGGCGGAGACCGAGGAGCGGCTGCCCGCGGTGCGGGAGCGGCAGTCGGACGACGGGCAGGAGCCGGCGCCGCAGTCGAGCCGGGGGATCCGGTTCGGCGGGCAGAAGGTGCTCATCGTCGACGACGACATCCGCAACGTCTTCGCCCTCACCAGCGTCCTGGAGCAGCACGGTCTGTCCGTGCTGTACGCCGAGAACGGGCGCGAGGGCATCGAGGTCCTGGAGCAGCACGAGGACGTGGCGGTCGTCCTGATGGACATCATGATGCCGGAGATGGACGGGTACGCGACGACGACGGCGATCCGCAGGATGCCGCAGTTCGCCGGGCTGCCGATCATCGCGCTGACCGCGAAGGCGATGAAGGGCGACCGGGAGAAGGCGATCGAGTCGGGCGCGTCCGACTACGTGACGAAGCCGGTCGACCCGGACCACCTGCTGACGGTGATGCAGCAGTGGATGCGTGAGGAGTGAGCGCGGCGGGCCGCCGGGAGCCGGCGGGAAG
The DNA here is from genome assembly GCF_044754585.1 of Streptomyces sp. NPDC093065. NCBI lineage: Bacteria > Bacillati > Actinomycetota > Actinomycetes > Kitasatosporales > Streptomycetaceae > Streptomyces > Streptomyces sp. NPDC093065. Next base: position 139,961 of record NZ_JBIVPJ010000021.1, on the reverse strand, counting down.
CGACCGGTACGTTCGGACCTCGTGGCCGTAGTACGTTCGGGCACGGTGCCCTCGTAACTTGGGGCACCTTCCGTGCGGCTCGCTCGCGCGGTGTGCGAACGTGGAGTGTGTGTAAACGGCGGGAACCTTCGGGACTCACGCGAGGTCGCTGACTCAGCGTGCCCGAAGCCGTGTAGAAGCACGGGATTCGGGGAACCTTCTGGTCTCCCGCCGCGTTTCTGCTACGAGCACAGTGACATCACGGTGACAGGGTGTGGCGACAGGCGGGGTGCGGCTACGATGACCGGCACAAGGACGGGCGGCGCAAGGGAGCCGTCCCCCGGGGCGGCACCCGCCGGTGCCGTGCCAAGTCCTGTGGACAGGGGAGGCCCCACGCCGGGGCGAGGAGGGCGGGCCATGGTGCAGAAGGCCAAGATCCTCCTGGTCGATGACCGGCCGGAGAATCTGCTTGCGCTGGAGGCGATCCTCTCGGCGCTCGATCAGACGCTGGTGCGGGCATCGTCCGGGGAGGAAGCGCTCAAAGCACTGCTCACGGACGACTTCGCGGTCATTCTGCTGGACGTCCAGATGCCGGGCATGGACGGTTTCGAGACCGCCGCGCACATCAAGCGACGGGAGCGGACCCGGGACATCCCGATCATCTTCCTCACCGCGATCAACCACGGCCCCCACCACACCTTCCGCGGGTACGCGGCGGGCGCGGTGGACTACATCTCCAAGCCGTTCGACCCCTGGGTGCTGCGCGCCAAGGTCTCGGTCTTCGTCGAGCTGTACATGAAGAACTGCCAGCTGCGTGAGCAGGCGGCGCTGCTGCGCCTCCAGTTGGAGGGCAACGGCAAGGCCGAGGCCGGTGAGGCCAAGGAGCCGGCCGGGCTGCTCGCCGAGCTGTCGGCCCGGCTCGCGGCCGTGGAGGAGCAGGCGGAGGCGCTGTCCAAGCAGCTGGGCGACGAGTCGACGGACGCGGCGGCGGTGGCGACGGCGGCCCACCTGGAGCGCAAGCTCACCGGGCTGCGACGAGCCCTGGACGCCCTGGAGCCGGGCACGCCCGGAGGCCAGGCCGCGGTCAACTGACGTCGCACAGCCACCGGATGCCGCGTGCGGCGCGGTGCGGCGGTCTGGCGCGGCCCTCCGCGGGGTGTCCGGTGAGGCCGTGTCAGGCGCTGCACCGGAACGGTCAGTTCCGCCCCTGTCCGGGGGCGACACGAACGGGTGAAGCGGTAGGCACACGTGTCGACCGCCGTCTCCCCCGGTAACCTCGCACCCATGGCCTCACGTCCCTCCGCAGCCAAGAAGCAGCCCGCGAAGAAGGCGGCCGCTCCCGCGAAGGGTCCCGCCAAGAAGGCCGCCGCGAAAAAGGCGCCTCCCAAGAAGGCGCCCGCCAAGAAGGCCGCGGCGAAGAAGCCCGCGCCCAAACCGGCTCCCAACCCCACCGGGGGCGTCTACCGGCTGGTGCGCGCGCTCTGGCTGGGCCTCGCGCACGGAGTCGGCGCGGTCTTCCGCGGCATAGGGCAGGGCGCCAAGAACCTCGATCCGGCCCACCGCAAGGACGGTGTCGCGCTGCTGCTGCTCGGCGTCGCGCTGATCGTCGCCGCGGGCACCTGGGCCGACCTCAAGGGCCCTGTCGGCGACCTCGTCGAGATCCTCGTGACCGGCGCCTTCGGCCGCCTGGACCTGCTCGTGCCGATCCTGCTCGGCGCCATCGCCGTACGCCTGATCCGGCACCCCGAGAAGCCCGAGGCCAACGGGCGGATCGTGATCGGCCTGTCCGCGCTCGTCATCGGCGTGCTCGGGCAGGTGCACATCGCCTGCGGCTCACCGGCCCGCAGCGACGGCATGCAGGCCATAAGGGACGCCGGCGGGCTGATCGGCTGGGGGGCGGCGACCCCGCTGTCGTACACGATGACCGACGTGCTGGCCGTGCCGCTGCTCGTGCTGCTCACGGTCTTCGGGCTGCTCGTCGTCACGGCCACCCCCGTCAACGCGATTCCGCAGCGGCTGCGGCAGCTCGGGGTGCGGCTCGGCGTGGTGGGCGACCCGGAGGTGGACGAGTACACCGAGGACGACGAGCGGTACGACGAACAGTGGCGCGAGGCGCTGCCCGCCCGGTCCCGCAAGCGCGGCGCACCGGCCGCCGCCGAGCAGCCGTACGACCCCGACGCGGCCGAGCAGGAGGCGCTCGGCCGGCGCCGCGGCAGGCCCCGGCGGTCCGCCGTGCCCCAGCCCGAGATGAACCGTCCGATGGACGCCGTGGACGTCGCCGCCGCCGCGGCCGCCGCGCTCGACGGCGCCGTACTGCACGGAATGCCGCCCTCGCCGCTGGTCGCCGACCTGACCCAGGGCGTGAGCACGGGGGAGCGCGAGTCCACGACGCCGACCCCCACGCCCGTGCCGGCCGCGCGGCCGCAGCCGGGCAAGCTCAAGAAGGACGCCGCCAGGACGCCCGAAGGGGAATCGGCGGGCGGTGGGGTCCCCGACCTCACCAAGACACCGCTGCCCAAGGAACGGGACCTGCCGCCGCGCGCCGAGCAGCTCCAGCTCTCTGGCGACATCACCTACTCCCTGCCGTCCCTCGACTCCCTCACGCGCGGCGGCCCGGGCAAGGCGCGCAGCGCCGCCAACGACGCCATAGTCGCCTCGCTCACCACCGTCTTCACCGAGTTCAAGGTCGACGCCGCCGTCACCGGTTTCACCCGCGGCCCGACGGTCACGCGCTACGAGGTCGAGCTGGGCCCCGCCGTGAAGGTCGAGCGGATCACCGCGCTGACCAAGAACATCGCCTACGCCGTCGCCAGCCCCGACGTGCGGATCATCAGCCCGATCCCCGGCAAGTCCGCGGTCGGCATCGAGATCCCCAACACCGACCGGGAGATGGTCAACCTCGGCGACGTGCTGCGCCTCGCGGAGTCCGCCGAGGACGACGACCCCATGCTGGTCGCCTTCGGCAAGGACGTCGAGGGCGGCTACGTCATGCACTCGCTGGCGAAGATGCCGCACATGCTGGTCGCCGGCGCCACCGGCTCCGGCAAGTCGTCCTGCATCAACTGCCTGATCACCTCGATCATGATGCGGGCGACCCCCGAGGACGTCCGGATGATCCTGGTCGACCCCAAGCGCGTCGAGCTGACCGCCTACGAGGGCATCCCGCACCTGATCACGCCGATCATCACCAACCCGAAGCGGGCCGCCGAGGCGCTCCAGTGGGTCGTGCGCGAGATGGACCTGCGCTACGACGACCTCGCCGCCTACGGCTACCGGCACATCGACGACTTCAACCGCGCGGTGCGCGAGGGCAAGGTCAAGTCGCCCGAGGGCAGCGAGCGCGAGCTCCAGCCGTACCCGTACCTGCTGGTGATCGTGGACGAGCTGGCCGACCTGATGATGGTCGCGCCGCGCGACGTGGAGGACGCGATCGTCAGGATCACGCAGCTCGCGCGCGCGGCCGGCATCCACCTGGTGCTCGCCACCCAGCGGCCGTCCGTGGACGTCGTCACCGGTCTGATCAAGGCCAACGTGCCCTCCCGGCTCGCCTTCGCCACCTCCTCGCTCGCCGACTCGCGGGTCATCCTCGACCAGCCCGGCGCCGAGAAGCTGATCGGCAAGGGCGACGGTCTCTTCCTGCCGATGGGCGCGAACAAGCCGACCCGCATGCAGGGCGCCTTCGTGACCGAGGAGGAGGTCGCGCTCGTCGTCCAGCACTGCAAGGACCAGATGGCGCCGGTCTTCCGCGACGACGTCACCGTCGGCACCAAGCAGAAGAAGGAGATCGACGAGGACATCGGCGACGACCTCGACCTGCTGTGCCAGGCCGCCGAGCTGGTCGTCTCCACGCAGTTCGGGTCCACCTCGATGCTCCAGCGCAAGCTGCGCGTCGGCTTCGCCAAGGCCGGGCGGCTGATGGACCTGATGGAGTCGCGCTCCATCGTCGGTCCGAGCGAGGGTTCGAAGGCTCGTGACGTTCTTGTGAAGCCTGACGAGCTGGACGGCGTGCTCGCGCTGATCCGGGGGGAGTCTGAAGGGTAGGGACGGGTAGGCGAAGGGTTCCGCCGACGTTCCTCCGGCGGAGGGTCACGGCGGCCGGGCGGCCGATCGTGACTCACCCGTTAGGGATCATTGAGCAACCGTTTCCCCATGCCCTACGTCAAGTTGAGGGAAGTGACAAACAGGTAGTCGACCATCGGGGTGCCGGGCCATTCCGATGGCGTAAAGGTCGTACCGCCCGGTTGCCCCACCCCTTCGCACTCCTCCTAGACTGAACGCCCAGCACAGGCGGCTAAACGCTCGAAAGGCGCCCCCGTGTCCAACGGCAACTCCCCCGAAGACGAGCGTCCGATCGAAGACGTGTCCCACGACGCCCCTGAAGACGTGTCCGAGGAAGCCCGCCCCTCCGTCGGCCGTGCCCTCAAGGAGGCACGGATCGCCGCCGGGTTGACCGTCGACGACATCACCACCGCCACCCGGGTCCGCATCGCCATCGTGCACGCCATCGAGGCGGACGACTTCGCGCCCTGCGGCGGCGACGTCTACGCGCGCGGTCACATCCGCACCCTCGCCAAGGCCGTCGGGCTCGACCCGGCCGAGCTGCTCGCCCGGTTCGACGCCGAGCACGGGGGGCGCCCGGCGCCGACCGCCGCCGCGCCCCTGTTCGAGGCCGAGCGCATCCGCCCCGAGCGGCGCGGACCCAACTGGACCGCCGCCATGGTCGCCGCCATCGTCGCGGTGATCGGTTTCGTCGGCTTCACCTTCGTCAAGGGCGGCGACGACGGCGGCAACGAGGCGAGTGTCGCCGAGGGCGCCCAGCCCTCGTCCGGCGAGTCCGCCTCGGCCGGGGCCAAGCCCAAGAAGCCCGCCGACCCCAAGCCCGAACCGAGCGACAGCGCCATCGCCGCCGCACCGGCGGACAAGGTGACCGTCAAGGTCAGCGCCACCGACGGACGCAGCTGGATCTCCGCCAAGGACCACAACGGCCGGCTGCTCTTCGACGGCCTGCTCAAGCAGGGCGACTCCAAGACCTTCCAGGACAACGAGAAGGTCAACCTCGTCCTCGGCGACGCCGGAGCCATAGAGCTCTACGTCAACGGCAAGAAGATCGAGGACGACTTCCAGCCCGGCGCCGTCGAGCGTCTGACGTACACGAAGGGCGATCCGCAGGTCGGATAGCGGATCCGCCGCATCGAGTCGTCACGGGGTTGGCCGGGATCGGTCAACCCCGTCGACATGGGCCGTCGGCGGGACGAAGTAGTCTTGAGCCCATGCCTGAAAGCCGCACCGTCGCACTCGTCACCCTTGGCTGCGCCCGTAACGAGGTGGACTCGGAGGAGCTCGCAGGCCGTCTGGAGGCGGACGGCTGGAAGCTCGTCGAGGACGCCGAGGAAGCGGACGTCGCCGTCGTGAACACGTGCGGCTTCGTCGAGGCCGCCAAGAAGGACTCCGTCGACGCCCTCCTGGAGGCCAACGACCTCAAGGGCCACGGAAGAACTCAGGCCGTGGTCGCCGTGGGCTGCATGGCCGAGCGGTACGGCAAGGAGCTGGCCGACGCCCTCCCGGAGGCCGACGGCGTCCTCGGCTTCGACGACTACGCCGACATCTCCGACCGGCTCCAGACCATCCTGAACGGCGGCATCCACGCCGCCCACACCCCGCGCGACCGGCGCAAGCTGCTGCCGATCAGCCCCGCCGAGCGGCAGGAGGCCGGCGCCTCCGTCGCCCTGCCGGGGCACGGCCCGACCGACCTGCCCGAGGGCGTCGCCCCCGCCTCCGGGCCCCGCGCGCCCCTGCGCCGTCGCCTGGACGGCTCCCCGGTCGCCTCGGTGAAGCTGGCCTCCGGCTGCGACCGGCGCTGCTCCTTCTGCGCCATCCCGTCCTTCCGCGGCTCCTTCATCTCGCGCCGCCCCAGCGACGTGCTGAACGAGACGCGCTGGCTGGCCGAGCAGGGCGTCAAGGAGATCATGCTGGTCTCCGAGAACAACACCTCCTACGGCAAGGACCTCGGCGACATCCGGCTCCTGGAGTCGCTGCTGCCGGATCTCGCCGAGGTCGACGGCATCGAGCGGGTGCGGGTCAGCTACCTCCAGCCCGCCGAGATGCGTCCCGGCCTGATCGACGTGCTGACCTCCACCGAGAAGGTCGTGCCCTACTTCGACCTCTCCTTCCAGCACTCCGCTCCGAACGTGCTGCGCGCGATGCGCCGCTTCGGCGACACCGACCGCTTCCTGGAGCTCCTCGACACCATCCGGAGCAAGGCTCCCGAGGCCGGTGTGCGCTCCAACTTCATCGTCGGCTTCCCCGGCGAGTCCGAGGCCGACCTCGCCGAGCTGGAGCGGTTCCTGAACCACGCCCGCCTCGACGCCATCGGCGTCTTCGGATACTCGGACGAGGAGGGCACCGAGGCGGCGACCTACGGCGACAAGCTCGACGAGGACGTCGTCGCCGAGCGGCTGGCACGTGTCTCCCGGCTGGCCGAGGAGCTGGTCTCGCAGCGGGCCGAGGAGCGTGTCGGAGCGACCGTGCGGGTACTGGTCGAGTCCGTGGACCCCGCCGACGAGGAGGGCGGCGTCCGCGGTCGCGCGGAGCATCAGGCGCCGGAGACGGACGGCCAGGTGCTGCTCACGAGCGGCGAAGGCCTGAAGGTCGGTCGTATGGTCGACGCGAAGGTGGTCGGTACGGAAGGTGTCGACCTGGTGGCCGAGCCGCTGCAGGGCTCGCCCGAGTGGAGTGAGGAGGCCGGCAGATGAGCGGAGTCCCGGCGTCCGCGGCGAGCGGCTCCTCCGGCGCGCGCAGGACCGGCCCGCGCGGCACTCCCGGGGCGGCTCAGGGACCGGCCGAGCGTACGACTCCGGGGGGTGCCGTGGGACGGGGCGCGACGGAGGGCGGCGCGGGCGGGCGCGGCGGCAAGATCGCGGCGGCCGCCGTCAACCAGGCGAGCGTCTGGAACGTCGCCAATCTGCTGACGATGTTCCGGCTGGTCCTCGTGCCGGTCTTCGTGGTGCTGATGCTGGGCAACGGCGGATACGACCCGGCCTGGCGCTCCTTCGCCTGGGCGGCCTTCGCCGTCGCCATGTTCACCGACCTCTTCGACGGTCACCTGGCGCGCACCTACAACCTCGTCACCGACTTCGGGAAGATCGCCGACCCCATCGCCGACAAGGCGATCATGGGAGCGGCGCTCATCTGTCTGTCCGCGCTGGGCGACCTGCCGTGGTGGGTGACGGCCGTGATCCTCGGCCGGGAACTCGGGATCACCGTCCTGCGTTTCGTGGTCATCAGGTACGGGGTCATCCCCGCGAGCCGGGGCGGCAAGCTCAAGACGCTCACCCAGGGCATCGCCGTCGGCATGTACGTCCTGGCGCTGACGGGGCCCCTGGCCACCCTGAGGTTCTGGGTGATGGCGGCGGCGGTCGTCCTGACGGTCGCGACCGGCCTCGACTATGTGAAGCAGGCCATTGTGCTGCGCCGCCGGGGAATCGCCGAACACAGAGCGGCGTTGAAGGAGATGGAAGTTTGAGTTCCACGGCCGCCGACGTGGTGCGACTACTCACGGTCAAGGGCGAGACCCTTGCGGTCGCCGAGTCACTGACCGGCGGAATGGTCGCCGCCGCGCTCACCGCGGTCCCCGGGGCCTCCAAGGCCTTCCGGGGCTCCGTCACCGCGTACGCGACCGAGCTGAAGCGGGAACTGCTCGGCGTCGACGGCGGACTGCTCGCGGCACGCGGAGCGGTGGACCCGCAGGTCGCCGCCCAGATGGCGGCAGGCGTACGCACGGCCCTGGGCGCCGACTGGGGCATCGCGACGACGGGCGTCGCCGGACCGGATGCGCAGGACGGCCGCCCCGTGGGGACGGTGTACGTGGCCGTGGACGGGCCCCGTGGGGCCGATCGTGGTTGCGCCGATGGCGGAAAAGTGGAGGCGCTGCGGTTGAACGGCGACCGCGCGGAAATTCGTATGGAGAGTGTACGGAGCGTACTCGCACTTCTTTTGAGGGAGCTTGCGAGCGAACAGACCGGGAATGAGCGGGCACAGGATACGGAACGGAACGGGGGGTTTTGATGTTTGCAGCCCTGAGTGAACACGACATCGCTCCCCGCACGGCCGCGGCGCGAGGCGGTACGGTGGGGCGTGAAGGATGCGGTTACACGGTCCGAGGAGGGAGCCACCGATGATTCTGCTCCGTCGCCTGCTGGGTGACGTGCTGCGTCGGCAGCGCCAACGCCAGGGCCGTACTCTGCGCGAAGTCTCCTCGTCCGCCCGAGTCTCACTCGGCTATCTCTCCGAGGTGGAGCGGGGGCAGAAGGAGGCTTCTTCCGAGCTGCTCTCCGCCATCTGCGACGCGCTGGACGTACGGATGTCCGAGCTCATGCGGGAAGTGAGCGACGAACTCGCCCTCGCCGAGCTGGCCCGGTCCGCTGCGGCGACACCCAGCGAGACCGTTCCGGCGCCGGTGCGTCCGATGCTCGGTTCCGTCTCGGTGACCGGCGTGCCACCGGAACGGGTCACCATCAAGGCGCCCGCCGAGGCAGTGGACGTCGTCGCCGCCTGAGCGCCCGGGAACATGTGCGTGTGAGGCCCCGGCCGGGGTCGCTCCGTCGCAGCGGAGTGACGTGGTCGGGGTTTTCGCATTCCCGGACGGTGCCCGGACCCGGTGGCCCCGCCGGTTTGCCGGTCCGTGCGGGTGCGGTCATCGTGGAGGGAGATGGCCGGGGGACCAACCGACGGAGGCGTGGATGTACGTCGTGAAGAGCCCGTTGTCCGACGCGGACCTGAAGACCGTCTCCGAAGCGCTGCAGGGCGCCCTGGTCGACCTGGTCGACCTGGCCCTGGTGGCGAAGCAGATCCACTGGAACGTGGTCGGTCCGCGCTTTCGCTCCGTACACCTCCAGCTCGACGAACTCGTCGACACCGCCCGCACGCACTCGGACACCGTGGCGGAACGGGCCTCGGCGCTCGGCGTGTCCCCGGACGGGCGGGCCGCCACGGTCGCCGTCGGCAGCGGCATCGACGTGACCCCCGAGGGCTGGGTCGACGACACCACCGCCGTACAGACCATCGTGGACGCGCTGGGCGCGGTGATCGGGCGGATGCGCGAGCGGGTCGCGGCGAGCGACGACCCCGATCCCGTGAGCCAGGACATCTTCATCCAGATCACGGCCGATCTCGAGAAGCAGCACTGGATGTTCCAGGCCGGAAACGGATGACGCGTGATGGCGGCGGCGCGGACCGCCCGCCGGACGGCCGCGCTCGGCCTGTGCGCGCTGTGGTGGTGGGCCGTACTGCGCCTGGCGCTGGAGCCCGCTGCCGGGGTGCTGGAAGGGGCGGTCGCGGTCGGCGGCTGGGGACTGAGCGTGCTTCCGGTGCACTGTGTGCCCCGGCGCGCGGCCGTGGGGGCCCTCGCGGCGGGGCGGTGGCGGCGGGCCCTGCGCGGGGCGGTGCCGGGGTCGGCGTCGCCCGGCCCGGACGGCGGTGAGCGGGCCGTGGGCGAGTAGTGAGCGGTGGCGGGGAGTGCGGCGGCCGGGGGTGTGCGGCCACTGCGGGCGCGCTGTGAACGGCAGGGGTGCGCCCGCGCGGGCAGGCCGTGCTTAGTCGCGGTGCCGTCGGACTCCGAAGCCCACCGATGAACGGAAGGACAGAGCCGATGAGTGTCACCAGCCTGGACAAGGACCTGGACAACCTGACCCTCACCCTGGTCGCCGACTTCGCCGCCCCCGCGGAGCGGGTGTGGCGGTTGTGGGCCGACCCCCGGCAGCTGGAGCGCTGGTGGGGACCGCCGTCCTACCCGGCGACGGTGGAGGAGCACGACCTGACGCCGGGCGGGGACGTGACGTACTACATGACCGGCCCGGGGGACGAGAAGTACCGCGGCTGGTGGCGGGTGGCCACGGTCGACGCACCGCGGTCGCTGGAGTTCACCGACGGATTCGCCGACGCGGACGGGGTGCCGAACGCCGCGATGCCGACGACCGCGAACCGGGTGACGCTCACCGAGCGCGACGGCGGCACCCGCATGGAGATGCGGTCCGTCTTCGACACCCGGGAGCAGATGGACCAGCTCATGACGATGGGCATGGACGAGGGCATGCGCGAGGCGGCCGGGCAGATGGACGCGCTGCTCGCCGCCGGCTGAGCTGCCCGGTCGCCCGTCGCTTCCCCGTCGGTGCCCTGGGCGGGCGCCTCAGCGCCTCCTGCGGGCGCCCGCGGGTCCGCCCGGGCGCGGCGCGGGCCCGCTCTGGCAGGTCGGGCACCAGTACGTGGGGCGTTCGCGGGAGCCGTCGCCCTGGTCGGCCACCCGGACCGACGTGCCGCAGCGCAGGCAGGGACGGGGCGCCCGGCCGTACACGAACAGGTCCTGGCCCCGCACGCCCGTCGTACGGCGGACCGGGCGGTCGCGGTTGGCCTCCAGGAGCTCGTGCGCGAGTGCCGGGAGCTGTGCGGCGCGGTCGGCGGACAGCTCCCCGACCGGCAGCCACGGCGTGATGCCGAGCAGGAAGCAGAGCTCGCTCTTGTAGACGTTGCCGATACCGGCGAGATTGCGCTGGTCGAGCAGGGCCTCGCCGAGCGGACGGGCCGGGTCCGCACGCAGGTTGTCGAGTGCCCGCGCCGGGTCCCAGTCGGGGCCGAGCAGATCAGGGCCGAGATGGCCGACGGCGCGCTGCTCGGCGGTGGTGCGCAGGATCTCCAGCACCGGGAGGCGGTAGCCGACAGCTGTGCGGTCGGCGGTGCCGAGGACCACTCTGATCTGGTGCGCGGGGCCGCCGCTCCAGCGCTGACCGGGTGCGAACACCTTCCAGGAGCCGTCCATCCGCAGGTGCGAGTGCACCGTCAGGCCGCCCTCGACACGGGTGAGCAGGTGCTTGCCGCGTGGGGTCACGTCCAGGACGGCGCGGCCGGTGAGGTCGGCCGTGGCGTACCTGGGGACGCGGAAGTCGCTGCGGGTCAGCACCTTGCCCGCGAGGGCGTCGTGCAGCCGTCGCGCCGCCTGCCAGACCGTGTCTCCTTCGGGCATGGTCCAAGGGTGACAGGGTCACGCCCTGATGCGCAGACCGCGCGGGGTGGCGATGAAGCCCGCTCCTTCCAGGAGGGGGCCGAAGGGGGACGTCAGCGCCGCCGCCCCGTTGACCCGCTCCACGGTCACGGTGCCGAGGGAACCGGCGCGGGCGGCCTCCGCGAGCGCCTCCGCGGCGGCGCGCAGGCGCCGGTCCTCGGTGGGCAGGCGGTCGGGCTCCGAGGGCCACAGCAGGAGCGTCTTGCCACCGCGCTCCATGTAGAGCGCCGGTTCGCCCTCGACGAGCACCACCAGGGAGCCCGCCTTGCGGCCGGGCTTGTGCGTGGCACCGGCCGGCGGCTCGGGCCAGCCGAGGGCCGCGCCGTAGGCGTTCGCCGGGTCCGCGGCGGCCAGGACGACCGCCCGCGGTCCCGCGGCGGGGCGGTCGCGCCGGCCGGGGAACCCGCTGTCGTACGGGACGTGCCCGCCGCCGAAGCCGGCGCCCCCGCGCGGACCGCCGGCGCCCGGCTCGGCATAGTCGCGCGGCGAGATGTAATCCCCTCGGGACGGTGAACGTCCCAGGCCGTCGGGATCGGCGAAGACGTCGTCGAAGGGCGCCGGGGCGCCGGGCCCTCCCAGGTCTCCCGGGCCTTCCCGGCCTCCCGGGCTTCCGAGGGCGAAGTCGGCGAAGGGGTCCGGGGCGGAGTCGGGGCCGCCGGAGGCCGGGTCGCCGAAGGGGTCCGGAGGGCCGAGGGGGGAGTCGCCGGCCGGTCCGGCGGGGCCGCCGGGTGCCGGACCGTTCACGGGGCCGCCGGGGCGACCCGCCTGAACGGTCGGGCCGTCACCGCGCTCGCGGGCGTTCGCCACCGCGCGCAACCTGTCCACGGCCCCCTCCATGGCGAACTGCGCCGCACCGAGCCCCTCCACCACATAGCCGCGCCGGGCCTGGCCGCTCTCCTCGAAGGCGGCCAGGATCCGGTACACCGCCGAGAATCCGCCCTCCACGCCTTCCGCGGCGACGGCGCCGCGGGTCACCACGCCGTGCCGGTCGAGGAGCGTGCGGGCCAGGGCATGGGCCCGCACCGTCCCGTCGGCCTCGCGTGCCGGGAGCAGCGACCAGCGGCCCGCGACCGTCGGCGGGCCGGTGCGGGACGCCGGGCGGGCGGCGGCCGTGAGCGAGCCGTACCGGCCTCGGGGCACCGCGCGCTTGGCACGGTGGGCGGTGGAACCGGCGGTGCGCCCGGAGCCCAGCAGGGAGCGCAGGGGTGCGAGGGTGTCGTTGGTCAGCCGTCCGGACCAGGCGAGGTCCCACAGGGCATCGGCCAGCTGCGGATCGGTGGCCTCCGGGTGAGTGGTGGCGCGGACCTGGTCGGCGATCTGGCGGAAGAACAGGCCGTACCCGCCCGAGAGGGTGCTCAGGACGGACTCGTGCAGGGCGGTCGTCTCCAGGGGGTGCGGGGGCGGCAGGAGCAGCGGGGCCGCGTCCGCCAGGTAGAGGGAGACCCAGCCGTCCTTGCCGGGCAGCGAACCCGCCCCCGCCCACACCACCTCACCGGCGGCCGTCAGCTCGTCCAGCATCGCCGGGTTGTAGTGCGCCACCCGGGAGGGCAGGACCAGCTTCTCCAGGGCGGAGGCGGGCACGGAGGCGCCCTGCAACTGCTCGACGGCACGGACCAGCCCGTCGACGCCGCGCAGGGTGTGTCCCTTGCCGATGTGCTGCCACTGGGGGAGGAACTGGCCGAGCGCGGCCGGTGCCACCGGCTCCAGCTCGTGCCGGAGCGCGGCCAGGGAACGGCGGCGCAGCCTGCGCAGAACCGTCGCGTCGCACCACTCCTGGCCGATGCCGGCCGGGTGGAACTCGCCCTGCACGACCCGCCCCGTCCCGGCCAGCCGCTGCAGGGCGCCCTCGGTGACCGCCACGCCCAGGCCGAAGCGGGCCGCAGCGGTGACCGACGTGAAGGGGCCGTGGGTGCGGGCATGGCGGGCGAGGAGGTCGCCGAGCGGGTCCTTGACCGGCTCGGTGAAGGCCTCCGGCACACCGACGGGCAGCGCCGTGCCCAGCGCGTCGCGCAGCCGGCCCGCGTCCTCGATCGCCGCCCAGTGGTCGGCGCCGGCGACACGCACCCTGATCGCGCGGCGGGCCGCGGCCAGTTCGGGTGCCCACTGCGGCTCGGCGCCCCGCTCGGCCAGCTCCGCGTCCGTCAGCGGGCCGAGCACCCGCAGCAGGTCCGCGACCCCCTCGGGATCCTTGATCCGGCGGTCCTCGGTGAGCCACTGCAGCTCGCGCTCCAGCTCGGTGAGCACCTCCGCGTCGAGCAACTCGCGCAGCTCCGCCTGGCCGAGCAGCTCCGCCAGCAGCCGCGAGTCCAGCGACAGGGCTGCGGCCCGGCGCTCGGCGAGCGGCGAGTCGCCCTCGTACAGGAACTGGGCGACGTAGCCGAAGAGCAGGGAACGGGCGAACGGGGACGGCTCCGGGGTGGTCACCTCGACCAGGCGCACCTTGCGGGACTCCACGTCGCCCATCAGCTCGACCAGGCCGGGCACGTCGAAGACGTCCTGCAGGCACTCGCGGACCGCCTCCAGGACGATCGGGAACGAGCCGTACTCGCTCGCCACCTCCAGCAGCTGCGCGGCCCGCTGGCGCTGTTGCCACAGCGGGGTGCGCTTGCCGGGGCTGCGGCGCGGCAGCAGCAGTGCGCGGGCGGCGCACTCGCGGAAACGGGACGCGAACAGCGCCGAACCGCCCACCTGGTCGGTGACGACCCGGTCGACCTCGCCCTTGTCGAAGACGACGTCGGCGGCGCCGACGGGGGCCTTCTCGGCGTCGTACTCGAGGCCCGGCTTGGCGGGGTCCCGGTCGAGGAAGTCCAGGCCCATCAGGTCGGCGTCCGGCAGGCGCAGCACGATGCCGTCGTCGGCGTGCATGACCTGGGCGTCCATGCCGTACCGCTCGGACAGGCGGGCGCCCAGGGCCAGCGCCCAGGGGGCGTGGACCTGGGCGCCGAAGGGGGAGTGGACCACGACCCGCCAGTCGCCCAGCTCGTCCCGGAAGCGCTCGACGACGATGGTGCGGTCGTCGGGGACGTGGCCGCAGGCCTCGCGCTGCTCGTCGAGGTACGACAGCACGTTGTCCGCGGCCCAGGAGTCCAGGCCCGCGGCGATCAGGCGCAGCCGGGCGTCCTCCTTGGACAGGGAGCCGACCTCGCGCAGGAACGCGCCCAGCGCGCGGCCCAGCTCCAGGGGACGCCCCAGCTGGTCGCCCTTCCAGAACGGCAGCCTGCCCGGTACGCCCGGCGCCGGGGAGACCAGGACCCGGTCGCGCGTGATGTCCTCGATCCGCCAGGAGCTGGTGCCGAGCGTGAAGACGTCCCCCACGCGGGACTCGTACACCATCTCCTCGTCCAGCTCGCCGACCCGGCCGCCGCCCTTCTTCGGGTCGGCACCGGCGAGGAACACCCCGAAGAGCCCCCGGTCGGGGATCGTGCCCCCGGACGTCACGGCGAGCCGCTGGGCCCCAGGGCGGCCGGTGACCGTGCCGGCGATCCGGTCCCACACCACGCGCGGACGCAGCTCGGCGAAGGCGTCGGAGGGATAGCGGCCCGCGAGCATGTCCAGGACGGCGGTGAAGGCCGACTCGGGCAGCGAGGCGAAGGGCGCGGCGCGGCGGACGGTGGCGAGGAGGTCGTCGACCTGCCAGGTGTCCAGCGCGGTCATCGCCACCAGCTGCTGGGCCAGTACGTCCAGCGGGTTGGCGGGGATCCTCAGGGCCTCGATGGCGCCGCTGCGCATCCGCTCGGTGACCACGGCGGACTGCACGAGGTCGCCGCGGTACTTGGGGAAGACCACGCCCGTGGAGACGGCACCGACCTGGTGTCCCGCGCGGCCGACGCGCTGGAGGCCGGAGGCGACGGAGGGCGGCGACTCGACCTGGACGACCAGGTCGACGGCGCCCATGTCGATGCCCAGCTCGAGGCTGGAGGTCGCGACGACGGCGGGCAGCCGGCCGGCCTTGAGGTCTTCCTCGACGACGGCGCGCTGCTCCTTGGAGACCGAGCCGTGGTGGGCGCGGGCGATCACGGGCGGCGCGCCCTGGGCGGCACCCGAGCCGCCCATCAGCTCGGCCGGGGAGTGGTGCTCGTCCAGCGGCTCGCCGGTGGCACGCTCGTAGGCGATCTCGTTGAGCCGGTTGCACAGGCGCTCGGCAAGCCGCCGGGAGTTGGCGAAGACGATCGTGGAGCGGTGCGACTGGACCAGATCGGTGATCCGCTCCTCGACGTGCGGCCAGATCGACGGACGCTCCGCCCCCTCGTTGCCGTCCGCGACCGGGGAGCCGCCCAGCTCTCCCAGGTCCTCGACGGGGACGACGACGGACAGGTCGAACTCCTTGCCCGACTCCGGCTGGACGATCTCGACCCGGCCGCGCGGGGCGAGGAACCGGGCGACCTCGTCCACCGGGCGGACCGTCGCCGACAGACCGATGCGGCGGGCCGGCTTCGGCAGCAGCTCGTCCAGCCGCTCCAGGGTCAGCGCGAGATGGGCGCCGCGTTTGGTGCCCGCGACGGCGTGCACCTCGTCCAGGATCACCGTGTCGATGCCGGTCAGCGCGTCGCGCGTGGCCGACGTCAGCATCAGGAACAGGGACTCCGGGGTGGTGATCAGGATGTCCGGCGGCCGGGTGGCCAGCGCGCGGCGTTCGGCGGCGGGGGTGTCGCCGGAGCGGATGCCGACCTTGACCTCGGGCTCGGGCAGGCCGAGACGTACCGACTCCTGGCGGATGCCGGTCAGCGGGCTGCGGAGATTGCGCTCGACGTCGACGGCCAGGGCCTTGAGCGGGGAGACATACAGGACGCGGCAGCGCTTCTTGGGGTCGGCGGGCGGGGGTGCCGAGGTCAGCTGGTCCAGTGCGGCGAGGAAGGCGGCCAGTGTCTTGCCGGATCCCGTGGGCGCGACCACCAGCACGTCCGAACCCTGCGAGATGGCCTGCCACGCGCCCGCCTGGGCGGAGGTGGGCGCGGAGAATGCCCCCGTGAACCAGCCGCGGGTCGCGGGGGAGAAGCCGTCGAGGGCTCGGTGTGCGGAGCTGACCATGGATCCATCGTGCACCCGGCCACTGACAATCGGCCCGAGCCGGGCGGACGGGCCGGTCCCCGCCGGTGCGCAGCGGGCGGCCGGACGCCGGGCAGGCGGCAGTACCGGCCGGATGCCGGGGCCGCTCGTCCGAGCCGGGCGTCAGGGGGTTCCGAGCCGGCCCGGAGCCGGACGTCCACGGCCGGTGGCCGGCAGGGCGTGCGGACCGACTGGTCGTCGAGTCCGTCCGGCCGGACGCGGGTCGTGCGAGCGTGACGGACTGGTGGGGCGTTCCGAGTCGGTCGCGGGGAACGACGGCCGGGGCCGCGCGTCCGGGGGCTTCGGTCACGCCGGCGTTCCGGGAAGGGGGTACGGGCTGGTCGTCGAGCCCGTCCGGGGCGTCGTCGGAGGCCGGGCGCGAATGTCCGAGGGCCGGATTGGGTGGCCCGTCGGCGTCGGCGGCGGCGTCGTTGCGGCCTCCGGGCCGGGCGCCGGGGGCGGTGGCCCGGGCGGTGGCCGGAGGCCGGGGCAGCCGAGGGTGGATCGCTCCGGTCGACCGGGCCGGCCGAGCCCGTCGGCAGTCCCCGTCGGCAGTCCCCGCAGGTCGTCGAGCCCGCCCGGGCCGGCGCGGGCGGCGAGGCGGGGACGGCAGGGTGCGCGTGGCGGAGAATGGGGACATGGCGGGATCGGGTGAGCGGGCACGGCACTGGCGTTACGCGGAGCTGCCCGACGTCGACCTGCTCCGCGCCCAGTACATACGGAAGACCTTCGTGCGCCACACGCACGAGCACTTCGTCATCGCCGCCATCGCCGACGGCGTGGAGGTCTTCCACCACGGCGGCGGCGACCAGTACGCCGGGGCCGGCTCGCTCGCCCTGGTCAACCCGGACACCCCGCACACCGGACGGGCCGGAGTACCCGAGGGGTGGCGGTACGGGGCCGTCTACCCGGCGCCCGAGCTGGTGGCCGGGATCGCGGCGGAGACGACGACACTGCGCGGGACACCGGGGTTCGTCCGGCCGGTGCTCGACGATCCGTACACCGTCGAGCTGGTGCACCGCGTGCTGCGGGCCGCCGACGACGGGAACGCGCTCGCCGCCGACACCCTGCTGCGGGTGGCCGTGACCCGGCTGCTGCGGCTGAACGGCGGCCCGCTGCCACGGCGCCCGGTGCGCACGGCCGGAGCCAGGACGGCAGCACGCGCGCGTGCCGCGCTGGAAGAGCGGATGGCCGACCCGCCGAGCCTGGAGCGGTTGGCCGGGGAGCTCGGCAGCAGCCCGTTCGCGCTGCTGCGCGCCTTCCGGGACGCCTACGGGATGCCGCCCCACACCTGGCTGACGGACGCCCGGGTGCGTCGGGCGCGGCGGCTGCTGGACACCGGGACCTCCCCGGCCGAGGCCGCCGTCGCCGTGGGGTTCACCGATCAGCCGCACCTGAACCGGCACTTCGCGCGGATCGTCGGCGTGCCGCCCGGTGCCTACCAGCGGGAGCGCAAGAACGTACAAGACGCGCGGTCGGAGCTGCTCCTACCGTTCGAGGCGTGAGAGAACAGACAGCTCTTCCCGACGCCCCCGACGCGGGCGCCACCGGTGGCAAGCCGGACGCCGCCGTCGTGCGGGACGCCCTCGGGGTCGGAGTCGCCGTCGGACTGTCCGGGTTCGCCTTCGGAGTGACCTCGGCCGGCAGCGGACTCACCCTCGCCCAGACCTGTGCGCTCAGCCTCCTGGTGTTCACCGGGGCGTCCCAGTTCGCGCTCGTCGGTGCGCTCGCGGCGGGCGGCAACCCGCTCACCGCGGCGGCGGGGGCCTTCTTCCTGGGCGTGCGCAACGCCTTCTACGGTTTGCGGCTGTCGCAGTTGCTGGCCCTCCCGCGCGCGGTGCGGCCGCTGGCCGCGCAGTGGGTCATCGACGAGACGACCGCCGTGGCCCTCGCCCAGCCCACACGGCGCGGCGTCCGGATCGGGTTCACCGTCACCGGACTCACCCTGTACGTCCTGTGGAACCTCACCACACTGCTCGGCGCGCTGGGCGCGGAGGCCATCGGGGACACCGACGCCTGGGGCCTCGACGCGGCCGGCCCCGCCGTCTTCCTCGCGCTGCTCGCACCGATGCTGAAGGACACCACCGAGCGCACCGTCGCCGCCCTGGCCGTGCTCCTGGGGCTCGGTCTGCTGCCCGTGCTGCCCGCCGGCGTGCCCGTCCTGGTGGCCGCACTGGCGGCACCCCTCGTCCTGTGGGCGCGCGGACGCCGCGCGGGTGGTGCCGGGGACGGCGCGGGCCGTGGGACCGCCGAGGGGGAGGAGGAACGGTGAGCGTGTGGATCGCGATCGGAGTGACCGCGGTGGGCTGCTACGCCGTCAAGCTTCTGGGGCTGCTGGTGCCCGCGGGCGCCCTGGAACGGCCCCTGGTCCGGAGGCTCGCCGCGCTGCTGCCCGTGGCCCTCCTCGCGGCGCTCACCGCCCAGCAGACCTTCGCCGACGGACAGGCACTCGTGCTGGACGCGCGGACCGCGGGCGTCGCCGCGGCCGCTGTCGCGCTGCTGCTGCGCGCGCCGTTCCTGCTCGTCGTCGCGGCCGCCGTGGTGGTCACCGCAGGCGTGCGGGCCATGGGCGGCTGAGCGCCCGGAGGCCGGCAGGTCAGCCGAGGGGACGGCCGTACGCCCTGAGCGTGCGCAGGGCCTCGATCGTCGTCCGGGCGCGGGCCTCCAGCGCCGGGGCGAGCGCCCAACGGGGCCGGCGGACGGGCCAGCCGCCGTCGCCCTCCTGCTCCGCCGCGAGGAAGTCCAGGGAGCGGGCCACCTCGTCGTCCGTGAACCACGCGCGCGCGAGCGAACGCGGATCCCTCGCGTAGTCGTGCGGGAAACGGTGCTCGTCTGGTGCACAGCCGGGGGAGACCGGGTACGCGCCGGAATCGTCCGGGTCCAGCACGGCCAGGCGTCGCTCGCGCACCAGGCGGCCCAGCCGGTCGGCCGCGGCCTGCGCGCGCGGACGGTCCGGAGCGGTGTCCAGGAAGGCCACGGCGGCCTGGACCTCGTACGGGTGCGACGGCTCCAGTGACTCGGCCGCCTGCCAGCAGAAGTAGGTGGCGCGGAACAGCCAGGCGTGCCAGACCTCGTTGCGGTGCAGCAGACCGACCACCGGGCCGGTGGCGAGCAGCTCGCCGGAAGGGCCGGCCGCGACCGGCACGAAGGGCGCGGCCGGACGGGACTGCCCGCCCGCGCGGATCAGGGGCAGGGCACCCTCCGGGGTGGACACGGAGGTCAGATAGCGGCACACCCGCTCGACGCGCTGCCCGCCGCAGCGGCCCACGGCGTCCAGGACGCGCAGGGCGCGCGCGGTGTGCAGCGGCTGACTGGCAGGACCGCGCACATCGGGCTCCAGCGCGTGCCCGTACCCGCCGTCCTCGTTGCGGTAGGCCTCCAGCGCGGTCTCCACCGGGCCGGGGTCGCCGCCGCGGAAGTGGTACGCGAACAGCCGCCGTTCCAGTACGCGCGCGGTGAGCCACACGAGGTGCTCCGCGCGCGCGAGCGGTGAGCGCGGATCCGGGGCACGGGGGGACGTGGGCGGCGGGATCGCGGGGAGTGGGGACGCTCCGGTTTCGGCCATGGGACAGACCGTAGGCCGAAAAGCGGTTCCCTCAAGTGGTCCCGGCCCAAGGCCCACTCCCAGGGGCGGGATACTGGGGGCATGCGGTTGACGGTCTTCTGGGAGCGGATGACGGACCACTTCGGTCCGGGGTACGCCGACACCTTCGCGCGCGATCACGTGATGGCGGAGCTGGGCGGACGTACGGTGCACGAGGCGCTGGACGCCGGCTGGGACGCCAAGGACGTGTGGCGGGTGGTGTGCACCGTCATGAACGTGCCGCGGGAGAAGCGGTGAAAGTTCACGAAGATCACCCGGCGGGGTCTGCCTGTCGGTGGTGTGGGCGAGACTTGCTCCGTGCCATCCACTGACGAGACCGGGCAGGCGGCCCGGCACGCATCCCCGGCCGGCCCCACGCCGCCCACCGGGCCCCCGGCCGACGGCGTCTCCGCCGGCGCCGGCCCGGGTGCCCGCATGCCGCGCTGGCTGCCGCGTGCCATGGTGCTGGCCCTCGCGCTGATCGCCGCCTTCCAGCTGGGCAGCTGGGCCTTCCACCAGCTCACCGGGCTGCTGGTCAACGTCCTCATCGCGTTCTTCCTGGCCTTGGCCATCGAACCCGCGGTGAGCTGGATGGCCGCGCGCGGCCTGCGCCGCGGGTTCGCCACCTTCCTCGTCTTCCTCGCCGTGCTGATCGCCGCCGCGGGGTTCGTCACCCTGCTCGGCTCCATGCTCGCCGGCCAGATCGTCAAGATGGTCGAGGAGTTCCCGGACTACCTCGACTCCGTCATCAACTGGGTCAACGGCCACTTCCACACCGAGCTGAGACGGGTCGACATCCAGGAGGGCCTGCTCCGCTCCGACTGGCTGCGCAACTACGTGCAGAACAGCGCGACGGGCGTCCTGGACGTGTCGGCCCAGGTCCTCGGCGGTCTCTTCCAGTT
The DNA here is from genome assembly GCF_044754585.1 of Streptomyces sp. NPDC093065. Taxonomy (NCBI): domain Bacteria; kingdom Bacillati; phylum Actinomycetota; class Actinomycetes; order Kitasatosporales; family Streptomycetaceae; genus Streptomyces; species Streptomyces sp. NPDC093065. The sequence continues at coordinate 119,398 of NZ_JBIVPJ010000021.1, read as the reverse complement.
GCTGACGGTCGTGCTGTTCTCGTTCTACTTCGCCGCCGACGGCCCCCGGCTGCGGCGCGGGCTCTGCTCCGTCCTGCCGCCCGCCCGCCAGGCCGAGGTCCTGCGCGCGTGGGAGATCGCCGTGGACAAGACCGGCGGCTACCTGTACTCACGCGGGCTGATGGCGCTGATCTCCGGCATCGCGCACTACATCCTCCTGGAGATCCTCGAGGTGCCCTACGCCCCCGCGCTCGCCGTCTGGGTGGGCCTGGTGTCGCAGTTCATCCCGACCATCGGCACCTATCTCGCGGGCGCCCTGCCCATGCTGATCGCGTTCACCGTCAACCCCTGGTACGCGCTGTGGGTGCTGGTCTTCGTGGTGATCTACCAGCAGTTCGAGAACTACATGCTGCAGCCCAAGCTGACGGCCAAGACCGTGGACATCCACCCCGCGGTCGCCTTCGGCTCCGTCATCGCGGGCACCGCCCTGCTCGGTGCCGTCGGCGCGCTGATCGCCATCCCGGCGGTCGCCACGCTGCAGGCGTTCCTCGGGGCGTACGTCAAGCGCTACGACGTCACGGACGATCCGCGCGTGCACGGGCGCCGGGTCCGCAGGGTGGCGCCCGGGGGGTCCACGCGGCTGCGCACGCTGTGGGTCCGGCGACCGGAGCAGGGACACCCGGGGGCGGAGGGGCCGGAAGGGGACGGGGACGGCGAATCCTCGTGAGGGCGGCGGGCCTTCTCGGGGGATGCCGCGTCAGTACGTCAGACCGGCCCACACGCCGGCGCCGGCCACGGCAGCCGCGTAGCAGCACACCGCTGCGGTCACGACCCGCCGCCGTACCGCCTCGCTCCACGGTGTGTAGGCGAGCAAGCGGGCCAGGAGCGGCAGGACCAGCACCGCGTGCAGGGACACGCCGTGCAGTGGCTTCAGCCACGCCGTGGAGTGGTAGGCGGCCTCCTGGTGACCGGTGCGGGTGAGCACCACACCGCGCGCGATCATCGCGGCGCCCGAGGCGAGCCCGACGAGCAGCACCGCGAACCCCGAGCGCACCGCCAGGGCCATTCCCGCGGGTCCCGTGGGTCGACGGAGGAACCCGGCGAGTGCGAACACGGAGAGCAGCACGACCAGGACGCCGCCGCCCACCGCGAGCGTCATGGACACGGCGGTGTCGAACGAGGTCTCCATGTTGAGATGCGAGGGCACCCCGCGCCATGCCTGGAGGGTGATCCCGCCCACCTCCACGAGGCAGTCGGCCGCGAACACCGCGAGCAGCGCGGAGCGCAGCCGCGGACGCACGCCCAGGTACGAGGTGACCCAGGTGACCGCGATCAGCGTCACCCCGAAGGACAGCCCGAACGTCACCGGTTTCCGCCAGGACACCGGCCCGTCCCAGGGGCCGCCGTCCACCGCGAACACCACCAGGTGCGCGAGACCGGAGAGGACCAGCAGGAGGCCGGTCGCGTGGCACAGGCGCGGTACGGGGGAGGAGGGCTGGGAGGGAGCGGCGCCCGTGGACGGGGTGGATCCGGTCCGGTGGGCGATCGGGGCGGTCCTCGCGTTCTGCATGGGAGGAGCCTGCCAACGGGCGGCCCGCCCCGTCGTCGTCCGGCCGGAGGCTCCTGTCGTACGCCTGCGGGAGCAGGGGCAGCCCTGCGGCTCCTGCGGCTTGGCGTCGATGTCCCGCAGGCCGCGGTCCTCGGACTCGGTGCGGGGTCTCGGTGCGGTGACCGCCGGTTCGGCGTCGAGACCGATGCCGGTCCCGGCCCCGGCGCCCTTCTTCCGGCTCACCCCGCGTCCAACCTCCGGGCCCACCGGGCCGGGAGACGTACGCTCGGAAGTGCCGCGTGGTGCGCTTGACACGAAAATCGAACATCCATTCTCATGGAGGCTCCGGCAGGGCTCGTGGCGGGTGATTCAAGTGGGTTCGGGTGGAGATGCACCCGAGTTATCCACAGGCCGGACCCGTGTCGAGGCCCATTGTCAGTGGCAGGCATTAGCGTCTTTGACGTGAAGCGATCGAATCAAGCAAACCGGGTGGAACCCATGGCAGGCACCGACCGCGAGAAGGCCCTGGACGCCGCGCTCGCACAGATTGAACGGCAGTTCGGCAAGGGCGCGGTCATGCGCATGGGCGAGCGGCCGAACGAGCCCATCGAGGTCATCCCCACCGGGTCGACCGCGCTCGACGTGGCCCTCGGCGTCGGCGGCCTCCCGCGCGGCCGTGTCGTGGAGGTCTACGGCCCCGAGTCCTCCGGCAAGACGACCCTGACCCTGCACGCGGTGGCGAACGCGCAGAAGGCCGGCGGCCAGGTCGCGTTCGTGGACGCCGAGCACGCCCTCGACCCCGAGTACGCCAAGAAGCTCGGCGTCGACATCGACAACCTGATCCTCTCCCAGCCGGACAACGGCGAGCAGGCTCTGGAGATCGTGGACATGCTGGTCCGCTCCGGCGCCCTCGACCTCATCGTCATCGACTCCGTCGCCGCGCTCGTCCCGCGCGCGGAGATCGAGGGCGAGATGGGCGACAGCCACGTCGGTCTGCAGGCCCGGCTGATGAGCCAGGCCCTGCGGAAGATCACCAGCGCGCTCAACCAGTCCAAGACCACCGCGATCTTCATCAACCAGCTCCGCGAGAAGATCGGCGTGATGTTCGGCTCCCCGGAGACCACGACCGGTGGCCGGGCGCTGAAGTTCTACGCCTCCGTGCGCATCGACATCCGCCGCATCGAGACGCTGAAGGACGGCACGGAGGCGGTCGGCAACCGCACCCGCTGCAAGGTCGTCAAGAACAAGGTCGCGCCGCCCTTCAAGCAGGCCGAGTTCGACATCCTCTACGGCCAGGGCATCAGCCGCGAGGGCGGTCTGATCGACATGGGCGTGGAGCACGGCTTCGTCCGCAAGGCCGGCGCCTGGTACACGTACGAGGGCGACCAGCTCGGCCAGGGCAAGGAGAACGCGCGCAACTTCCTGAAGGACAACCCCGACCTGGCCAACGAGATCGAGAAGAAGATCAAGGAGAAGCTGGGCGTCGGCGTGCGTCCCGAGGAGCCGGCCACCGAGTCCGGCGCGGACGCCGCCTCCGCCGCCACGGCCGATGCCGCCCCTGCGGTGCCCGCGCCCACGACCGCCAAGGCCACCAAGTCCAAGGCCGCGGCAGCCAAGAGCTGACCCGTGACCCGACGAACCGACTGGGCCGAGTACACCGACGGTTCCGCCGGGCCGGGCGACGGCACGTACGGGGCGGCTGCGGCCCCGTACGAGACGGACCTCTTCGCCGCGGACTCCCGTGAGTACGACGAGGCACGCCACGGTGACGGCGAGGCGCGCCGCAAGGGCGGACGGGGCCGCGGCGGGGGCGGCGGGCGAGGCCGCCGGCGGCGCGAGCGCGCCCAGCCGCCAGCCGAGGACGGAGGTGCCACTTCCTCGTCGAGGGCCGAGAAGGGGGAGCCTCCGCGGGACCCGGTCGAGCAGGCACGGGCGATCTGCCTGCGTCTGCTCACCGGGACCCCGCGCACCCGCAGACAGCTGGCCGACGCCCTGCGCAAGCGGGAGATCCCCGACGAGGCCGCGGAGGAGGTGCTGTCCAGGTTCGAGGAGGTCGGCCTGATCAACGACAGCGCCTTCGCGGAGGCCTGGGTGGAGTCCCGGCACCACGGCCGCGGGCTGGCCAGACGGGCCCTCGCCAGAGAGCTGCGGACCAAGGGCGTCGACGCCCCGCTCATCGACGCGGCGGTGTCCCGACTGGACTCCGAGCAGGAGGAGGAGACCGCGCGCGACCTGGTCGACCGCAAGCTGCGCACCACCCGGGGCCTCGACCGCGACAAGAGACTGCGCCGCCTCGCGGGCATGCTGGCCCGCAAGGGCTACCCCGAGGGCATGGCCCTGCGCGTGGTCCGCCAGGCGTTGGAGGAGGAGGGCGAGGACACGGAGTTCCTCGGCGACGAGGGGTTCTGAGCCGGCGTCCGGCCCGTGGCGCTCCGGGGCAGGCAAGCCGTGGGCGGGCAGGCCGGGCAGGGCGAGGAGCGCGCAGGCTTACCTTGCGGTCCCGGAAGGGTGAACACCCTCCGCGCGGCGGTACCGTCTGCGCCGTCGCGTGGCCGCAAGAGCCGCGGTCACCGCACGCGCACACCGTCGCCGGAGGACCGGCGGCGACCGACCCGCGCGGACACTCCTCAAGCACGCCCCGGAAAGGCGGCCCCGCCATGCCCACGCCCGTGCGCCGTCGAAGAGCCGTCCCTGTCCTGCTCCTCGGTACCGGCCTGCTGCTGAGCGGCTGCGGCCTCCAAACGGCCGGCTCCGGTTCCGCGGACGACGGGCCGCTCACCCTCGGATTCGTCAACGGCGGCGACAGCCCGTTCCACACCTGTCTCCAGCGGTCCGTGGAGATCGCCGCCAAGAACAACTTCGCCAGGCTGGTCACCGCCAACTCCCGGCAGAACGCCGCGACCGAGCTGAGCAACATCGAGGAGATGATCGCGCGCGGGGTCGACGCGATCATCCTGCAGCCCGTCGACACGGGCGCCCTGGAACGCGACATCGAGAAGGCCGAGAGCGCGGACATCCCCGTCTTCCTGACCTCCGTGAGCACCGACCCCGACGACATCCTGGGGGCCGTGGTGGTCGACCTGGAGGCCGTCGGGCGGCTCGACGCCCGTTGGGTCGCCGACGACGCGGCCGGCCGGGACGTGCAGGTCGGCGTGATCGCCGGGGCACCGGGTGCCGCCTCCGACCTGCTCACCGACGGCTTCACCGAGGCCCTGCCCGCCAACGCCGAGGTGGTCGCCGAAGAACCCGGCATGTTCGACGCAGGCAAGGCCGGAAAGATCGCCGCCGCCATGGCCCGCACCCATCCCGGCCTGGACTACGCCTTCGTCGCCAACGAGCAGATGGCCTTCGCGGCCCGCGAGGCCTTCGACGCGGCCGGAGCCGACCGGGTCAGGATCGTGACGGTCAACGGGACCGACGAAGCCCTGGCCGCGCTGAAGGACGGACGCTTCTCCGCGACGGTGTCCAACTCGGCCGGTAACACCGGTGAGCTGGCCGTCCGCAACACCATCGCCCTGCTGCGCGACAGGAAGACGAAGAAGATCGACCACACCCCGATCCGCCTGGTGACCAAGGGCAACGCGGACACGGCACCGTTGTACTGCCCCGCCGACTACTGAGGACCGGCGGCCACCGGCAGGCCCGCGGCGCGCCAGGCCTGGAAACCACCGATGAGATCGGTGGCCCGGTGCAGGCCCAGACGGTGCAGGGACTCCGCCGCCAGGCTGGAGGCGTAGCCCTCGTTGCACACCACGACCACCCGCACGTCGTGGTCCGTCGCCTCGGGCAGGCGGTGGCTGCCCTGTGGATCCAGACGCCATTCCAGTTCGTTGCGTTCGACCACCAGAGCGCCGGGAATCACACCGTCCCGCTCGCGCAGAGCGGCGTACCGGATGTCGACGAGCAGGGCCGCGCCGGCCTCGGCGGCGTCGTACGCCTCGTCCGGTGCGATCCGCCGGTATCCGGCGCGCACGCGCTCCAGCAGGTCGTCGATTCCAGTGGGGCTCGTCGGCCCCGCGGGCTCGGTGGGTCCGCTCACTGCCAGTCCTGCGGGCGCTCGACCTGCTCCAGGCGCAGGGCCTGCCCGCTGCGGCTGTAGCGCCGGATCTGGGGCAGGGGCGGGTAGTAGGCGTGCACGGACACCGCGTGGCGGTCGGACGACTCGTTGAGGACCTCGTGCACATGGTGCCGGCCGAAGGCGCGCCCCTGGCCGGCGGTCAGCCGGCGTTCCCGGTCCACACCGTCGCTGAGTTCCAGGGTCTTCCAGCCGTCGGTGGGCAGGCGGGCGGCAAGCGCGTTCTCCTTGAGTTCGCCCGCGGCCGTGACGAAGGCGCCCACGGAGTCGGCGTGGTCGTGCCAGCCGGTGCCCGTGCCGGGCGGCCAGCCGATCAGCCAGGCCTCGCTGCCGCCCGGGCCGGCCAGCCGCACCCAGGTGCGGCCCTCCGGGTCGAGCGGCAGGGAGGCGATCAGCTCGGCGTCGGCCGCCGCACGCCGTACGAAGTCGAGGAGTTCGGCCTGCGTCGGTGCGGCCGTGGCAGCGGAGGCAGGAGAAAGAGAGGGGAGGGACACGGGTACCGTCCTGGGAGTTCGCGAGGGAGCGCGCGGCGGCAGGCAGGCAGAAGCTGCGGCGGCGCGAAGAGGGGGATGCGAAGTCAGCAGGACGGACGACACACGCAGCCCGCATAGCGGACGAGGTCCATATGGACCCTCCGCCACAGGCGCACACAGGTGTCGGTCACGATCCGGAGTAGACCATGACGGTGCGAACCGGTCAACTCGCCGTCACCATGCGGACAGCGACCGTGCGCCCGGTGGCCGAAGGCCACGAGGCGTCGGCGGCCGGGCGCCGGCGGGCCGGCCCGCTCAACGCGACCCGGCCGCTGCCCCCGCCCCCGCCCCCTCCTCGGCGTCCGTCGACGCCCCCGCCGTCGCTCCGCCGCCCAGCGCGCTCTCCGCGGCCGCGTAGAGGTCGGCCGGGCGCACCCCGTTCAGCGCCGTGACCAGATGGCCGTCGGGCCGCACCAGCAGCACCGTGTGGGCGGCGGCACCCGGATAGCTCTCGGCGACCAGCAACTCGGCGTGGTGAGGCAGCGCCGTCACCGCCGCCGCCAGCCGGGGCATGATCCCGGCCGTCACCCAGTGCTTGCGCTCCCACACCCCCGTACCCGGCGCGATCAGCACCACCAGCAGCGCCCCGCGCCCGAGCCGGTCGCGCAGCCGTACGAAGGTGCCGTCCTCCGCCGTGACCCGCACGTCGGTGACCGGCGTCCCGGGCGGTGTGCCCACGGACACCTCCCCGGTGAGGTGCTCGGGCGCCAGCGGCGAGTCGGCGTACGTCCCGAGCGCGCCCAGCGTTCCGCGCCCGAGGTGACCGTCCGTCAGCAGCGCGTCGTTGCCGCGCGCCGAGCCGGGGACGTAGGAGCGCAGCCCGCTGCCGCCGCGGAGCAGGGGGAGCAGCTGGTCGGCGGCGCGCAGCCGTGCGGAGACCGCCGCCCGCCGCTCCTTCTGATAGCTGTCCAGCAGCGCCTCGCGAGGCCCGTGGTGCCAGGCCAGAGCCAGTTTCCAGGCGAGGTTGTCGGCGTCCAGCAACCCCTCCTCGAGGCCCTGTGTGCCCAGCGCGCCCAGCAGGTGCGCCGCGTCCCCGGCGAGCAGCACGCGGCCCACCCGCCAGCGGCGGGCGAGACGATGGTGGACGGTGTGTACACCGGTGTCGAGCAGTTCGTACGCCGGGGTCGTACCGTCGGCCCACCCGGTGAGGGTCTCGCGGACCCGGTTCACCAGGAGCTCCGGCGTGACCAGGTCCTTGCCGGGCGGCAGCAGCCAGTCCAGGCGCCAGACGCCGTCCGGCAGCGGGCGGCCGACCACCTCGCCGGCCGACGGCCCGGTCGTCCGCCACGGCGGCACGCGGTGGAGGAGCGCCTCGTCGGACCAGCGGAGTTCGGTGCGCAGCGCGGCGACGGCGTATCGTTCCACCGCCGTACGGCCGGGGAAGCGGATGTCCTGCAGCTTGCGGACGGTGGAGCGGGGGCCGTCGCAGCCGACCAGGTAACTGCCGCGCCACCAGGTGCCGGCGGGGCCGCGGGTGTGGGCCGTGACGCCGGACCTCTCCTGCTCGATGCCGTCCAGGCGGCTGTCCACGGCGACCTTGACGAGCCGTTCACGGGCGAGTGCCGTGCGCAGGACCCCGGCCAGCTCGTGCTGGGCGATGTGCAGAGGGGCCGGTTCGGCGTCGCCGAACACGACCTCGCGCATCACCTGCTTGCGCCGCATCGACCGCCATCCGGCCCAACGCGAACCCAGCCCCGTCAGCGGTGTGCCGGTCAGCCGCTCGACGAGCGCGACGGCCTCCTCGCGCAGGACGACGGTGCGCGCGGGGCGGGGTTCGTCCTTGCCCGGTCCCTCGTCGAGGACCACACAGGGCACCTCCTGCCGCGCCAGCGCCAGGGCGAGCGTGAGCCCGACGGGCCCCGCTCCGGTGATGATCACCGGGTCCACGGTGCGGCGCCCCCTGCCCGTGGCGGTGTCCCGGGGGACGTGGGTGAACAGGACATTTGAGCAGGGTGCACGGTCACAGAACGTATGCAACCTATTGCCGCAGCTTGCGTCAAGCGACGGAGGCCGTGGCGATCATGCCACGGCCTCCGCTGATGGTCATACGAGATGACTGTGTGTCAGGTGCGTCAGGTGTGTCAGACCTTGCCGACGGTTCCGGCGTCGGCGGTCTCCACGTCGTCCGCGCTGAGCACCGCACCGGTCGACTTCTTCGCCCGGCGCAGCCGGCGCTCCAGCCAGCCCGCGAAGGTGGTGAGGGAGAAGTTGAGCGCGATGTAGATCACGGCCACCACGGTGTAGCTGGCGATCACGTTGGCGCCGTAGTAGCCGCTCATCGTGTTGGCCGAGGCGAGCAGCTCGGGGAAGGTGAGGATGGCGCCACCGAGCGCGGTGTCCTTGAGGATCACGACGAGCTGGCTGACGATGGCCGGCAGCATCGCCGTGACCGCCTGCGGCAGCAGGATCAGCCGCATGATCTGACCCTTGCGCAGCCCGACCGCCATCGCGCCCTCGGCCTGGCCCTTGGGGAGGGCGAGAATGCCGGACCGGACGATCTCGGCGAGGACGGAGGCGTTGTACAGCACCAGGCCGGTGACGACGGCGTAGAGCGGGCGGTCGTCCGAGCTGACGTTCGTGTACTCCGCGAACAGCGCGAGACCGAAGATCATCAGCACCAGCACGGGGATGGACCGGAAGAACTCGACCACGACCCCGGCCGGTACCCGCACCCACCGGTGGTCGGAGAGCCGGGCGATACCGAGCGCCGCGCCGAGCGGCAGCGCGATGACCACCGCGAGGACCGCGGCCTTCAGGGTGTTCTGCAGACCCGGCCAGATGTACGTCGACCACGCCTCGGTGCCTGTGAAGAACGGCTTCCACAGAGCCCACTCGAGCTGGCCCTTGTCGTTGAGGGTGCCGAACACCCACCACAGCAGGGCGGCGAAGGCGGCCAGGAAGACGACCGTGAAGAGGATGTTGCGACGCTTGGCACGGGGGCCCTGGGCGTCGTAGAGGACCGAGCTCATCGCTTCACCGCCACCTTCTTGCCCACCCAGCCGAGGATCAGGCCGGTCGGCAGGGTCAACACCACGAACACGAGAGCGATGACCGCGGAGATGAGCAGCAGTTGGGCCTCGTTCTCGATCATCTCCTTCATCAGCAGCGCCGTCTCCGCCACACCGATGGCGGCGGCGACCGTGGTGTTCTTGATCAGCGCGATCAGCACGTTCGCCAGCGGAACCACGGACGAGCGGAACGCCTGCGGCAGGACCACCGTCCGGAGCACCTGGCCGAAGCTTAGGCCGAGGGCCCGGGCAGCCTCCGCCTGACCGACCGGCACCGTGTTGATTCCGGAGCGCAGTGCCTCGCACACGAACGACGACGTGTAGAGGATCAGGCCCAGGACGGCGAGCCGGAAGTTGATCGTCTCGAAGTCATTCCCTCCGCCGAGGGTGACGCCCAGCGTCTGGTTCAGTCCCAGCGACGCGAACAGGATGATCACGGTCAGCGGGATGTTCCGCACGATGTTCACGTACGCGGTTCCGAAAGCGCGCATCAACGGAACCGGGCCGACCCGCATGGCGGCCAGCAAGGTGCCCCAGATCAGGGAGCCGACGGCCGAGAGCACAGCGAGCTGCACTGTCGTCCAGACGGCACCTGCCAGGTCGTAATCCTGAAGAAAGTCGAACACGATCTCCCGCGCTTCCGCGTGTAGGGATGCCCGCCCCGGTGCGCCGCCCCTGCCGTGCGGCGGCGCACCCCGTCAGGCCCGGCCTCAGCTCTTGATGTCGCCGATCTTCGGCGCCGGCTCGTTCTGGTAGTTGGCCGGACCGAAGTTGTCCTTGACGGCCTTGTCCCAGGACTTGTCCGCGACCATGTCCTCAAGGGCCTTGTTGATCTTGTCCTTGAGGTCGCTGCCCTTCTTGACGCCGATGCCGTAGTTCTCGTTCGTCAGCTTGAAGCCGCCGAGCTTGAACTTGCCCTTGAACTGCGACTGGGAGGCGTAACCGGCGAGGATCGAGTCGTCCGTGGTCAGGGCGTCGATCGCACCGTTCTGCAGGCCGGGCAGGCAGGCCGAGTACGTCGGGTACGGCTGCAGCTGGGCCTTGGGGGCCAGCTTCTCCTTGATGTTCTGGGCGGAGGTCGAGCCGGTGACCGAGCAGAGCTTCGCGTCGTTCAGATCCTCGGGCGACTTGATCTTGTCGTCGTCGGCACGGATCAGCACGTCCTGGTGGGCGAGCAGGTACGGGCCGGCGAAGTCGACCTTCTCCTGGCGCTGCGGGGTGATCGAGTACGTGGCGGCGATGAAGTCGACGTCACCGCGCTGCAGCATCGTCTCGCGGTCGGCGCTCTTCGACTCCTTCCACTCGATCTGGTCCTCGGTGTAACCGAGCTTCTTGGCGACGTACGTGGCGATGTCCACGTCGAAGCCGGCGTAGCCGTCCGGGGTCTTCTGGCCGAGACCGGGCTGGTCGAACTTGATGCCGATGGTGATCTTCTTGTCGCCACCGCCGGAGGAGCCGCTGTCCTTGTCGTCGCCGCCGCACGCGGTGGCGGTCAGGGCGAGGGCGAGCACGGCGGCCGAGGCGGCGGAGACCTTGCGAAGCTTCATGGTGAACATCCTTTTGGCTGAGAACGAGCTGCGATCGGACGATCAGAGGATCAGGCGATCAGACGCGGCCTTCGACGGCGCGCCGCCACGGTGGGCGACGCGGGACGTCCAAGCCGCCTCGGGAAATCAGTGGTGCAGGATCTTCGACAGGAAGTCCTTGGCACGGTCGCTGCGCGGATTGCTGAAGAACTGGTCCGGCGTGGCCTCTTCGACGATGCGGCCGTCCGCCATGAACACCACGCGGTTGGCGGCGGAGCGCGCGAAGCCCATTTCGTGCGTGACCACGACCATGGTCATGCCGTCCTCGGCGAGCTGCTTCATGACCTCGAGCACCTCGTTGATCATCTCGGGGTCGAGGGCCGACGTCGGCTCGTCGAAGAGCATGACCTTCGGGTCCATGGCCAGCGCACGCGCGATGGCGACACGCTGCTGCTGACCGCCGGAGAGCTGCGCGGGGTACTTGTCGGCCTGGGCGCCCACGCCGACCCGGTCGAGCAGGGCGCGGGCCTTCTCCTCGGCCTTCTTGGCGTCGACCTTGCGGACCTTGACCTGGCCCAGGGTCACGTTCTCGAGCACCGTCTTGTGCGCGAAGAGGTTGAAGGACTGGAAGACCATGCCGACGTCGGCGCGCAGCCTGGCCAGCTCCTTGCCCTCGGCGGGCAGCGGCTTGCCGTCGATCGTGATCGAACCGTCGTCGATGGTCTCCAGACGGTTGACGGTGCGGCACAGAGTGGACTTGCCGGACCCCGAGGGTCCGATGACCACGACGACCTCGCCGCGGTGAATCGTCAGGTCGATGTCCTGGAGCACGTGCAACGCGCCGAAGTGCTTGTTGACACTGTTCAGGACGACCAGTTCGCCGGTCGCAGCCTTGTCTTCCTTGGCCACCGATACTTCGGTCATCGCTCTCGGGCTCCGTCCTCCTGGGTTTCGCAGGACAGTAGTGACCCGGGCCACGTCACGTCTCTACATCTGAGCGAGATCTGAGCATCACGATCCGATAGCAATCGGACACGAGTCGCAGCACTTGTGAGCTGGGCGCATATCGGCCGGATAACTTCGAGCGGCCGCAACCGGAAGCCTCTTGACGCCGTCCCCCTGCATCGGCGTCACTGCACAGGACGCACGCGCGCGTGAGGGTCCTGTCACCCGTCCCGATTCCTACCCGCCCCGAGCGTACGGCCGATGAACCGAAGGGAGCCCAGATGAGACTGCTGCTCGTAGAGGACGACAATCACGTGGCCGCCGCCCTGTCCGCGATCCTGGCACGGCACGGCTTCGACGTCACCCACGCGCGCAGCGGCGAAGAGGCGCTCCAGGCGCTCGTCCCCGAGGTCGACGGCTTCGGCGTCGTCCTGCTCGACCTGGGCCTGCCCGACCAGGACGGCTACGAGGTCTGCGGCAAGATCCGCAAGCGCACCGGCACCCCGGTCATCATGGTCACCGCGCGCTCCGACGTCCGCTCCCGCATCCACGGCCTCAACCTCGGCGCCGACGACTACGTGGTCAAGCCGTACGACACCGGGGAACTGCTCGCCCGGATCCACGCCGTCAGCCGGCGCACCGCCCACGAGGACGCCACCGGGAGCACCGAGACCGTCGTGCGCCTCGGCCCCGTGCGCATCGAACTGCCGACACGCCAGGTGAGCGTGAACGGTTCGGTTGTCCAACTCACCCGCAAGGAGTTCGATCTGCTCGCCCTGCTCGCCCAGCGCCCCGGTGTGGTCTTCCGCCGCGAGCAGATCATCAGCGAGGTCTGGCGCACCAGCTGGGAGGGGACCGGCCGCACCCTGGAGGTCCACGTCGCCTCCCTGCGCTCCAAGCTGCACATGCCCGCACTGATCGAGACCGTCCGCGGCGTCGGCTACCGCCTCGTCGCCCCCACCGCCCAAGGGGCCGGGTGAGCACACGCCTGCTCCCGCTGCTCATCGTCCTGATGGCTGCCGTGCTGCTCGCGCTCGGTGTGCCGCTCGGCGTCAGCGTCGCGCGCGCGGAGCAGCAGAAGGTCGTCATCGACCGCATCGACGACACGGCACGCTTCGCCGCGCTCGCCCAGTTCGTCACCCAGGACGGTTCCGGCGGCTCACGCCGGACGAGTACGGACGAGCGCCTGGAGACCCTGCAGACCGAGCTGACCAGCTACTACGAGGTCTACGGCATCAATGCGGGCGTCTTCTACCGCAACCACATCCCGATGGCCAACGCCCCCACGACGTGGTTCCTGCCCCAGACCGGTGAGGTCCGCGACTCCTTCGACGAGGCGCTGCTCAGCCGCCGCAGCCACGACCCCGAGCAGGTGTGGCCCTGGCAGGACGGGCGGCTCGTGGTCGCCTCGCCGGTCATCCGGGACGGCGACGTGGTCGCGGTCGTGGTCACCGAGTCGCCGACCGACTCGATGCGCGCGAGCACCCTGCGCGGCTGGCTGGTCATCGGCGCCGGGGAGGTCGCCGCGATGCTGCTCGCCGTCGGCGCCGCGCTGCGGCTGACCGGCTGGGTGCTCAGGCCCGTGCGGGTGCTCGACGCCACCACCCACGACATCGCCACCGGCCGGCTCAAGTCCCGGGTCGCGCCGGCCGGGGGGCCGCCCGAGCTCAGACGCCTGGCCGGGTCCTTCAACGAGATGGCCGACCACGTGGAGGACGTGCTGGAGCAGCAGCGCGCCTTCGTCGCCGACGCCTCGCACCAGCTGCGCAACCCGCTCGCCGCCCTCCTGCTCCGCATCGAGCTGCTCGCCCTCGAGCTGCCCGAGGGCAACGAGGAGATCGCCTCCGTCCAGACCGAGGGCAAGCGTCTGGCCCGGGTCCTGGACGACCTGCTCGACCTCGCGCTGGCCGAACACAGCCAGACCGACCTCAAGGTCACCGACATCGGCGCGCTGACCGCCGAGCGCGTGGCGGCCTGGGCGCCGACGGCCGAGGCCAAGGGCGTACGGCTGGTCGGGGACTGCCCGCCGACCACGGGCTGGGCCGACCCGGTGACCCTGTCCAGCGCCCTGGACGCGGTCATCGACAACGCGGTGAAGTTCACGCCCCCCGACGAGACCGTGCGGGTCGAGGTCGCCTCCACCGGGGACACCGCCACCGTCGTCGTCACCGACAACGGTCCCGGGCTCACCGACGAGGAGCTCGCGCGCGTGGGGGACCGTTTCTGGCGCAGCGGGCGTCACCAGAACATCAACGGCTCGGGTCTGGGCCTGTCCATCTGCCGGGCGCTGCTCGCGGCGGGCGACGGCTCGCTCTCCTTCGGCCACCACGACCCGCACGGCCTGGAGGTCACGGTCAGGGTGCCCAGGACGGGCACGGCGCCCGCGGAGCCGCGGCCCTAGGGCTTGACCGACCGGTAGTAGCGCCGGGCGCCCTCGTGCAGTTCCAGCGGGTCTGTGTAGATCGCGGTGCGCAGGTCCACCAGCTGCGCGGAGTGCACGTGCGCCCCGATGCCGTCGCGGCTGTCGAGCACGGTCCGGGTCAGCCACTCGGTGAGCCGCGGATCGACGTCGGCACGGGTCACCAGCAGGTTGGACACCGCCATGGTGGGCACCACGGCACCGTTCTGCACGGTGGGGTAGGCCGACTCCGGCATGTTGGTGGTGCGGTAGTAGCGGGTCGCGCCGCCCGACTGGTGCAGCTTGGTGATCAGGTCGTCGCCGATCGGGACGAACCGGAAGGCGGAGTTCTCCGCGATCTGCTTGAGACCGTCCGTCGGCACCCCTCCCGACCAGAAGAACGCGTCCAGTTCGTCACCCAGCCGCCCCGGGCCGGTGTCGATGCCGTCCGCACGGGGTGTGATGTCCGTCTCCGGATCGATGCCCACGGCCTTCAGCAGCCGGGTGGCGATCAGCCGTACCCCCGAGTCGGGCAGCCCGATGGCCACCCGCTTGCCACGCAGGTCGGCCACCGACTGGATGCCCGAGTCGTTCGGCACGACCAGCTGCACGTAGTCGTCGTAGAGCCGGGTGACCCCGCGCAGCTCATCGGCGCCCGGGCCGCCGGCCAGCTTGTACGTCTCGACCGCGTCCGCCGCCGCGATCGTGAAGTCGGCCTCGCCGGTCGCCACCCGCTCGACGTTCTCCTGCGAGCCCGCGCTCGTCATCAGCCGTACGTCCAGGCCCGGCATGTCCTTGCGCAGCTCGGTGCGCAGCAGCTCGCCGTACTTCTGGTAGACGCCCGCGCGGGTGCCCGTGCTGAACGTGATCGTCCCGCTCGGTGGTTTCTCGCCCAGCGGCAGCAGCCACCAGAGCAGCAGCCCGAGCACGACGGCACCCGCGACCGCGCCCTGCACGGCCCGGCGCCTGCCGATACGGGAGAGCAGCGTGGACATGGGGGCGATCCTGCCAGCCGGCACCCGCACTGACCAGGGCCGGGCTCACACGGCGGCGAGACGGCACCGGGGTGCGGACGCGGATCGGCGTCCGGGAACGGGACGTGAGGCCGCCGCCCCGCCTGCCGTCCCGCCTGCCGTCCCGTCCGTCGATCGGGTCGGGTCCGGTCGCGTGCCGAGGGCCCCCGTACGACGACCCCGGCACCTGTGTGCCGGGGTCGTGCCGGGGTAGCTGCGAGCGGGGGCGCCGCGGGCCGGGGCCGCGCAGACGTCAGTCGCCCACCGAGGCCTCCGCCCCGGCCTCCGCCTCCGTCGCCCGGGGCGTCCCCTCCGTGGGGCCGGCGGGGCGGTCGGGGTTGTAGCGGTGCCGGAAGAGGCGCATCGCCAGCGGCTCGGTGAAGCGCGCGGTGAGGGGGCCGAGGACGACCAGGATGAGGACGTACGCCGTGGCCAGCGGGCCCAGGGACGGCTCGATGCCGGCCGAGACCGCGAGACCCGCGATGACGATGGAGAACTCGCCGCGTGCCACCAGCGCGCCGCCCGCCCGCCAGCGGCCCTTGACGGAGATCCCGGCCCGCCGCGCCGCGATGTACCCGGTGGCGATCTTCGTCAAGGCGGTCAGCAGCGCCAGCGCCAGGGCGGGCAGCAGGACCGGCGGAATGCTGGCCGGATCCGTGTGCAGCCCGAAGAAGACGAAGAAGACCGCCGCGAACAGGTCCCGCAGCGGGCTCAGCAGCGTGTGCGCACCCTCCGCGACCTCCCCGGACAGCGCGATGCCCACCAGGAAGGCGCCCACCGCGGCCGACACCTGGAGCTGCTGCGCGACACCGGCGACGAGGATCGTCAGGCCCAGCACCACCAGGAGCAGCTTCTCGGGGTCGTCGCTGGAGACGAAGCGGGATATGAGGCGCCCGTAGCGCACCGCGACGAAGAGCACGAGGCCCGCCGCGGCCAGCGCGATCGCCAGTGTGATGCTGCCCGTCATCAGACCGGCGCCGGCCACCAGGGCCGTGACGATCGGCAGGTACACCGCCATCGCCAGGTCCTCGAGGACCAGCACGCTGAGGATCACCGGCGTCTCGCGGTTGCCGACCCGCCCCAGGTCTCCGAGGACCTTGGCGATCACACCGGACGACGAGATCCACGTCACGCCGGCGAGGACGACGGCGGCGACCGGGCCCCAGCCCATCAGCAGCGCGGCCACCGCGCCCGGCACGGCGTTGAACGCGCAGTCGACGAGACCCGCCGGATAGTGGGACTTGAGGTTGGTGACCAGGTCGCTGGCCGTGTACTCCAGGCCCAGCATCAGCAGCAGGAGGATGACACCGATCTCGGCGCCGGTCGCGACGAACTCCTCGCTCGCGCCGAGCGGGAGCAGGCCGCCCTCGCCGAAGGCCAGGCCGGCCAGCAGGTACAGCGGGATGGGGGAGAGGCGGTAGCGGCCGGCGAACCGGCCGAGCAGCCCGAGCCCCAGGATGATGGAACCGAACTCGATCAGGAGTACCGCGGAGTGCACGCGCTCACTCCTGCCCGAGGATCGCCGCGGCGGCGTCGACGCCCTCACGGGTGCCGATGACGATCAAGGTGTCACCACCCACGAGCCGGAAGTCCGGCGCCGGCGAGGGAATCGCCTCGGCCCGCCGCAGAACCGCCACGATCGAGGCCCCGGTGTCGGTCCGCATCCGGGTGTCGCCGAGCAGCCGCCCGTTCCACCGGGAGGCGGCGGCCACCTCGATCCGTTCGGCGACCAGCCCCAGATCGGTGGTGTAGAGCAGGCTCGCGCTGTGGTGCGAAGGCTTCAGCGCGTCTATCAGCGCACCCGCCTCGGGCCCCGTCAGCCGCAGTGAGTGGGCGCAGGAATCGGGGTCGTCGGTCCGGTACACGTTCACCGTGCGGGCGCCGTCGCGGTGGGCCACCACCGACAGGTGGCGGTGCTCGCGGGTCACCAGGTCGTACTGGACCCCGATACCCGGGAGCGGCGTCGCCCTCAGGCGTGGAGCTGACACGTGCTTTCCCCTCATTCGTCCTGCGTCTCGCGCCGCGTTCCCGCACGTGGGTGACGTGCTCGCGACCTCGCCATGCTGCCATCCGCACGTACGGTGGCGATATGGGTGTCGTGACGGATATACGGAGCCGGTCGCGGTCGGCGAGGCTGGATGTGGGGGTGTCGTGCGCGAAGGCCGGGAGGAGCGGAAGTAAGAACGTGTCGCTGTTCTGGCGGATCTTCCTGCTCAACGCCGCCGGCCTTGTCGTAGCCACCGCCCTGCTGCTGGGACCGGTCACCGTGTCGACGCCCGTGCTGGCCGGGGAGGCCCTCATCCTGCTGGCCGGCCTCGCGGCGCTGCTGGCCGGCAACGCGGTCGTCCTGCGTATCGGCCTCACCCCGCTGCACCGGCTGGGCCGGGCCATGTCCACCGCCGACCTGCTGGTGCCCGGCACACGTCCCGAGGTCTCCGGCCCGGCCGAGGCGGCGCAGCTGATCGCCACGTACAACACGATGCTGGACCGGCTCCAGGCCGAGCGTGCCGCCGGTGCGGGCCGCGCGCTGCAGGCCCAGGAGCGCGAACGCCACCGCATCGCCCGCGAGCTCCACGACGAGGTGGGCCAGACCCTGACCGCCGTCCTCCTCCAGCTCAAGCGGGTCGCCGACCGTGTCCCCGGGGAGTTGCGCGAGGAGGTGAGCCTGGCGCAGGAGGCCACCCGGGCCGGGCTCGACGAGATCCGCCGCATCGCCCGCCGGCTGCGCCCGGGCGTACTGGAGGAACTCGGTCTCACCAGCGCCCTGCGTTCGCTCGCCGCCGAGTTCACCCACCACGGGCTGACCGTCCAGCACCACATTCCCGGCGACCTGCCCCCGCTCGCCCCGGAGGCCGAACTCGTGCTCTACCGGGTCGCCCAGGAGGGCCTGACCAACACCGCCCGCCACGCCGACGCCGACCGCGCCCGCCTCACCCTGCGCCCGCTGCCGCCGCCCGAGGGCGGCGGCGTCGAACTGCTCGTCCGCGACAACGGCACCGGCCTCGGCACGGCCGCCGAGGGTGCCGGCATCCGCGGGATGCGGGAGCGGGCCCTGCTGATAGGAGCCGAGATCCACTTCGCAGCCGCCCCCGGAGGGGGCACCGACGTACGCCTGCGCGTCCCCGCGCCACCGGGTGACCGAACCGCAGACAGAACCGGAGACCGCCCCTGATGTCCGCACGGCCCCCGATCCGCGTCCTGCTCGCCGACGACCACACCCTCGTACGCCGCGGAGTCCGCCTCATCCTGGACGGCGAACCCGATCTGACGGTGGTCGCCGAGGCCGGTGACGGTGCCGAAGCGGTCGCGGCCGCGCGGGCCACCGAGGTCGACCTGGCCGTCCTGGACGTCGCGATGCCCCGCATGACGGGCCTCCAGGCGGCCCGTGAACTCTCCCGCCGCCTGCCCGAGCTGCGCATCCTGATCCTGACCATGTACGACAACGAGCAGTACTTCTTCGAGGCCCTCAAGGCGGGCGCCTGCGGATACGTCCTCAAGTCCGTCGCCGACCGCGACCTGGTCGAGGCGTGCCGGGCCGCCGTGCGCGACGAGCCGTTCATCTACCCCGGCGCCGAGCGGGCCCTCGTCCGTTCCTACCTGGAGCGCGTACAGGGCGGTGAGGGCCTGCCCGAGCGGCCCATCACGGAACGCGAGGAGGAGATCCTCAAGCTCGTCGCCGAGGGCCACACGTCCAAGGAGATCGGCGAGCTGCTGTTCATCAGCGCCAAGACCGTCGAACGCCACCGCGCGAACCTCCTGCAGAAACTGGGCGTGCGCGACCGTCTGGAACTCACCCGGTACGCGATCCGCGCGGGGCTGATCGAGCCGTGAGCCGCGCTTCTCGTCGAGCTTGAGCGACGGGGCCCGGTCCGGACTGCGCGTGAGTCGCGCAGTCCGCACAGCTGCCGACACCTGCCGGGCTGGTGCGACGGGTTCGTGGGAACCGGACACCGTCACGGCTGCGGCATCCGCGCCGGGTGCCGACGCGTGGGCTCGCACAAGGCCTGCACGCAGCCCACGGGCGTTGCCGGGGCGGCTGCCCGCTCGCGCGTCCGAGACCGCGAAACCGGCCCGGCGCCCGGCCGCTTGGCCGAGCACCGCAGGGCCGGGCCCGCGGCGCTCGCACAGCGGCCCGGCCTGCGCTCCCCGGCCGACCCCGCAGCCGCCGCGCCCGCCCGCCGGGGCTCTGGCGGCGGAGGTCGGGGCGTGCCGGGCGGGCAGCGGAAAGCGGGTGGGGACGACGGTCCGGGCGGGTCCGCGCCCGGTGCCGGTGCGTCGGTGGTCAGCAGCCGATCGGCGCGGAGCCCACGGCCACGTCGTCGAACCAGACCGTGTCGTCGCCCGTCGCGTAGCTCTCCCAGCCCAGTCGCAGCGCGGTCGGCCGGGGCGCCGTACCGTTGGCGAGCCACTGCTGGTCGACGTCTTGCGTCGGCACCCCGTCGGCGTGCAGACCGGGGACCTGCTCTTCGCCGAGCCAGGTGTCCAGGTGGCCGGCGGACGTGTCGACCGCGAACCGCAAGCACTGCCACCCGTCCGTCGGCAGCGGCCTGCTCAGCGCGACCCCGGCCGGGCTCTGCGCGGGCAGGGTGGCGTCGTCGCTCTCCCGGTTCCACTGCAGCGCGCCGTTCTGGCCGCCCACGCGCAGCGCCCGGCCACCCTGGGCCGAGTCCGGCATCGACACGAAGGTGACGTGCGAGACCGGCAGCGCGGTGGTGTGCCGTACCCACATGCGCACGTACATCACCGGGCCGACCGCCGACAGGTCCGCGGCATGCGCGACGAAGGCGTGGTTGCAGTAGCCGGCGCGGCCGTCCACCCGGAGGGATTTGCCGCCCTCGTGCGACACCGCCGAGTCGACGGCGACCGCGCCCGTGCCCTGGCAGTCGGGCGCGGTGAACCGCCAGTCGCCGGACGGCTCGGGACCGGCCTGCTCCTCGAAGCCCGAGCAGATCACGGCGTCACCGCACTCCGCGGACGGCGGCGGAGTCGTCCCGGGAGGAGTGGTCGGCGGCGTCGTGGGCGGTGTGCCGCCGTCCGCGCCGCAGGAGAGGCCGTTGAGCGCGAAGTCCTCCGGCGCCGGGCTCGCGGACCGCCAGGTCCCCTGCAGCCCGAACTCGGCGGTGCCGCCCGTGGCCAGCGTGCCGTTCCAGCCGGCGTCGACGGCGACGACGGACGCGCCGCTCTGGGTGACGGTCGCGTTCCACGCCGACGTCACCTGCTGATCGCCGGGGTAGCTCCAGGTCAGACGCCAGTCGGTCACCGCGGGACCGAGGTTGGTGATCCTCACCTGGGCGGTATAGCCGCCCGCCCACGCGTCGACGGTGTAGTCGACGCGGCACGCGGCCGCCGACGCACCGCTCGCGGGCATCGCCACCAGGACCGACACCGCCAGCGCGACGGCGGCGACGGCCGCGGTCCAGGGCCGGCGCAGTAATCGCGGGACTCGGGTGAGCACAGTGTGCCTCCAGTATGGAAGAAGGGATGCAGCGCGTATGCGTGGGAGCGCTCCCATTCGCGCTCTCACGCATCACACCGACCTGACGGTGCACTGTCAATACATGCGGCGGCCTTCGCCACCATCGCGAGCGCCTACCCTTGTGGCCATGAGCAGCATCGACCGGAGCCAGTCAGTGGGCGGCACGCGCACCTACGAAGTACGCACCTACGGGTGCCAGATGAACGTCCACGACTCCGAGCGATTGTCCGGTCTGCTGGAGGACGCGGGCTACGTCCGCGCCCCCGAGGGCGCCGACGGCGACGCGGACGTCGTCGTCTTCAACACCTGCGCCGTACGGGAGAACGCCGACAACAAGCTGTACGGCAACCTCGGCCACCTCGCCCCCAGGAAGGCGAGCCGCCCCGGCATGCAGATCGCGGTCGGCGGCTGCCTGGCGCAGAAGGACCGCGACACCATCGTGAAGCGGGCCCCCTGGGTGGACGTCGTCTTCGGCACCCACAACATCGGCAAGCTCCCGGTGCTCCTGGAGCGCGCCCGGGTCCAGGAGGAGGCGCAGGTCGAGATCGCCGAGTCCCTGGAGGCGTTCCCGTCCACGCTGCCCACCCGGCGCGAGAGCGCCTACGCGGCCTGGGTCTCCATCTCCGTCGGCTGCAACAACACCTGCACCTTCTGCATCGTCCCCGCGCTGCGCGGCAAGGAGAAGGACCGCCGCCCGGGCGACATCCTCGCCGAGGTCGAGGCCCTGGTCGCCGAGGGCGTCAGCGAGATCACCCTGCTCGGGCAGAACGTCAACGCCTACGGCTCCGACATCGGCGACCGCGAGGCGTTCAGCAAGCTGCTGCGCGCCTGCGGGAACATCGAGGGCCTGGAGCGCGTCCGCTTCACCTCGCCGCACCCGCGCGACTTCACCGACGACGTCATCGCCGCCATGGCCGAGACGCCGAACGCGATGCCGCAGCTGCACATGCCGCTCCAGTCCGGCTCCGACCCGGTCCTCAAGGCGATGCGCCGCTCGTACCGCCAGGAGCGCTACCTGGGGATCATCGAGAAGGTGCGCGAGGCCATCCCGCACGCGGCGATCACCACCGACATCATCGTGGGCTTCCCCGGCGAGACCGAGGAGGACTTCGAGCAGACCCTGCACGTGGTGCGCGAGGCCCGTTTCGCCCAGGCCTTCACCTTCCAGTACTCCAAGCGGCCCGGCACCCCGGCCGCCGAGATGGACGGCCAGATCCCCAAGGCGGTCGTCCAGGAGCGCTACGAGCGCCTGGTCGCCCTGCAGGAGGAGATCTCCTGGGACGAGAACAAGAAGCAGGTCGGCCGCACCCTGGAGCTGATGGTGGCCGAGGGCGAGGGCCGCAAGGACGGTGCCACCCACCGCCTCTCCGGCCGGGCCCCCGACAACCGCCTGGTGCACTTCACCAAGCCGGAGCAGGAGGTCCGCCCCGGCGACGTGGTGACGGTCGAGATCACCTACGCCGCCCCGCACCACCTCCTCGCCGAGGGCGCGGTGCTCGACGTGCGCCGCACGCGCGCGGGCGACGCCTGGGAGAAGCGCAACACGACCGAGCAGGCCAAGCCGGCCGGCGTGCTCCTCGGCCTGCCGAAGATCGGCGTCCCCGAGCCCCAGCCGGCCGTGGCGAGCGGCTGCGGCTGCGACTGACCGCAGGGGGTGCCGCCGGGGGCGGCGGTACGGGGATACGCTGCCGATCATGCTTGTCGCCGCCGCCGTCTGTCCCTGCCCGCCGCTCCTCGTTCCGGAGGTCGCCGCGGGTGCCGCACCCGAGCTGGACGCCGCACGCGCCGCGTGCACGGACGCGCTGGGCGTGCTCGCCGCGTCCCGGCCCGACCGGCTCGTGGTCGTCGGACCCGCGGACTCCGCGGGCCCCGAGGTCTATCCGCAGGGTGCGCGGGGCTCGCTGCGCGGCTTCGGCGTGGACGTGGACGTGTACCTGGGCGCCGACCGCGGCGACGCGGCCGGCGCCGACCTGCCGTACGGCCTGACCGTGGGCGCCTGGCTGCTCGGGCGGACCGGCTGGACCGACGCCCCCGTCGACGGCGTCGGGGTGGGGGAGGAGCTGTCGGCCGAGCGCTGTGCCTCCGTGGGCCGGGAGATCGCCGCCGCGTCCGGGCGGACCGCACTGCTGGTGCTGGGCGACGCCAGCGCGTGCCGCACACTCAAGGCGCCCGGGTATCTCGACGAGCGGGCGGCGCCCTTCGACGCGGAGGTGGGACGCGCCCTGGGCACGGCCGACGTGGCCGCCCTCGCGGCCCTGGACGTCGCACTGGCCCGCGAGCTCAAGGCATCCGGCCGGGCGCCCTGGCAGGTCCTCGCGGGTGCGGCCGGGAGCGGGGACCTCGCCGGCGCGCTGCTGTACGAGGACGCGCCGTACGGGGTGGGATACGTCGCGGCCACCTGGTCGTAGCGGGTGAGCCGGGCCGCGGCGGCCCGACGGTCACGCGCGGGCGGCGCCGACCGGGACCGGCCGGCGCACGCGCGCGTGCCTCGCGGCCCGGACGCCTCGGCCACCCGCGGACGGCCCGGATCCGGTCCGGCGATCGGGCTCCGCGACCGTCCGACGACGTACCGGGGTCAGGAAGCCGGAGGCGGGCCGGCCGGAGGACGGCCGCCGGGTGTGCCACCGCCGGACTCCCCGCCCTCGTCGTCCTTGTGAGCGAGGCGGTCCATGGCGTCCTTGGCCTTGCCCGTGCCCGTCTGGATACGGTCGCTGTACTTGCCCTTGGTCCGTTCGTCGACGGTCCGCGCCATCTTGTCCAGGCCGCGATCGATCTTGTCGCCGTGCTGCTGCGCGAGGTCGGAGACCTTGCCCTTCGCCGGTTCGAGTCTGGCCTTCAGGTTGTCCAGTAGACCCATGGTTCGCCTTCCCTCACGGGGCAGTCAGGTGCGGGCGCCGTTGTCGGCCTCGTTGTCGACGGCCTCCCCGGCCGACTGCTGCTTGGGGATGCCGACGCTCTCCGAGTCGCCGCCCTCGGCGGTGGCCCCGGCGGCTTCGGCGGCCTCCGCCGTGTTCCGGGGACCGGCGTCGGCCGTGTCCGCGGCCTCGGCCGTGCTCACGTCCGCCGCGCTCTCGGCGTCCGGGGTGTCGGTCCGCGTCTCGGCGGCCGCCGCCGCCTCGGTGCGCTTCGACCTCCGAAAGAGCCGTGCAAAAACGCCCATATCAACTCCATACGTTACTCGTGCGGGCGAAATCCCGCGGCATCCGGTGCGTCCGTTTGCGTGGCCGGGGCCATGACCCGGTGGTCCGGGGAGCGGGAACCTCGCAACGGGCAACGAACCCGGCAGCGGACCGTCACGTAACTCGTTCGAGGGCCCGCCGAGAGGTTTGCGAGACTGGTGCGGTGAGCAGCGCACCCCCCGCCCCCCGCGTCATCGCCGTAGTCGGACCCACCGCGGCCGGAAAGTCCGATCTGGGCGTCTTCCTGGCCGAGCGGCTCGGCGGCGAGGTCGTCAACGCCGACTCCATGCAGCTCTACCGTGGGATGGACATCGGCACCGCCAAGCTGACGCCCGAGGAGCGGGGCGGAGTCCCGCACCATCTGCTGGACGTCTGGGACGTGACGGTGACGGCGTCCGTCGCCGAGTACCAGCGCCTCGCGCGGGAGCGGATCGACGCGCTGCTCGCCGCGGGGCGCTGGCCCGTCCTCGTCGGCGGTTCCGGCCTCTACGTCCGAGGGGCCGTCGACAACCTGGAGTTCCCCGGCACCGACCCCGAGATCAGGGCCCGCCTCGAGGAAGAGCTCGAACGGCACGGCTCGGGTGCGCTGCACGCCCGCCTGGCCGCCGCCGACCCGGAGGCGGGGCGGGCCATCCTGGCCGGCAACGGCCGCCGGATCGTGCGCGCCCTGGAGGTGATCGAGATCACCGGCAGGCCCTTCACCGCCAACCTCCCCGGCCACGACTCCGTCTACGACACCGTGCAGATCGGCGTCGACGTGGCGCGCCCCGAACTGAACGAGCGCATCGCCCTGCGCGTCGACCGGATGTGGGAGGCCGGTCTGGTCGACGAGGTGCGGGCACTGGAGGCACAGGGGTTGCGCGAGGGGCGTACGGCGTCGCGCGCGCTCGGCTACCAGCAGGTCCTCGCGGCGCTCGCCGGCCAGTGCACGCTGGACGAGGCGCGCGCCGAGACCGTCCGTGCCACCAAGCGCTTCGCGCGCCGTCAGGATTCGTGGTTCAGGCGCGATCCGCGGGTGCACTGGCTGAGTGGGAGTGTGGCGGACCGCACGGAACTTCCGCGGCTCGCCCTGTCGTTGGTCGAACGACCGGTTACAGCCTGATCACGTGATGGCATCGGGACGCCCCGGCCGTCATCCGGGCCTTCGGCGGCGTGCCATCATCGAGCTTCGATCGACCGAGTGAGTCCTAGTTGGGAGGGCGCGTGGCGATGGAGGCCGGCCCTCGCGACACCGCACCGAGCACCGAGCACGGCACCGCCGACCGCGGTGGGCCGGGGCCGGACGGCGGCGCCCTGAGCCCCGACGGACCCGACGAGACGCCGGAGGGTGTCGCAGCGGACGGTCCCGAGCCCGACGAGATGTACGGGGACGAGGTCGAGGTCGAGCTGCGCCCCCAGCGCCGGCTGCGGATCTGGCAGCTCGCCCCCATCGTGTGCCTGGCCGCACTCGGCTCCCTGATGTTCGCCTTTCCCCTCGCCTTCGACTTCGGCGACAGCGGCGCCGTGATCGCGATGCTGGGGCTGTTGATCTGCTCCTGCGCGGCGGGCTGGGGCATGATGGCCGCCCGCCGGGTCGGTTACACGTGGCCGGGCCTGCCCCAGCGGGGGTCGGAGCGCCGTGCCGACTGGCGGACGATCC
Source organism: Streptomyces sp. NPDC093065 (assembly GCF_044754585.1). Taxonomy (NCBI): domain Bacteria; kingdom Bacillati; phylum Actinomycetota; class Actinomycetes; order Kitasatosporales; family Streptomycetaceae; genus Streptomyces; species Streptomyces sp. NPDC093065. The sequence continues at coordinate 94,078 of NZ_JBIVPJ010000021.1, read as the reverse complement.
TCGTGTACGCCCTGGCGGTCGCCGCTGTCGTCGTCCTGGCCGTGTGGCGGGTCGCCCGCCTGCGGGGCTGAGGGAGCGCCCCGCCCGGGGGCCCGGCCGCTCCTCGTCGTCGAGGTGTGCCCACCCCGTACGATCGAGGAATGAGCACGCGGATCGCCTTCCTCAAGGGCCACGGCACCGAGAACGACTTCGTGATCGTTCCCGACCCGGAGAACGCCCTCGACCTGTCCGCCGCCGCCGTCGCCGCCCTGTGCGACCGCCGTGCGGGCCTCGGCGGGGACGGACTGCTGCACGTGGTGCGGTCCGCGGCGCATCCCGAGGCCGGGGCCATGGCCGCCGAGGCGGAGTGGTTCATGGACTACCGCAACGGCGACGGCTCGGTCGCCGAGATGTGCGGCAACGGCGTGCGGGTCTTCGCCCGCTACCTCCAGCGCGCCGGACACGTCACCGAGGGCGATCTGGCCGTCGCGACGCGCGGGGGAGTCAAGCGCGTGCACATCGCCAAGGCCGGCTCCGGCAGCGGCTCCGCCGCAGGTGACGTCACCGTCGGAATGGGCCGTGCGCGGCTCCCCGGGGGCGACGTCGAGGTGAGTGTGGGCGAGCGCACCTGGCCCGCACGGAACGTGAACATGGGCAATCCGCACGCCGTCGCCTTCGTCGCCGACCTGGCCCACGCGGGCGACCTCCATGCCCCGCCGCCCTTCGAGCCCGTCGGCGCCTATCCGGACGGGGCCAACGTCGAGTTCGTGGCCGACCGGGGCCCCGGCCACGTCGCGATGCGCGTCCACGAGCGCGGCTCCGGGGAGACCCGCTCCTGCGGCACCGGCGCCTGTGCCGTCGCCGTCGCCACCGCCCGCCGGGACGGCGTCGACCCGGCGGTCACCGGTACCCCGGCCACGTACACCGTGGACGTGCCCGGCGGCAGACTGGTGATCACCGAGCGCCCGGACGGCGAGATCGAGATGACCGGGCCCGCGGTGATCGTCGCGGAGGGCGAGTTCGACTCCGCCTGGCTGGAAGGGGTACTCGCCTGAACCACGACCCGGTGACCGCGGCCGCGGGGAACCACAGCCCGGTCCATGACACTCAGTGCGAAAACGTAAACCCTCGGACCATCGCTCGAATGGGTGATCCGTTTCACGCTCGGCGAGAGGCGGTCGGCCGCACGTGATGGGCTCGATAGCATCAAGCACCGGCCCGGACGGGGGACCGACACCATCCCCTGAGCCGTGTCCGCCCTGGGATTCCCCGTCCGCCGGTCCGTGCAGCCGGAGGTGCCCATGAACGCGGAGGCCGTGAACCCAACGAGCCCGGGCCCTGTGCCGCCCGCGCCCACCGGTGCCGTCGCGCCGGCGCCCCGCAGGAAGGCCCGCCCCCGCATCGACCTGCGCCGTCTCGGCCGCGCCGCCCTGCTCGGCTCCGCCACCCGCAGCCGGGGCCTGCCCGACGCCATCGGACATGTCGTCGAGGCCCACCGCGCCCACCACCCCGACGCCGACCTCGACCCGCTGCGCCGCGCCTACGTCCTGGCCGAGTCCTCGCACCGAGGGCAGATGCGCAAGAGCGGCGAGCCGTACATCACGCACCCCCTCGCCGTCACCCTGATCCTCGCCGAACTCGGCGCGGAGACCACCACCCTGACCGCGTCCCTCCTGCACGACACCGTCGAGGACACCGAGGTGACGCTCGACCAGGTCGGCAAGGAGTTCGGCGCCGAGGTCCGCTACCTCGTCGACGGCGTCACCAAGCTGGAGAAGGTCGACTACGGCGCAGCCGCCGAACCCGAGACGTTCCGCAAGATGCTCCTCGCCACCGGCAACGACGTCCGCGTGATGTCGATCAAACTCGCCGACCGGCTGCACAACATGCGCACCCTCGGCGTCATGCGCCGCGAGAAACAGGAACGCATCGCCAAGGTCACCCGCGACGTCCTCATCCCGCTCGCCGAACGGCTCGGCGTCCAGGCGCTCAAGTCCGAGCTGGAGGACCTCGTCTTCGCGGTCATGCACCCCGAGGAGTACGCACACACGCGGGAGCTGGTCCACGAGAACGCCGTCCGCGCGGACGACCCGCTCGCCGCCGTCGCCGACGAGGTGCGGGGGGTGCTGCGCGAGGCCGACATCCAGGCGGAGGTACTCATCCGCCCCCGTCACTTCGTCTCGGTGCACCGCGTCTCCCGCAAGCGCGGCACCCTTCGCGGCGCGGACTTCGGCCGCCTCCTGGTGCTCGTCCAGGAGGACGCCGACTGTTACGCCGTCCTCGGTGAACTGCACACCTGTATGACGCCCGTCGTCTCGGAGTTCAAGGACTTCATCGCCGTCCCCAAGTTCAACCTCTACCAGTCGCTGCACACGGCGGTGGCGCGCGCGCAGGACGGCCAGGTCGTCGAGGTCCTCATCCGCACCCACCAGATGCACAAGGTCGCCGAGGCCGGTGTCGTCGCCCTCGGCAACCCGTACGCGCCTCCGGCGGAGGACCAGGGCGCGGGCGACGGCGAGCGCGCCGACCCGACCCGCCCCGGCTGGCTCTCCCGGCTGCTCGACTGGCAGCGCGGCGCCCCCGACCCCGACACCTTCTGGTCCACCCTCCGCGAGGACCTCGCCCAGGACCGCGAGATCACCGTCTTCCGCCCCGACGGCGGCACCCTCGGCCTCCCCGAGGGCGCGACCTGCGTCGACGCCGCCTACGCCCAGTACGGCGAGGACGCCCACGCGACCATCGGCGCCCGGGTCAACGGCCGCCTGGCGACCATGAGCACGGTCCTGCGGGACGGCGACACCGTGCAGCTCCTCATGGGCCAGGACCCCGCCTCCGAGCCCTCCAGGGACTGGCTGGAGCACGCCCGCACGCCCGCCGCGCGCATCGCCATCCAGCGACGGCTCGCGGCCCACCCGGAACCGGCGCCGGGCGCGGAGGAGCCGGTCCGCCGCCCCGCCGCACCCGAGTCCCCCGCCCACCCCCACTCGGGCTCCCCGCGTCCGGCCACGGGCGCCGCACCCGCCGCCCGCCCCGCCGCCGACGTCCTCGTCGACCCGCCGGGCGCGACCGTGCGGCTGGCGGGCTGCTGCACCCCCGTACCCCCCGACGAGATCACCGGCTTCGCCGTGCGCGGGGGAGTGGTGACTGTGCACCGCGCGCAGTGCGCCGTGGTGGCGCGCATGAAAAGCGCCGGCCGCGCGGAGGTCGGGGTGCGCTGGGGGGAGAGCACCGGCTGCCGGGTGACCCTGCTCGCCGAATCGTTCGGCCGCCCGCACCTCCTGGCCGACCTCACCGAGGCCATGGCCCTCGAAGGCGCAGAAATCGTCTCCGCGACCGTCGACCCCCCGGACCGCCAGCGGGTGCGGCACAGCTACACCGTCGTGCTCCCGGACGCGGCCCGACTGCCCGCCCTCATGCGCGCCATGCGCGACGTCGCCGGCGTGTACGACGTCAGCCGGGCCCAGCCGCAGCCGGCCGGCGCCTGATCCGGCGCGTCGCACGGGACCCCGTTCGGGTGCTCCGGGCGCGCGCCGTCGCCGTACGGCACGCGCGCGCTGATAGCCGTGAGGGATGCTGCACACCCCTCACCCCCCGACTCCGCGCCTCCGCGCACGCTCCCGGCGCCGGCTCAGGGCCGCGGCGCTGCTCGCCTCCGCCGTCTCGGTCTGCCTGGTCGCCGCGAGCGCCCCGCCGGCCCCGCTGGGCGTCGGCGACCGCCTCTTCCCGCAGCTGGGCAACCCCGGCTACGACGTGACGGCGTACGACCTCTCCTTCACCTACTCCGGCGACAACAGCAAGCCGCTGGAGGCCGTCACCACCATCGACGCCCGTACCACCGCCGACCTCGACCGGATCAACCTCGACTTCGCCCACGGGAAGGTCGAGTCCGTCGAGGTCGACGGCGAGCCCGCCGGTTTCGCGACCGCCGGGGAGGACCTCGTCGTCACGCCCGAGGACGAGCTCGACGAGGGCGAGCGGACGCGGATCACCGTGCGGCACAGCAGCGACCCGGTGTACCCCGAGGACCGTCAGGGCGGCTGGGTGCGCACCGCCGACGGCCTCGCCATGGCCAACCAGGCCGACGTCGCCCACCTGGTGTTCCCCTGCAACGACCACCCCTCCGACAAGGCGCGGTTCACCTTCCGCATCACCGCTCCCAAGGGGCTCACGGCCGTCGCGAACGGCCTGCCCACCGACGTGGACCGGGACGGCGGGTCGACCACCTGGACCTACCGGACCCAGCACCCCATGGCCACCGAGCTGGCCCAGGTGTCCATCGGGCGCTCCACGGTGCTGCACCGCGCCGGCCCGCACGGGCTGCCCGTCCGGGACGTAGTGCCGACCGAGCACCGCGCGGCGCTCGAACCGTGGCTGGCGAAGACCCCCGACCAGATCGCCTGGATGGAACAGAAGGTCGGGCGCTACCCCTTCGAGACGTACGGCCTGCTCATGGCCGACGCCACCACCGGCTTCGAGCTCGAGACCCAGACGCTCACCCTCTTCGAGCGGGAGCTGTTCACCGAGCCGGCCTACCCGAAGTGGTACGTCGAGTCGATCATGGTGCACGAGCTGGCCCACTCGTGGTACGGCAACAGCGTCAGCCCGGCCACCTGGTCCGACCTGTGGCTCAACGAGGGACACGCCACCTGGTACGAGGCCCTGTACGCCGAGGAGACCGCCGACAAGCCCATGGCGGCCCGCATGAAGGCCGCCTACGGCGCCTCCGACCGCTGGCGCACGGCGGGCGGACCGCCCGCCGCCCCGAAGCCGCCGAAGAACGGCAGCAAGACCGGGATCTTCCGCGCCAACGTGTACGACGGCGCCGCCCTCGTGCTCTACGCACTGCGCCAGGAGATCGGCCGAGCCGCCTTCGAACGCCTCGAGCGCGCATGGGTCGCCCACAACCGGGACGGCACGGCGACGACCGCCGACTTCGTCCGGCTCGCCTCCGGGGTCTCCGGCCGCGACCTCGGCGACTTCTTCCAGGCCTGGCTGTACGGGGAGAAGACCCCGCCGATGCCCGGCCACCCCGACTGGAAGCAGACCCCCGTCGAGAAGGCCCCTGAAAAGGCCGCCGCGAAGGCACCCGCCAAGGCGCCGGCGAAGGCACACGGGGAATAAGCCGGTGACGAGACGGCCCGTACCGTGCGACCATCTTCGGGACGGCGCGGTACGGGCCGCGGGAATCTCCCCGGCGGTCCGCACGTTGTACAGAACGACGCGGCGAATGTGCCGCGCCCACCGTTTCCCGACTGCGTAAGGATCCAATGACCCCCTCTTCTTCCCCCTCCCAGGACACCAAGCGTCTCGCGCAGACCTATCCCGAGGGCCTCCGGGCCGATGCCCTGATGGAAGAGGACGTCGCCTGGAACCACGACACCGACTCGCACTGGGACGGCGAGCAGTTCGACCGCTCCGACCGCGCGGCCCTGCGACGGGTGGCGGGCCTGTCCACCGAGCTCGAGGACGTCACCGAGGTCGAGTACCGCCAGCTCCGCCTGGAGCGGGTCGTCCTCGTCGGCGTGTGGACCTCGGGCACCGTGCAGGACGCGGAGAACTCGCTGGCCGAACTGGCCGCCCTCGCGGAGACGGCGGGCGCGCTCGTGCTCGACGGCGTCGTCCAGCGCCGCGACAAGCCCGACGCCGCCACCTACATCGGCTCCGGCAAGGCCGAGGAGCTGCGGGACGTCGTCCTCGACACGGGCGCGGACACCGTCATCTGCGACGGTGAGCTGAGCCCCGGCCAGCTGATCCACCTCGAGGACGTCGTCAAGGTCAAGGTCATCGACCGCACGGCCCTGATCCTGGACATCTTCGCCCAGCACGCCAAGTCCCGAGAGGGCAAGGCACAGGTCGCGCTCGCGCAGATGCAGTACATGCTGCCGAGGCTGCGGGGCTGGGGTCAGTCGCTGTCCCGGCAGATGGGCGGCGGCAAGGGCGGCGGCCTCGCCACCCGCGGTCCCGGTGAGACCAAGATCGAGACGGACCGGCGCCGGATCCGCGAGAAGATGGCGAAGATGCGCCGTGAGATCGCGGAGATGAAGACCGGCCGCGAGATCAAGCGCCAGGAGCGCAAGCGTCACAAGGTGCCCTCCGTCGCCATCGCCGGCTACACCAACGCCGGCAAGTCCTCGCTGCTCAACCGCCTCACGGGCGCGGGCGTGCTGGTGGAGAACGCGCTGTTCGCCACCCTCGACCCGACCGTGCGCCGCGCGGAGACGCCGAGCGGCCGCCTCTACACCCTGGCGGACACCGTCGGCTTCGTGAGGCACCTGCCGCACCACCTGGTCGAGGCGTTCCGCTCCACGATGGAGGAGGTCGGCGACTCCGACCTGATCCTGCACGTGGTCGACGGTTCGCACCCCGTCCCGGAGGAGCAGCTGGCCGCCGTGCGCGAGGTGATCAGGGACGTCGGCGCCACCGACGTGCCCGAGATCGTCGTGATCAACAAGGCCGACATGGCCGACCCGCTGGTCCTCCAGCGGCTGCTGCGGGTCGAGAAGCGGTCCATCGCGGTCTCGGCGCGCACCGGTCGGAACATCGACGAGCTGCTCGCGCTCATCGACGACGAGCTGCCGCGTCCCTCGGTCGAGATCGAGGCGCTCGTGCCGTACACCCACGGCAAGCTGGTCGCCCGAGCCCACGACGAGGGCGAGGTGATCTCCGAGGAGCACACCCCGGAGGGCACCCTGCTCAAGGCGCGGGTGCACGAGGAACTGGCGGCGGAGCTCACGCCGTACGTTCCGGCGCCGCTCGCCTGAGACACCCGCGTCCGTCCGGCGGACAACGACCGAGGGCCCGCCCCCTGCCACGGCAGGGGGCGGGCCCTCGGTCGTCGGGTGGTGCTCACTGCCCGCCGTACGTCTTGCTCATGTTCTGGTACATCGCCTCGGCCGACCGGCCCAGCTGCGGACCGGCCAGCCAGGTGTTCTCCAGCGGGCCGATCGACGTGTTCGAGACCAGCTTGGTCTCGCCGTCCACCACCCGGAACCAGCCGCCACCGGACGAACCGCCGGTCATGGTGCAGCCGATGCGGTACATCGCCGGCAGCGACGGGCTCAGCGACAGCCGGCCGGGCCGGTCGACGCACTTGAACATCTCCAGGCCGTTGTACGGCGCCGCCGCCGGGTAGCCCCAGGCGCCCATGCTGGACACCTCGGTCGCCGACGGGGCGGAGAAGTCCACCTCCAGCGCGGCGCCGACCGTCTCCTCCAGCGACTTGCCGCCCTGCTCGGGCTTCACGTGCAGTACCGAGTAGTCGTACGCGGCCCCGTCGCCGCCGCTCTCCGAGCCGCCCCGGATCCACTGGTCCGAGGTCGAGGCCCAGTCGGCCCACCAGGTGCCGTACGGCGCCATCTCGGTGGTCGTCGCGTTCGCCAGCTCCGCCTCGGACTTGCCGTAGTCGTTGTACGACGGGACGAAGGCGATGTTGCGGTACCAGCCGCCGCTGCCGCCGGCGTGCACGCAGTGGCCCGCCGTCCACACCAGGTTCGACTTGCCGGGGTGGTTCACGTCCTTGACGACCGTGCCGGAGCAGACCATCGAGCCCTCGGGGGAGTCGAAGAAGACCTTGCCCACCGGAGCGGCGTTCTCGTGGTACGGCTTCTTCTCGGCCACGGCCTCCACGGGCGCCGGCTCCGGGTCGGTGGCGCCCTGGTCCGCGGAGGCGTCCTTGGTGGTGACGGTCTTGTCGGCCTCCTTCGCGGACTTCATCCGGTCCGGCTTCCACAGGCCCTCGATCACCGGATTGACGAAGTCCTTGGCCTCACTGAGCCACTTGTCCTCGTCCCAGTTCTTCCAGCCGCCGTCCTTCCACTGGCCGACGTCGATGCCGTGCTCCTTGAGCCGGTCCGCGAGGCCGGCCGGCAGACCGCCCTCGCCGCCACCGGTGTCGCCGGCGTCGGCGGCCTGGGACGTGCCGCCGCCGGGCCTGGCATCGGCCCCGTCCTGCTCCGACCCGCCGCAGGCGGTGGCGGTGAGCGTGAGCGCGGCGACCAGGCCGGCGGCGGTGAGTGCGGTACGCCGCCCGCGCCGTGGCGCGGCGGACACGGATGTGGAACGCATGGTGCTACGACCCCCGTTGAAACGTCTGAACGTCCGTGAACACATGAAAGTCTCGAAACCGCGCGGTGGGTGTGCCGGCCTCGGCCCGGCACACCCCACCGGCCGCCCGCTCATCGGCGCGGGCGGCGCGCGATCACTGGCCGGTGAACTTGCCGCTCACCGCGTCGAACACGCCCTTGGCCTCCTTGCCCAGGCGCGGACCGGCCAGCCAGCCGGCCGTCACCGGGCCGATCGAGGTGTTGGAGACCAGCGCGGGCTTGCCGTCGGAGCCGGTCGCGACCCAGCCGCCGCCGGACGAACCGCCGGTCATGGTGCAGCCGATGCGGTACATCGTCGGGTCGGACGCGTTGATCGACAGCCGTCCGGGCTTGTCCTGGCACTGGTACAGCTTCTGACCGTCGTACGGCGGCGCGGCCGGGTAGCCGATCGCCTTCATGCTCTCGATGTCCGGCACGGCGGGCGCGTCGAAGTCCACCGGCAGCGCGGAGCCGACCGTCTCCTCCAGCGACTTGCCGCCGCTGCCCTTCTCCGGCGTCACGTGGATCACCGCGAAGTCGTACGAGGCACCTTCACCGCCGGTCGCACCACCCTGCTCGATCCACTGGTCCGAGGTCTGCGCCCAGTCGCCCCACCAGACGCCGTAGGGAGCGACCTCCTCCTTGGTGGCGTTCTGCAGCTCGTCGACCGACATGTCCGCGTCGTTGTACGACGGGACGAAGGCGATGTTGCGGTACCAGCCGCCGTTCTTGCCGGCGTGCACGCAGTGACCGGCCGTCCAGACCATGTTGGACTTGCCGGGGTGGGCCGGGTCCTTCACGACCGTCGCGGAGCACACCATCGAGCCCTTGGGGGAGTCGAAGAGGAGCTTGCCGGCCGTGGCGGCGTTGTCGTGGTACTTGGCCGGTACGGCCTCCGCCTCGACGGGTGCGGGCTCCGGGTCGGTGACGCCCTGGTCGCCGGAGATGTCGTTCTCGTCGACCTCCTGATCCGGCTCCTCGGCGTCCCGCATCCGGTCCGGGTCCCACAGGCCTTCGATGATCGGGTTGACGAAGTCCTGCGCCTCGCGCAGCCAGTCGTCCTTGTTCCAGTCCTTCCAGGCGCCGTTCTTCCAGTCGTCGACGTCGATCCCGTGTTCCTTGAGCTTGTCCTTGATGTGGTCCGGGATCCGGATGCCGCCGCTGCCGTTGCCGTCGTCGGCGGCAGCGGACGCGGAGGCGTCGCCGCCCGCCTCGGGGTCGCCGTCCTCGCACGCCGTGGCGGTGAGCGCGAGCGCCGAGACGAGCGCCACGGCGGCGGCCGTGGAGGAGGCTCCGCGCCGCCCGCGTCTGCGTCCGCGTGTGGTGAACGACGGCCGTATGGATCGCATGGTGTTGACTCCCCCTGCTGTGAACGAACGTGGTGCCGCGGCCGGACCGCCGAGCGACGGTGACCGGGAACGGCACCACACACTATTAGCCGGCTGTGGGGGACTTCCGACGGAACGGCAACGGTTCGGACACAGCCGCCTGACCTGGCACGCGGCGCCCGCCGGTGCGGAGGACCGGGCCGCGCGGACGGAGCGGACCGTGAAGTCCCCGTCCCGGCAACGATCTTCGGGCAGGCCGTAACCCCCTGAGCGGTCCGCGGTTGGTAGCGGTGGGGGGCCTGCTGTCCGGACGCGGTCCCCCAGGCCGGGAGCGCCCGGCACGCCGCCGCGTCCGGACAGCGGGAGGTCGACAGGACGTGGCGGGATCCCTTGTCGGGAGCCGGGCGGCCGGAGGCGGGAACGTGCGGCCGGTCGTGCCGGGGGAGCCCGCGGGCGTGGCGTCCACGCGGGCGGGTGCGGCCCGGGAAGGCGCCGCGCACGAGGGAGTCGTGCGGGAGGGCGCCCTGCGGGAGGGTGCCGTGCAGGGGGGCGCTTCGAGGCGCCAGCCGGCGCGTGAACCGGCCGCGCGCACCTACGCGCGCGCACTCCCGGTCGTGCCGGTGCGGGCCCGGGGGCTCACCATCGAGGGCGCCGACGGCCGCCGTTACCTGGACTGCGTCTCCGGTGCGGGAACCCTGGCCCTCGGCCACAACCACCCCGTCGTCCTGAAGGCGATCCGCGCGGTGCTCGACTCGGGCGCCCCCTTGCACGTCATGGACCTCACCACTCCGGTCGAGGACGCCTTCGTCACCGAGCTGCTGCGCACCCTGCCGCCCGGGCTCGCCGACCACGCGCGCGTGAGGTTCTGCGGCCCGACCGGGACCGATCCGGTCGCCACCGCCGTCTCGCTGGTCCGCGCCGCCACGGGGCGGGCCCGGGTGATCGCCGTCGCCGACGCGCCCGAGCCGCTTCTCGACGACGACGAGACGGGGCGGGAACCGCCCGCCGCGCTCCTCCTGGAGCCGGTCCGGAGCGAGGCCGGGGTGTTCCCGGCGGCGGACGCCCTGGTACGGCGCCTGCGCTCCCGCACGGACGGGCGGGGCGTCCCGCTCGTCGTCGACGAGACCGAGACGGGCGTCGGCCGGACCGGTGCCTACTGGGCGTTCGAGCACAGCGGGGTCACACCCGACGTGCTGGTCCTCGCCAGGGCGGTCGGCGGCAGTCTGCCGCTGGCCGCGGTGGTCCACCGCGACGACCTGGGCGACCTGGGCGACTCGGGCGGACCGGCAGGGAAGGACACGGTGGGCCGCCCGGCCGCCGCACGCGCGGCCGGTGCCTTCCGCGGCAACCAACTCGCCCTGGCCGCGGGCGCCGCCACACTCGCCCACGTCCGCGAACACCGCCTCGCCGAACACGCCGCCGCACTGGGCGAATGGATGCTGACCCGACTGCGCGCCCTGCCCGGGGAGTTCGAGTGCGTCGGCGACGTACGGGGGCGGGGCCTGATGGCGGGCATCGAACTGGTCGCACCGGACGGAACGACCGACGTCCCCAGCGACGGCGTGCACCCCGGCCCCCGCCCCGGCACTGGCACTGGCACTGGCACTGGCACAGCCGGCATACCCGGCACGCCTGCCGACCTCGCCGCCGCCGTCCGCCGGGAGTGTCTGCGCCGCGGGCTGATCGTGGACGTCGCGGGGCCGTGCGCGAACGTCGTACGGCTGCTGCCCCCGCTCATCGTCAGCGAGGAGCAGATGTCGGCGGTCCTGGACCGGCTCTTCGACGCGGTCCGGGCGGTGGACCGCCACCGCGCGCACGGTGCCGCCACGTTGCGCTGTGAGCGCACGCCGCGATGAGTTGCACCGCCCGGACACAGCACGCCAGGAGGACCCGCGTTGCACCCCGACTCCGTACCCGAACCGGCCCCCGCGGCCGTCTCCGCCTCCGGAGCACCGATCGATCCGGTGGGTCCGGCCACCGCGGAGCCTGCCGCCGCTCCGGGCGCCGGGCGCGGTCCGGCCCCGGGGGCGGGCACCGTCTCCGACGCCCTGCTCCTTTCGCCGCCCGCGCCCCCGCCCCTGCTGGCCCCGTCCGTCGCGCCCCCGGCGGCCGACCCGCTCGACCACCTCGACCCCTACGCCGCCGCCCAGGCCGCGGCCACGGAGAACCTGATCCGCTGCTGGGCCCGCGAGGCCGACGCGCCCGACCCCGACGACGGCTTCCTCCGGGTGCCGCTCCCGGCCTGCGGTACGGCCCTTGCCGTTCCCGTCCGCTACTGGTCCCCGACCGGACGGCACCGCTTCGGCCCCCCGCGGCTGGCCGGTGCGCCCGCCTCGGCGCCGCCCGTGGACGCGGTCACACTCGCCGCGCTGCTCGTACGGGAGACGGACGGCGCACCGGGGCCCGACGGTCCCGATCTCGTCGCGCGCGTCGCCGACTCCGTCCGCCGCACCGCCGTGTTCCTCCGGGACCGGGCGGAACGCCCCATGGAAGGCCCGGGAGACCACGGCGGACCCGACCTCTTCCTCGCCGCCGAACAGGCGCTCCTCCTCGGACACCCGCTGCACCCCACCCCGAAGAGCCGTGAGGGCCTCACCGAGGCGGAGGCCCACCGGTACTCACCGGAGCTGCGCGGTTCCTTCCCGCTGCACTGGCTGGCCGTCGCCCCCTGCGTACTCGCCACCGACTCGGCCTGGACCGAGCGCGGCCGCCCGGTCCAGGCGACCGAGCTCACCGAGCGCCTCGCGGCGGACGGGCCGGCGCCACCGGACGGGCACGCCCTCCTGCCCCTGCACCCCTGGCAGTTCCGCGCGCTGCTGCACCGGCCGGAGATGACCGCACTGCTGGACACCGGCCTGGTCAGGGACCTCGGCGCGCAGGGCCCGGAGTGGCACCCCACGTCCTCCGTGCGCACCGTCCACCGCACGGGTGCCCCCGCCATGCTCAAGCTCTCGCTGGCCCTGCACATCACCAACTCCCGACGGGAGAACCTCCGCAAGGAACTCCACCGCGGCGTCGAGGTCCACCGCCTGCTGCGCCGCGGCCTGGCCCGCCGGTGGCAGGCGGCCCACCCGGGCTTCGACATCGTCCGCGACCCGGCCTGGCTGGCCGTCGACCAACCGGACGGCACACCCGTGCGAGGGCTCGACGTGGTCGTCCGCCACAACCCCTTCCGGCCCTCGGACGACGTCTCCTGCGTGGCCGCCCTCGTCGCGCCGCGACCGCACACCCGGGCGGTGGCGCGGCCCGCCGGGGCCGGCGGGTCCGGGACCGCCGTACGCTCCCGGCTGGCCGAGATCGTCGCCCGGCTCGCCCGACGGACCGGCCGACCGCGCGGAGCCGTCGCCGTCGAGTGGTTCCTGCGCTACCTCCACCACGTCGTACGTCCCGTCCTGTGGCTGGACGCCCGCGCGGGGATCGCCCTGGAGGCGCACCAGCAGAACACGCTCGTCCTGCTGGACGCGGACGGCTGGCCCTCGGGCGGCCGCTACCGCGACAACCAGGGGTACTACTTCCGCGAGTCCAGGCGGGCGGAACTCGAAGCCAGGCTGCCCGGGATCGGTGAACACAGCGACACGTTCGTGGCCGACGACGTCACCGACGAGCGCTTCGCCTACTACCTCGCCGTCAACAACGTCTTCGGTCTCGTCGGGGCCTTCGGCTCCCAGGAGCTCGCCGACGAAGGAACGCTGCTGGCGGCCTTCCGCCGCTTCCTCGCCGAGCTGCTCTCGGGCCCCGCCCCACTCGGCGGTCCGCTCCCCGCGTACCTCCTCGACTCGCCGGCCCTGCGCTGCAAGGCGAACCTGCTGACCCGGCTGCACGGACTCGACGAACTCGTCGGACCGGTGGACACCCAGTCCGTCTACGTCACCATCGCCAACCCCCTGCGCGCCTGAGCGGGCCGCCCTCTTGAAGGACGACACTGTGAACTCCACCGACGCGAGCGCCGACGACACCCTGGACCTGCACCTGCCGGACGAGTTCGTCGCCCTCCTGCGCGGCGAGGGGAACGACCGCGCGCAGGCGGCCGAGGCACGCGCGCGCGAAGACCTCCTCGACCGACTCGCAGACTGGGGACCGAGCGTCACCCCCGTCGGCGTGTTCCACCTGGTGCCCGTCGACGCCGAACGGGACGCCCCGCTCGTCGCCCGCTGGATGAACGACCCCGCCGTCGCCGCGTACTGGCAGCTGACCGGGCCCCAGAGCGTGACCGCGGACCATCTGGGAGCCCAGCTGGCCGGGGACGGGCGCAGCATCCCGTGCGTCGGGACGCTGGACGGAGTGCCGATGAGCTACTGGGAGATCTACCGGGCCGACCTCGACCCGCTGGCCAGGTACTGCCCGGTCCGGCCGCACGACACCGGTGTCCACCTGCTGATCGGCGACGGCGCCGACCGCGGGCGGGGCATCGGAACCGCGCTGATCAGGACCGTCGCCGACCTCGTCCTCGCGGGGCGCCCCGCCTGCACGCGCGTGCTCGCCGAACCCGACGTCCGCAACGGGCCGTCCGTCGCGGCGTTCCTCGGCGCCGGGTTCCGGCTGGCGGCCGAGGTGGACCTGCCCGGCAAGCGGGCCGCGCTCATGGTCCGCGAACGGGCGGCGCGGGGGGCGCGGTGACGCGCGGTGCCCGCCGACTCCGCCGTCCGCCCCTCCTGCCCGTCACTCCGGCCGACTGCCCAGGAGCCACCTTTGCGCCCTCTGCCTCCACAGCCACCCCCGCCCCTCGTACCCGCCTTGCCGACCCGTTTGTCAGTCCCGGGCCGTAGGGTGGTCGCGCTATGACGAAGCCCTCACTCCCCGAACTCCTGCACGCCGCCGTCACCGCCGTCGGCGGCACGGAGCGTCCCGGCCAGGTGGCCATGGCCGAAGCCGTCGAGGAAGCCATCGACAACGGCTCCCATCTGCTGGTCCAGGCCGGCACCGGCACCGGAAAGTCGCTGGGGTACCTGGTGCCCGCGCTGGCACACGGGGAGCGGGTGGTCGTGGCCACGGCGACCCTGGCCCTGCAGCGCCAGCTGGTCGAGCGGGACCTGCCCCGCACGGTCGACGCGCTCCACCCGCAGCTGCGCCGCCGCCCGGAGTTCGCGATGCTCAAGGGCAGGTCGAACTACCTGTGCCTGCACCGGCTGAACGAGGGCGTTCCGCAGGACGAGGAAGAGGGCCTCTTCGACCAGTTCGAGGCCGCCGCCCCCACCAGCAGGCTGGGCCAGGACCTGCTGCGGATGCGCGACTGGGCCGACGAGACCGAGACCGGCGACCGCGACGACCTGACGCCGGGCGTCTCCGACCGGGCCTGGTCACAGGTGTCGGTCTCCTCCCGCGAGTGCCTGGGTGCCTCGAAGTGCGCCTACGGCGCCGAGTGCTTCGCCGAGTCGGCCCGCGAGCGCGCCAAGCTCTCCGAGGTCGTCGTCACCAACCACGCGCTGCTCGCGATCGACGCCATCGAGGGCGCGCCCGTCCTGCCGCAGCACGAGGTGCTGATCGTCGACGAGGCGCACGAGCTGGTCTCCCGGGTCACCGGGGTCGCCACCGGCGAGCTGACCCCCGGCCAGGTCAACCGTGCGGTGCGCCGCGCCGCGAAGCTGGTCAACGAGAAGGCCGCCGACCAGCTCCAGACCGCCGCCGAGGGCTTCGAGCGGCTGATGGAGCTGGCGTTGCCGGGCCGCCTGGAGGAGATCCCGGAAGACCTGGGCTACGCCCTGATGGCGCTGCGGGACGCCTGCCGCACGGTCATCTCGGCCATCGGCAGCACCCGCGACAAGTCCGTGCAGGACGAGGACGCGGTCCGCAAGCAGGCGCTTGCCTCGGTGGAGTCCGTGCACGACGTGGCGGAGCGGATCACCAACGGCTCCGAGTGGGACGTCGTCTGGTACGAGCGCCACGAGCCCCGCGGCGGAGCCGCATATCGGTACAGTGGCGCCTCGCTGCGGGTCGCCCCGATGTCCGTCTCGGGGCTGCTGCGGGAGAAGCTCTTCACCGACCGCTCGGTGGTCCTGACCTCCGCGACCCTGAAGCTCGGCGGCGACTTCAACGGCGTGGGGGCCTCGCTGGGCCTCGCCCCAGAGGGCACCGAGGGCGAGGACGTGCCCCAGTGGAAGGGCGTCGACGTCGGCTCCCCCTTCGACTACCGCAAGCAGGGCATCCTCTACGTCGCCAAGCATCTGGCCCGCCCCGCGCGGGACGGCGACCGCGGCGACATGCTCGACGAGCTGACCGAGCTGATCCAGGCGGCGGGCGGTCGCACGCTGGGACTGTTCTCCTCGATGCGCGCTGCTCAGCTGGCCGCCGAGGAGCTGCGCTCGCGGATCCCGGAGTACCCGATCCTCCTCCAGGGCGAGGAGACCCTGGGCGAGCTGATCAAGAACTTCGCCGCCGACCCGCGGACCTGTCTCTTCGGGACGTTGTCGCTGTGGCAGGGCGTCGACGTCCCAGGGCCGAGCTGTCAGCTGGTCGTCATGGACAAGATCCCGTTCCCGCGTCCGGACGATCCGCTCATGAGCGCCCGCCAGAAGGCGGTCGAGGAGGCCGGGGGCAACGGCTTCATGGCGGTGGCGGCGACACACGCCGCGCTGCTGATGGCCCAGGGCGCGGGCCGGCTCGTCCGGGCGTCCGGCGACCGCGGGGTGGTCGCCGTACTGGACCAGCGGCTGGCGACGGCCCGGTACGGGAGCTATCTGAAGGCGTCCCTGCCCGACTTCTGGTTCACCACGGACCGCAACCAGGTCCGCAAGTCGCTCGCCGCGATCGACGCGAAGGCGAAGCAGACAGAGGGCGCCACCGGGCCGGGCGAGGACGCGCGCCCCGCCGAAGCCGCGGAGCAGACGGAGGGCGACTGAGAGGGCGGCCCGTGCGCCGGGCCGCACGACCCCGCACAGCGCGGGGCCCCGGAACCGGCGCAGAGGTTCCGGGGCCCGGTCGGGTCGGCGGGGCGCTGTCGCGCGTACCCGCCCGCCGTGGCGCTCAGACGCGGCGCAGTACGGCCACCACCTTGCCGAGGATGGTCGCGTCGTCACCGGGGATCGGCTCGTAGGCCGAGTTGTGCGGGAGGAGCCAGACGTGGCCGTCCTCGCGCTTGAAGCGCTTGACGGTGGCCTCGCCGTCGAGCATGGCGGCCACGATGTCACCGTTCTCGGCGACCGGCTGGCGGCGGACCGTGACCCAGTCGCCGTCACAGATCGCGGCCTCGATCATCGAGTCACCGACGACCTTCAGGACGAACAGCTCACCGTCGCCGACCAGCTGCCGGGGGAGCGGGAAGACGTCCTCGACGGACTCCTCGGCGAGGATCGGACCACCGGCGGCGATGCGCCCGACGAGCGGCACGTACGACGCGGCCGGCTTTCCGGCGGTGTCCGTGGGCTGCACCGAGGCGGCCTGGTCGGAGCCGCGCACCTCGTAGGCGCGCGGGCGGTGCGGGTCACGGCGCAGGAAGCCCTTGCGCTCCAGCGCCATCAGCTGGTGCGCCACGGACGAGGTGCTGGAGAGGCCGACGGCCTGGCCGATCTCCCGCATCGACGGCGGGTACCCACGTCGCTGCACCGAGTCGCGGATGACCTCGATCACCCGGCGCTGCCGGTCGGTGAGCCCCGAGCTGTCCGCCCGGATGCCGGGAGGTCGCCCCGGCAGGGAGCGCTTGTGCCCCTCGGGATTCGTGGCGTCGCTCATCGCGTGCACCGGCTCAGGTCGGCCCTGGGGGCGTTCCTGGGCAGTGATGGTGGCACTGTCGGCGGTGGTGGTCACGTCGGCCCCTCTCGATGGTCTCCCTGCTGCACAACGGTAGTAGCTTTCGAAAGGTTGCGCCAAACACACGTTCGAGTGAAAATCCGCGAATCTCTCATCCGTATTGCATGTCTGGGTGTATGGCTACCGTGGCGCCCGGCGGACAAAAGGGCTTATTGCTGTACTCTTCACCGCCGTGGTGACAACCTCCGGGATGTCGCTCCAGTCTGCCATCCGGCATCCCGTTCGACGGGGTGGGTCTCCCATCTGTTGCGGTAGTCCCACGTCCCCTCCCCGCGGCGCCCACGGTATCTCCGCATGCTCCCGGGCGATACGGCCGTGCGGGTGGCCGCGTGTGCCTGTGTACGCCCGTGTGCGCGCCTCTGCGGCCCCACGGGTGGGCGCGCCGCGCCCTTGCGCTCCGGGCGCGTACGCACAGGCGCGACACGCGTGCACGGCGTGTTTGTATGAGCCAATCCCCACATCTAGTGGTTGGATTGCATCAGCAGCCCACAAGTTGTGGTCCCCCGGGTCTTCGAGTCCGCCGCGATCGCCTATGCTGGGGGCTGCTTCGAGGGGCCTGAAGGGCCTTTCGAGGCTGTTGAGTCTGCTGTGAGGAGGGTTCGGAGTCCATGCACTGCCCCTTCTGCAGGCACCCCGACAGCCGTGTCGTCGACAGCCGTACGACCGACGACGGCACGTCGATCCGCAGGCGCCGCCAGTGCCCTGACTGCTCCCGTCGGTTCACGACCGTGGAGACGTGCTCACTCATGGTGGTGAAGCGGTCCGGGGTCACCGAACCGTTCAGCCGTACCAAGGTGATCAACGGGGTGCGCAAGGCCTGTCAGGGCCGGCCGGTCACCGAGGACGCGCTCGCGCAGCTCGGCCAGCGGGTCGAGGAGGCGGTGCGGGCCACCGGAAGCGCCGAGCTGACCACCCACGACGTGGGGCTGGCCATCCTCGGCCCGTTGCAGGAACTCGACCTCGTCGCCTATCTGCGGTTCGCCTCGGTCTACCGGGCGTTCGACTCGCTCGAGGACTTCGAGGCCGCGATCGCGGAACTGAGGGAGACGACGGGGCGTCCCGGCGGAGACGACGGCACCGGCGCGGGGAGCCAGAAGAACGACCGCGGGTCCACGGGGGCAGGACAGGTCCCCGAGCCCGCAGGCGCCGCCGACTGACCGGCGGGCCGGACCCGGACTTCGGCGCCCGGGCCCGGCCGGACGGCGGCGAGCAGAGACCTGTTGCGGGCGCAGCGAGAGATGCCCCGCAGCACCAGACAGAACACCGTGCCCACGGGAACAATCGGGGCACTTCAGGGCGTTTTCGCCCGTACAGGGAGGCGGCATGACAGAGACGGCGAGCGGTCCGGCACGGAGTTCCCGCGCCAAGGGCACCAAGGCGGGCAAGGGACTCCGCGTCGAGCGCGTCCACACCACTCCCGGCGTCCACCCCTACGACGAGGTGGCCTGGGAGCGTCGTGACGTCGTCATGACCAACTGGCGCGACGGCTCGGTCAACTTCGAGCAGCGTGGCGTCGAGTTCCCCGAGTTCTGGTCGGTGAACGCGGTCAACATCGTCACCAGCAAGTACTTCCGGGGCGCCGTGGGCACCCCTCAGCGCGAGGTGAGCCTCAAGCAGCTCATCGACCGCATCGTGAAGACGTACCGGAAGGCCGGTGAGGACAACAAGTACTTCGCCTCGCCCGCCGACGCCGAGATCTTCGAGCACGAGCTGGCCTACGCCCTCCTGCACCAGATCTTCAGCTTCAACAGCCCGGTGTGGTTCAACGTCGGCACGCCCCAGCCGCAGCAGGTCTCCGCCTGCTTCATCCTGTCCGTCGACGACTCCATGGAGTCGATCCTCGACTGGTACAAGGAAGAGGGCATGATCTTCAAGGGCGGCTCCGGCGCCGGCCTGAACCTCTCCCGGATCCGCTCCTCCAAGGAACTGCTCTCCTCCGGCGGCAACGCCTCGGGACCGGTCTCCTTCATGCGCGGCGCCGACGCGTCCGCCGGCACCATCAAGTCCGGTGGCGCCACCCGTCGCGCGGCCAAGATGGTCATCCTCGACGTCGACCACCCCGACATCGAGGACTTCATCCAGACCAAGGTCAAGGAAGAGGAGAAGATCCGCGCCCTGCGCGACGCGGGCTTCGACATGGACCTGGGCGGGGACGACATCACGTCCGTCCAGTACCAGAACGCCAACAACTCGGTCCGCGTGAACGACACGTTCATGAAGGCCGTGCAGGACGGCGGCAAGTTCGGCCTGGCGTCCCGCATGACCGGCGAGGTCATCGAGGAGGTCGACGCCAAGGCGCTCTTCCGCAAGATGGCCGAGGCCGCCTGGGCGTGCGCCGACCCCGGCATCCAGTACGACGACACCATCAACGCCTGGCACACCTGCCCGGAGTCCGGCCGCATCAACGGCTCGAACCCGTGCAGCGAGTACATGCACCTGGACAACACGTCCTGCAACCTCGCCTCGCTGAACCTGATGAAGTTCCTGAAGGACGACGGCAAGGGCCACCAGTCCTTCGACGCCGAGCGCTTCTCCAAGGTCGTCGAGCTGGTCATCACCGCGATGGACATCTCCATCTGCTTCGCGGACTTCCCGACCCAGAAGATCGGCGAGAATACCCGGGCCTTCCGCCAGCTCGGCATCGGCTACGCCAACCTCGGCGCCCTGCTGATGGCGACCGGCCACGCCTACGACTCCGACGGCGGCCGCGCCCTGGCCGGCGCCATCACCTCCCTGATGACCGGCACGTCGTACCGCCGCTCCGCCGAACTCGCCGCGATCGTCGGCCCGTACGACGGTTACGCCCGCAACGCCAAGCCGCACCTCAGGGTCATGAAGCAGCACTCCGACGAGAACGCCAAGGCCGTCCGCATGGACGACCTCGACACTCCGGTCTGGGCCGCCGCCACCGAGGCCTGGCAGGACGTGCTGCGCCTCGGCGAGAAGAACGGCTTCCGCAACTCCCAGGCGTCCGTCATCGCCCCCACCGGCACCATCGGTCTGGCGATGTCCTGCGACACCACCGGCCTGGAGCCCGACCTCGCCCTGGTCAAGTTCAAGAAGCTGGTCGGCGGCGGCTCGATGCAGATCGTCAACGGCACCGTCCCGCAGGCCCTGCGCCGCCTGGGCTACCAGGAGGAGCAGATCGAGGCGATCGTCGCCCACATCGCCGAGCACGGCAACGTGGTCGACGCGCCCGGCCTCGCGCACGAGCACTACGAGGTGTTCGACTGCGCGATGGGCGAGCGCTCCATCTCCGCGATGGGCCACGTCCGCATGATGGCCGCCATCCAGCCGTGGATCTCCGGCGCGCTGTCCAAGACGGTCAACCTGCCGGAGTCGGCGACCGTCGAGGACGTCGAGGAGGTCTACTTCGAGGCCTGGAGGATGGGCGTCAAGGCGCTCGCCATCTACCGCGACAACTGCAAGGTCGGCCAGCCGCTCTCCGCCAAGACCAAGTCGGTCAAGGACGCGGAGAAGGCGGAGATCACCGAGAAGACCGAGGCGGCCATCCGCGAGACGGTCGAGAAGGTCGTCGAGTACCGCCCGGTCCGCAAGCGCCTCCCGAAGGGTCGTCCCGGCATCACCACGTCCTTCACGGTCGGCGGCGCCGAGGGCTACATGACCGCCAACTCCTACCCGGACGACGGTCTCGGCGAGGTCTTCCTGAAGATGTCCAAGCAGGGCTCGACCCTCGCGGGCATGATGGACGCCTTCTCCATCGCGGTCTCCGTCGGCCTCCAGTACGGCGTGCCGCTGGAGACGTACGTCTCGAAGTTCACCAACATGCGCTTCGAGCCGGCCGGCATGACGGACGACCCGGACGTGCGGATGGCGCAGTCGATCGTCGACTACATCTTCCGCCGCCTGGCGCTGGACTTCCTGCCCTTCGAGACGCGCTCCGCGCTCGGCATCCACTCCGCCGAGGAGCGCCAGCGCCACCTGGAGACCGGTTCGTACGAGCCGTCCGACGACGAGATGGACGTCGAGGGCCTGGCCCAGTCGGCGCCGCTCGCCCAGGAACTGAAGGCCGTCGCCACGCCGAAGGCCGAGGCCGAGGCCGCCAAGCCCGCTCCGCAGCAGGCGCACACCAGCGCTGAACTGGTGGAGATGCAGCTCGGCATCCAGGCCGACGCCCCGCTGTGCTTCTCCTGCGGCACGAAGATGCAGCGCGCCGGCTCCTGCTACATCTGCGAGGGCTGCGGCTCGACCAGCGGCTGCAGCTGACGGGCAGCCGTGCGTAGGCGCTCATGAGTAAGTAGTGGCCCACGAGTAAGGGGCACCCGCCATGGCGGGTGCCCCTTACTCGTGCCCGTGCGCCCTCAGGTGCGCCGCGCCGCGCCCATCACGCGGGTGAACGTCGCGGGGTCCCCCTCGAAGCCGTGCACACCGGCGCGGAACTCCCAGGCCCCGGTCTCGTCCCGGACGAACTCCGCGACCGTCGCCGCGGTGGCGCCCAGGACGCCGCCGAAGTCCTCCGTGGCCAGGTCCGTGTACCCCTCACGGATGCGCAGGCCCGGGCCGGCCACCTCGCCGAACGTCCGGTCCTCGGCGCCCTGCTGGATGGCCACGCCCACCACCACGCGCGCGTAGCGGGGGTCGAGCCGCTCCAGCTCCAGCGTCATGACCTCGTCGAAACCGAAGCCCTTGCCGTCCTTGCTGTCCCGGTTGAGATAGATCGTGCCGTCCGGCGAGCGGCTGTCGAAGTGCACCACGTAGGAGGGAGTGCCGTACGGATCGTCGGCCGTATAGGTCCCGGCGACGAGGTCCAGGTCGGCGGCCGGCTGTCCCGCCGGACTCGGGTCCCACCGCAGCGCGACCTCTACCTTGCGCATGCCCTTGCTGAGGCCGTTCACAGATTTCCCCTTCCACGGTCCCCCGCCCTGCCCGGCCATCCGAACTGCCGGACGGTGACGGCCGGTTGTCCATCCTGCCACGCACCGGGACGTGGGTGCGGGAAAGCGGTCCTCCGGAGAGTGACCGGTGCCACGTTCCCTGGCCTTACCATGGCGCGGTGCTGGTCAAGTGGATTCGCTGCACCGTGGTGGACCGCCGCGGTTTCGAACGGGGGCAGCGGAAGTGGGCGGGGCTTCCGGGGGAGCCGGGTTTTCGGGGACAGGGGGGTGGCTGGAGCCGGGGGCGGCCGGACGTGGCGCACGTCTTCGCCTTCTGGGAGAGCCGTGCCTTCTACGACTCCTTCATGGCCCGCTCCCACGACAGACTGGCCTCGGCCCAGGTGGGCACCTTCAAGGACGCCCAGGTCAGGCTCTTCGACTACCGGTTCGACGTGAAGACCGGCTTCGAGCCGCGCTTCACCGACGCCGACCTCCTGCGGGTGGCGCTGTGCCGCGTCCACGAGGAGCGGGCCGAGCACTACGTCCTCATGCAGGAGAAGGTCTGGAACCCGGCGATGGCCGGCTCGCCCGGGATGATCCGCGGCCTGTTCGGCGAGGCCCCGGGAGACGGGTACAACGAGTACCTCGTGCTCTCCATGTGGATGTCGGCCGCCGAGCACGGAAAGTACCGCACCGAGCGGGTGGAGCGACTCGCCCTGCGCGCCCAGACGGAGGCCGACATCGCGGCCCTCACGGGCGACATCGTCCAACTGGAACCGTCCTGGACGGTTTGAGATCCGGACCCGCATGACACCGGACCCGGCCCGGCCAAGGTGTGGAAACTGTGTGACGTACGCCGTACGGGGGCCGTACGAGTGCTTGGTTCCGGCCGTCTCGATCTAGGGTTCTGGCATGGCACGACCACGGCGCATCGTTCTTGTCCGGCACGGCGAGTCGACCGGCAACGTCGATGACACCGTGTACGAGCGCGAACCCGACCACTCCCTGGCCCTCACCGACCGGGGCCGGGCGCAGGCCGGGGAGACCGGCAAGGCGCTGCGCGAGGTGTTCGGCCGCGAGCGGATCAGCGTGTACGTCTCCCCGTACCGCCGCACCCACGAGACACTCCGGGCCTTCCACCTCGACCCGGACCTCATACGCATACGCGAGGAGCCCCGGCTGCGCGAGCAGGACTGGGGCAACTGGCAGGACCGCGACGACGTGCGGTTGCAGAAGGCCTGTCGCGACGCCTACGGGCACTTCTTCTACCGCTTCGCCCAGGGCGAGTCCGGCGCGGACGTGTACGACCGCGTCGGCAACTTCCTGGAGAGTCTCTTCCGCAGCTTCGAGGACCCCGACCACCCGCCGAACGTGCTCCTGGTGACCCACGGGCTCGCCATGCGGCTGTTCTGCATGCGGTGGTTCCACTGGACGGTCGCGGAGTTCGAGTCGCTGTCCAATCCCGGGAACGCCGAGATGCGGATGCTCGTTCTCGGTGCGGACGGCAAGTACACACTTGACCGGCCCTTCGAACGCTGGCGAGATCCGGAACCGTACGGGATCACCGGATAGGGTGGCAGGGCGATGACCGCTCATTCCTCTCCCGACGGGCGCCTGGACCGCGCCCTTTCCAGCCTGCGCGGACTCTCGGTGGGGGACGCGCTGGGCTCACAGTTCTTCGTTCCCGCGAACTACCCGTTGCTGGGGCGCCGCGAGCTGCCGCCCGGCACCTGGCAGTGGACGGACGACACGGAAATGGCCTGTTCCGTGGTCTCCGTCCTGGCCGGACACCACCGCATCGACCAGGACGCGCTGGCGCTCTCCTTCGCCCGGCACCACGACTTCGACCGTGGGTACGGTCCTGCCGTCAACCGGCTGCTGCGGCTGGTGCGGGAGGGCGGCGACTGGCGCGAGCTGGCCGCCGCGCTGTTCAACGGCCAGGGCTCGTGGGGCAACGGCGCGGCCATGCGCATCGCGCCGCTGGGTGCCTGGTACGCGGACGACCCGGAACAGGCGACCCACCAGGCGGAGATCTCGGCCTACCCCACGCATCAGCACCGTGAGGCGGTGGTCGGCGCGATGGCCGTCGCCGCGGCCGCGGCGCTGGCCGCGGATCCGGCCGGCCCGCCCCGCGCGCACGCACTCCTCGACGGGGTGATCGCGCTGGTGCCGAAGAGCGCGGTGGGCGCCGGACTGCGCCGCGCCCGGGACATGCTCGACTACGGCGACGCGGCCACGGTCGCGGCGGTCCTGGGCTGCGGCCGGCGTACGACCGCACACGACACGGTTCCCTTCGCCCTCTGGTCCGCGGCCCGCGCCCTCGGGGAGTACGAGACCGCGTTCTGGACGACCGCCCAGGTCGGCGGCGACGTGGACACGACCTGCGCCATCGTGGGCGGGGTGGTCGCGGCCGGCGAGGCGGGGGCACCCCCGGCCGAGTGGGCGGCACGGGTCGAGGCGCTGCCCGCCTGGATGACGGCGTCGGCCTGACAGGTGTGCGTACGGAAACTCTCCGTATGGGCCGGGAACTCTCTGTGACCGTTTGCCCGTTCTCATGACAGCCGCCGTGCGGGGCGCGGGCCCCGGACCGGACGGAAGGTCATGAGGGGGTTGGGCATGGAGACGCTGTCGGCGTGCGTCGCGCTGCTGTCCCTGGCGCTGTCCGTCGTCCTGCCCGGCCGGCCGGGCCCTCGGGCGACCGCGAGCCTGCAAGGCGGGCTCCGGACGGCGTGCGGGACGCCGTCCGGAGCCCGCCAGGGCCCCCGTGCCGCGGGGTCAGCCCACCCCCGGACCGGCGGAGCCGGAGAGGGCCTCCAGGTCGCTCTTGCGTACCCGGATCACCAGCCACGCCGTGGCCAGGGCGAGTACGGCCATGGCGGCGGCCGGGATGAAGGCGGCCGAGATCCCCTGCGCCAGCACGTCGTGCGACCAGGGCGCGGGCAGCTGGTGCGTCTGGGCGAACTCCGCCTTCTGCTGCGGCGAACCGTTGGTGAGGAAGTCCGTCACCTGCTTCTCCGCCTCGTCCTTGCTGGCCGTGCCGAAGACCGTGGTCAGGATGGCGAGACCGATCGATCCGCCCACCTGCTGCATCGCGTTGAGCAGCCCCGACGCCGCACCCGCCTCGTGCTGGGCGACCCCGGAGACCGCGGTCAGCGTCAGTGTCACGAAGTTCAGCCCCATGCCGAAGCCGAAGATCAGCATCGGTCCCAGGACGCCGCCGACATAGGAGCTGTCGGCGCTGATGAGGGCCTGCCAGCCGAGTCCGACCGCGGCGAGCGTCGAACCCACGATCATGAACGGCTTCGGGCCGAAGACGGGAAGGAACCGCTGCGACAGGCCCGCCCCGAGCGCGATCACGACCGTGACCGGCAGGAAGGCCAGGCCGGCCTGGATGGGGGTGTAGCCGAGCACGTTCTGCACGAACAGCACGATGTAGAAGAACATGCCGAACATCGCCGCGGCCAGGCTCAGCATGATCACGTACGTGCCGGAGCGGTTGCGGTCGGCGAACATCTTCAGCGGCGTGATCGGTTCCCTGGCCCGCCGCTCGATGAGGACGAAGGCCAGCAGCAGGACCGCGGCGGCAGCGAAGGAGCCGATGGTCAGGTTGTCCCGCCAGCCCTCGTCCGCGGCCCGGATGAAGCCGTAGACGAGAGACGCCATGCCCGCGGTGGACGTCACGGCGCCGGCTATGTCGAAGCGGCCGGAGTGCCGTTCGGACTCGTTGATGTAGAGCGGCGCGAGGACGGCGATCAGCACACCGATCGGCACGTTGACGAAGAGCACCCAGCGCCAGTCGAGCCACTCGGTGAGCATGCCGCCCGCCAGCAGGCCGATGGCGCCGCCACCCGCGGAGACGGCGGCGAAGACGCCGAAGGCACGGTTGCGTTCCGGCCCCTCTGGGAAGGTGGTGGTGATAAGGGCCAGCGACGTGGGCGACGCGATCGCGCCTCCCATGCCCTGCAGCACGCGCGCCGCCAGCAGCTGCCAGGGTTCCTGGGCGAAGCCGCCGAGCAGCGAGGCGAAGGTGAACAGCAGGATGCCGGTCATGAAGACCCGGCGCCTGCCCAGGATGTCACCGGCTCGGCCGCCGAGCAGGAGCAGGCCGCCGAAGGTGAGTGTGTACGCGCTGACGACCCAGGTGAGGTCGGTGGTGCTGAACTCGAGCGCGTTTTGAATGTGCGGGAGCGCGATGTTCACAATCGTCGCGTCGAGTACGACCATGAGTTGGCAGGCCGCGATGACGGCGAGTGCGATGCCGGGATGCCCCTCCCGGCGGGCCGCTCCCGGCTTCTGGTCTTTGATCAGAGAAGAGGTTGTCACTATGTGTCCCCCACGAATCACTTAGTGAACGCTCGCGTTCACTGTTGCCTCAACGTTAGTGACCCCGAGACAGTGAACGCAACCGTTCACTTAGTGAGCCGTCGTGCCGCCGGTCCCCCGTCGCGGCCGCGCGATGTGTGCCTTATCCCCGAATACCCGTTTTCACCGCTTTCTGGAGACGTTCGACATGGTTCCTTCGCACTGGGCGGCCGCCTCCGCCCAGACGCCCTCCCGCAGGCGCGGCGCGGTCCTGGAGCGCGCCATCCTCGAGGCCGCGCTGGACCAGCTCGGCACCGTCGGCTGGAACGGCCTGACGATGGAGGGCGTGGCCGCGAGCGCGCAGACCGGCAAGGCGGCCGTCTACCGGCGCTGGCCGTCCAAGGAGGACCTCGTCGCGGACGCGCTGCGGTCCGGGCTACCGGACTTCGACACGGTTCCCGACCTCGGGAGCGTCCGCGAGGACCTGCTGGAGCTGTGCCGCAGGGCGCGGGACGCGATGTTCTCCCGGCCCGGATTCGCACTGCGTTCGGTGATTCACGAATGCGACAACATGCAGGCCGAACGCTTCCACGCGGTGATCATCAAGGGTGTGGTGGAGCCGACCCTCACGATGATCTGCGAGGTCATCAACCGCGGAATGGAGCGGGGAGAGGTCCGTCGCGACGCGGCCAACGGATACGTCTTCGACGCCATCCCGGCGATGATGATGTACCGCTCCAAGATTTGTGCAAGTGAATGGCCGGACCGCGAGCTCGAGGAAATGATCGACCAGTTGATGGTCCCGCTGCTGCGGGCCGACGGTCCCTGAATCCCGCCGTCGAAGAGGCCGCGCTCGTTCGGGGAACCGGGGTGTCGCCCGGGGATCGCGGCGGCGTAGGCTAGGGACGCCATGCCGTACGAACCACCTACTCACACCGTCGAGCGCTCTCTTCGCGCCACGACCGGAGCGAAGATCATTGCCGGTGTCGACGAGGTGGGGCGCGGCGCGTGGGCCGGTCCGGTCACCGTCTGCGCCGCGATCACCGGACTGCGCCGGCCACCGGCCGGTCTGACCGACTCCAAGCTGCTCACCATCAAGCGACGCACCGAGCTCGCCGTGGAGTTGCGTACCTGGGTCACGTCATACGCCCTGGGGCACGCCTCTCCCGAGGAGATCGACGCGCTGGGCATGACCGCCGCGCTGCGACTGGCGGCGGTGCGGGCCCTGGAGACCCTGCCGGTCCGCCCCGAGGCCGTCATCCTGGACGGCAAGCACGACTATCTCGGAGTCCCCTGGCGGGTTCGTACGGTGATCAAGGGCGATCAGTCCTGCGTCGCCGTCGCGGCGGCCTCGGTGCTCGCCAAGGTCCAGCGCGACAAAATGATGGCCGAACTGGGTGTCGACCATGCAGACTTCGGTTTTGCGGACAACGCCGGGTATCCGTCGCCCGTGCACAAGGCCGCACTGGAGGAGCGGGGCCCCACCCCGCACCACCGGTTGTCGTGGGCGTATCTTGATGCGCTGCCCCAGTGGCGGCACCTCAAGAAGGTCCGCAGTTGGGTGGAGGGAAGCGTTCCGGAAATCGAGGGTCAGCTCGGCTTCGATTTCTGACGGTTCCGCTCGCAGACATGTGCCACCCGCCGACGCGCGCCGCACCAACGTTTGATAAACATCAGCTCATGCCTCTCATTCCCGAGGAGCCTCAGATTCACGAGAAGGCCCAGGGTCCCCGCGCCACTCCGGCCAGTGGCCGCACCGCGCCGACCCCCCGCCCCGTACCCGGCCCCCGCCCCGCGGCCCCGCCGCGCCCCGGCCGACCCGGCCCGGCGCGGCCGGCACCGCCGGCGCAACGCGCGTCGCGCGACACGGCCGCGGCCAAGCCCGGACCCGCGGGTCCGGCTGCCCCGGCCACCGCCCCGGCCGCTCCGCAGATCCAGCTGATCCCGGCCACGCCCGACGGCGCGCTCGACGCCGCCGAAGAGGCCGTGGACCTGCTGCTGGACTCGGGCCGTACCCCCGGTGACGTGCTGGTGATCACCACCGGCGACGCCCACCCGTGGGCGGCCCACGAACTGTCCTTCGGCGACGCCGCCTACTGGGCGCAACACGACGCGGGCGACGACGTCTTCTATGCCGACACCGCCGTCGCGGACCGCGCCGCATCGCGGGCCGTGGTCGTGGTCGCGCTCAACGGCGGTCCCGAGGCCGCCGCCGTCACCGCCCTGACCGCGGCCCACTCCCGGGCCGGCGCCCTGCTGATCGTCTGCGGTGACCCGCAGCGCATCAACTCGGTGCTGGGCGCGACCGTCTGAGCCCGTAGCGCCGAGTGCGGCAGTCGGCGGTGTGACGCGGAGAGCGCCGGGCCGGTGCTGCCCACGCGGCGGCGGCTTCGGTGGCCCGTGTGCACCGACGCCCCTCCACGCGGTACCGGCCTGGGCGGACCGGGAGCACCCCTGCCCGTGCCCGTCACCGGGGCGCGGGCGGTCTACGGGTGCTGCCGGGTTCCGGCGCAGGCCGGACCGCCCGCGCGCGGAGCGGGTCACGGGCGGGCCGTGTCACGGCTCGGGTGGGCCCGCAGCGGTCCCCCGAGCCGCCGCTGCGGTACTCAGCGGGCCGCGGCGCGACGCAGTACGTCCGAGGCCACACCGCCGGTGCGTGGTGGCGGGGGCGGCGACTCCGCCGTGGCGAAGGGTTCCGGCACCGACGCCGCGTTGGGCCGACGGCCGCCACGGCCCTCGCCGAGCACCTGCCAGCCGTCCCGGGTCAGCGTGATGTACGCGCCGCAGCGCAGCCCGTGCAGCGTGCACGCGTCCCGCAGCCCCCACATCCACGCGCCGTCCTCCTGCGTCCAACGCGCGTCGCCCTCACGGCAGTAGAGCAGTACGGCGGTGCGCACCGGTGTGCGGCGCCGCAGATCGTGCGGGATGACCCGGCGCAGCTGGGACAGCAGTGCGTTGCGGAACATCCAGCCGTCGGCCGGGGAGTGGCGGCTGGTGAACGAGGCGCTGGCGCGCAGCCGTTCGGCCGGGTCGAGTACGGCCACGACCGCCGTCGCCGGTTCGGGGCGGTGTCGCGAGTGCAGCCCGCTGACGACCTCCCGAGGGTTGCGCAGCAGCGGGATTCCGGCGGCGGCCCACTCCGCCGGCTCGAGCATGCGGGTTGCGGAAGCGGCGGACGACGAAAACGAGGCCGCCGAGGACGGAGCGAATCCGAAGGTCACGTTCCTCCCTTCGGCTACGCGCCCACACTGCGGGCAGGGTCGGATTCGGGGAGCGCGCACCGCAGCGAAGCCCTGCCGGATCACGGAAGGGCCGTGCGGGGAGCGGACTTCAATTCTTCCTGTCGAACTGGAATGCGGCAACGAGCAATTGAGGCCGAGGCCCTTTATCGGCTGATGTGCGTTCTATATCCCTACCCGGAGGGCCACCGCGCGACGCATGGGACGCGGCACCCACTCCGGTCCGCTCCGGATTCGCCGATTGTCAGTGCCATCGGGTTGCATGGGGGCATGAACCACGTGGAACTCCGTACCGAAGCCGACGCCGTCGTCGCCGAGCTCGTCGGCGATCGTGAGGGATCGGCACGGCTGCGGGAGGATCAGTGGCAGGCGGTGGCGGCCCTGGTGGAGGAGCACCGGCGGGCCCTGGTGGTGCAGCGCACCGGCTGGGGAAAGTCGGCCGTCTACTTCGTGGCCACGGCCCTGCTGCGCAGGCGTGGCGCGGGCCCCACGGTGATCGTCTCGCCCCTGCTGGCGCTGATGCGCAACCAGGTCGAATCGGCCGCGCGGGCAGGGATCCGGGCGCGCACGATCAACTCGGCCAACCCTGAGGAGTGGGAGACGATCTACGGGGAGGTCGAGCGGGGTGAGACCGACGTCCTCCTGGTGAGCCCGGAACGCCTCAATTCCGTGGACTTCCGGGATCAGGTACTGCCGAAGCTCGCGGCCACGACCGGCCTGCTCGTGGTGGACGAGGCGCACTGCATCTCCGACTGGGGACACGACTTCCGCCCGGACTACCGCCGGCTGCGCACGATGCTGGCCGAGCTGCCGGCCGGGGTGCCGGTGCTGGCCACCACCGCCACCGCCAACGCGCGGGTCACGGCCGACGTGGCGGAGCAGCTGGGCACGGGCGGCGGGGACGCGCTGGTGCTGCGGGGACCGCTCGACCGGGAGAGCCTCCGGCTGGGCGTGCTCCGGCTGCCGGACGCGGCGCACCGGCTGGCATGGCTGGGGGAGCGGCTGGGCGATCTGCCCGGCTCCGGGATCATCTACACGCTGACCGTGGCTGCGGCGGAGGAGGTCGCGGCGTTCCTGCGCCAGCGCGGACATCCGGTGGCCTCCTACACGGGCAAGACGGAGAACGCCGACCGGCTGCAGGCGGAGGAGGACCTGCTGGCGAACCGGGTGAAGGCCCTCGTGGCCACCTCGGCGCTGGGCATGGGCTTCGACAAGCCCGACCTGGGCTTCGTCGTGCACCTGGGTTCGCCCTCGTCGCCCATCGCGTACTACCAGCAGGTGGGACGTGCGGGGCGCGGTGTGGACCACGCGGACGTCCTGTTGCTCCCGGGCCAGGAGGACGAGGCGATCTGGGCGTACTTCGCCTCGGTGGGCTTTCCGCCGGAGGATCAGGTGCGGCGCACGCTGGCGGTGCTGGAGGAGGCCGGGCGGCCGATGTCGCTTCCGGCGCTCGAGCCGCTGGTGGACCTCCGCCGCTCGCGTCTGGAGACGATGCTCAAGGTCCTGGACGTGGACGGCGCGGTCAAGCGGGTGAAGGGCGGCTGGACCGCCACGGGGCAGCCGTGGACGTACGACGCGGAACGGTATGCGTGGGTGGCCCGGCAGCGTCAGGCGGAGCAGCAGGCCATGCGGGACTACGTGGCGACCACGGGGTGCCGGATGGAGTTCCTGCAGCGGCAGCTGGACGACGAGAAGGCCTCCCCGTGCGGTCGCTGCGACACCTGTGCCGGACCCTGGCTCGACCCCGCCGTCTCCGCCGCGGCCCTCGCGGCGGCGGCGGGCGAGCTGGACCGTCCGGGCGTGGAGGTCGAGCCGCGCAAGATGTGGCCGACCGGGCTCGCCGCGGTGGGCATGGACCTCAAGGGCCGTATCCCCGTGGGGCAGCAGGCACTCACCGGGCGGGCGCTGGGGAGGCTCTCCGACATCGGCTGGGGCAACCGTCTGCGCCCGCTGCTGTCGGCACAGGCGGCGGACGGGCCGGTCCCGGACGACGTCCTGGCCGCCGTCGTGACGGTGCTGGCCGACTGGGCCCGCTCGCCGGGCGGCTGGGCCACCGGCTCACCCGACGCGGTGGCGAGGCCCGTGGGCGTCGTCGCCATGCCCTCCCGCACCCGTCCCCAGCTGGTCGCCTCACTGGCCGAGGGAGTGGCACGGGTCGGCAGGCTCCCGCTGCTGGGCAGCCTCGCCCACACCCCGCACGCCGACGAGTACGCCGCCCACCGCAGTAACTCCGCCCAGCGGCTGCGGGCCCTGGCGGAGTCGTTCACGGTGCCCGGCGAACTCGCCACGGCCTTGGCCGGCACTCCCGGCCCGGTGCTGTTCGTCGACGACTACACCGACTCCGGCTGGACCCTGGCCGTGGGCGCACGCCTCCTGCGCCAGGCCGGCGCCGGCCCAGTGCTCCCGCTCGTCCTCGCCCTGGCCGGATAGGGCGCGAGCGAAAAGGGCCGGACAGGGCGCGAGGGAAAGGTCGCAGCCGGGTCGCGCATGCCGGGCAGCGGGTCGGTGTGCGGATGCCGAGTGAGCGGGTGTGGAACCCCCTCGGCAAGGCCCGCAACTGCTGCGAGGCGGGCAGCTCGCGGGAGTCGTGGTGCATCTTCGTGGTGCGTCTCTCGCAGGAGTCGCTGTGCGTCTTCCTCCTCCCTGCGCACGGCAGGACTCGGCGGCCCGCCCGGCGAGCGTCGCGGACGGGCTGGGACGGCGCCCCGGGCCAGGCGCCCCAAGGCCGGGACCGCCCCGAGTGACGGCTCCTGCCGGGAGTTATCCACAGGGCAAGCGGAACTTGGCGATCCGCGAGATCGTCGAGCCATGACGAACCACAGCGAAACGACCGGATCCTTCGAGAACGGCGACATCCCGGACGCCGCGGAGCAGAGCCGCTTGGACCGCGCCCCGCACGAGAGCCCCGGAGACGAACACCAGGTCACCCTGCGCACCCCCGCGGAACTCGCCGACGCCCTGCCGTACCTGCTCGGGTACCGCCCCGAGGACAGCATCGTCCTGGCCGCCCTGCGGGACAGGGACGGGCGGGGCCGCTTCGGAGGCCGCGCGCGACTCGGCATCCCCGCGAACCCGGACGACTGGGCGGGCGCGGCCGGACAACTGGTCCACGGCCTGGTGTACGGAAGCGAGCGGCGAGGGGTGCGGCCCGAGCAGATGGTCGCCTACCTCTGCCAGGAACCGGGCCCGGGCGAGACCGGACGCGACGTGATGGAGCGACTGCGACCGCTGGCACAGAAGCTGCGCGTCGAGTGCGGTGCCCTCGACGTTCCCGTCGTCGAGGCGCTGTGCATCTCGGCCGGGCGGTTCTGGTCCTACTGCTGCGACGAAGAGGCCTGTTGCCCGGCAGGCGGCCTCCCCATGGGACTGCCGGGCACGTCGGTACTGGCCGCGGCGGCCACCTACGCCGGTATCCAGGTGCGCGGCTCGCTCCGTGACCTGAGGGCCAGGATGCTCCCACGGGAAGACGTGGCGGCGGGCGGGCAGACGGCCGTCCTGGACGCGGCCGCCACGACGCTGGTCGCCCGGATCCTGGACGCCGGCGGCCGCTCGGAGGTGGCCGAGGAGACGCTGGACACGGCGGAGCGGGTCATGCGACGCCTCGCCGGGGCCCCGCCCGTCTCCGGTATGCCGGCCGAAGACCTGCGCGACGACCAACTGCTCGGCGACGAGGAAGCGGCGGCGTTGATCCTCGGACTCCAGGACCGTACGACACGCGACCGCGCGGCCGCATGGATGGAGGGCGACGAGGCGGCACCCGCGATGCGCCTCTGGCGGGCCCTGGCCCGTCGCTGCGTCGGGCCCTACGGCGAACACGCGGCGGCGCCCCTCACCCTCGCGGGCTGGGTCGCCTGGTCCACCGGGGACGAATTGGAGGCGCGGGAGGCGTTGGCCATGGCCCTCGGAGCGGACCCCGACTACCTCTTCGCCCGGCTGCTGCACCAGGCGTGCAACGAGGGTCTCGACCCCGAGTCGATCCGGCGCTGCCTGCGTGAGGGCAGGAAAGGCGGCGCGGACAGGGAGGGTGGCGCGGACACGGAAGGCGGCGCTTCGGGCTCCGACGGACGCGGCGGTGCGCCCGGGGAACGGGAGCCGGCCGACCTCTCGTCCGCCTCGCCGTCCGGCCGTCGGCGCCGCTCGCGCGCCGTCAGCTCGCCGCACGGCGTCCGACGCCGTATGAGGTCGCGGGCCGACGAGCCGGGCACCGGGATCGTGCGTCCTCGCACGCCCTCCGGGGGCGGCCGGCCCGGAACCACGCGGACGGGCCGGACCCGCCCCGACGCCTCGGGGACGGCGGCCACGGGCAGGCAGGGGCCACGCCCGGACGGGACACATACGGGAGAGCGCGGGACCGACGGGGACGGGCGCTCCTGAAGCGGGCGGTCGCCGTCCCCGAGGCGTTGGGCCGATGCCGGCGGGCGCTGCTCGCCCCCGGCCCCGGGACCCGGCTGAGAATGGTCGCCTGACCTGGTGCGACACGTGCTCGTGCGGCTGGCCGGGACGGGTAGTGGGACATGGTGGGAAGAGAGTGGATCACTGTCCGCAGCGGTTGGCGAAGGGAGTGTTTATCGTCAGGCAGACGACTATGATCGCGGCATGCCCTACGACCCGTCAGCCTTTCCGCCCTTCGCCGTCACTGTGGACCTGGTCGTGCTGACCGTGCGCCGCCACTCCCTGTGCGCGCTTGCGGTGCGCAGGGGCGAGCCGCCGTTCCAGGGCCGTTGGGCTCTGCCCGGCGGGTTCGTGAGGGCTGGCGAGGACCTGGCGCAGGCGGCGGCGCGGGAACTGGCCGAGGAGACGGGACTGTGCGTCCACGACCCTGCCGCGCCGACGGACAACGGTGCCCACCTGGAGCAGCTGGCGACGTACGGCGACCCCGAGCGAGACCCCCGGATGCGGGTGGTCAGCGTCGCCCACCTCGCACTCGCCCCCGATCTGCCCGCACCGAGAGCGGGGGGCGACGCCAGCAACGCCCGTTGGGCACCGGTCGAGGAGCTGCTGGAACAGAGCGGCTACGGCCACGCCGGCGAGGCGGTGGCACCGCTCGCCTTCGACCACGCCCAGATCCTGGCGGACGGCGTGGAACGAGCCCGCTCCAAGATCGAGTACTCGTCGCTGGCCACTGCCTTCTGCCCGCCCGAGTTCACCGTAGGCGAGCTGCGCCGCGTCTACGAGGCTGTGTGGAGCGTGGCGCTCGACCCCCGCAACTTCCACCGCAAGGTGACGGGCACGCCGGGGTTCCTCGTGCCCACCGGCGGGACGACCACCCGCCAGGGCGGCCGTCCCGCCCAGCTCTTCCGGGCGGGCGGCGCGACCCTCCTCAACCCTCCGATGCTCCGTCCCGAGGTCTGACGCCGGGTCCGGCCGGACCGGGCGCGCATGGCGGGCGAAGGATCGTGGGGAGCGGTGCCGCGCCCGTGCCGACAGGCCGCGCTATACCCGAAAAACCGGATATCACACGCTATCTTGCTACGGGTGATCCAGGCCTTCGGACTGACCAGCAACCCCCGCAAGGAGCTTCCGCCCGCCGTCGACGACGTCTCGTTCGAGGCGCGCGCGGGCCGCGTCACCGCACTGCTCGGAGCATCGGGCGCCGGGAAGACGACGGCTCTCAGACTCATGCTCGAGCTCCAACACGGCCGGGGCCTCACCTACTTCAGAGGCCGCCCCCTGCACCGCATCGCCCACCCCTCCCGCGAGGTCGGCGTGCTGCTGGGTGACGTACCGGGGCACCCCGCCCGTACGGTGCGCGGTCATCTGCGCATGCTGTGCGCGGCCGCCGGTGTTCCCGTCCGCAGGGCCGACGAGGTCCTGGAGTCGCTCGGTCTCGAGAGCCTGCGAGACGAACGCCTGGGCACCCTCTCCCGGGGCATGGACCGGCGGCTCGGCCTGGCCTGCGCGCTCGTGCCCGACCCGCACACCCTGGTCTTCGACGACCCGGCCGGCGCACTCTCCGTCCAGGACGCCCGACGGCTGCACGGCGCACTGCGTGCCCACGCCGCCCAGGGCGGCACGGTCCTGTTCAGCACGGCGGATCCGAAGGAGGCCGCGCGCAGCGCCGACCACGTCGTCACGCTGGAGCGGGGCAGAGTCGTCGCCGACCAGGAGGCGACGGAGTTCTCCCGCACCCGGTTGCGCCCCCGCGTCGCCGTCCGCAGCCCGCACGCCGTCCGGCTCGCCGCCCTGGTGGCCAAGGAGGCGCGTACGGCCCGCCGTTCCGTCGAGGTGGTGCCCGAGGGCGGCAACCGTCTCGCGGTGTACGGCAGTACGTGCGCCGACATCGGCGAGACGGCTTTCCGGCACGGCATCCTCGTACACCAACTGGCCGACGAGGTGGGCGACATGGGTGCCGGGGCCGGCGCGGTCCCCGCAGCCCGGCACCGAGAGCGACGGGAGACGGACGGCGACCGTGCGCAGGGCGCCGGGACACCGGGTGCGCTCCGCTCCTCGCCCGCCGGCTCCTCCTCCCCTCCGTCCGCCGTCTCGCAGCCGAGCCCCGGCGACGCAACCCCTCCCACCGGCCCCCGGGTGTCCGCCGCCGACGGAGGCACGGACACGGACGTATCCGCGTGCGGGACCGCCAACCGCAAGACGCCCGGGCCTCGCCAAGCCCCCGCCCCCGCGGACGCTCCCGCAGCCCGCGGGCCCGCCGCGCCCGACGCCGTCCCGCACCGTGCGCCGCGCCCGTTCAGTGCCCTCACGCTCCGCGCGGCGAGGTCCCGGGACGGGGCAGTCGCCCTTCCGCCGCCCATCTCCGTCCGGTCCGCCCCCAGCCCCCTCCGGCCGCTGCGCTACGAACTCCGGCGCGCACTGGGAGTCGGCACCGGCTTCGTCACCGGCGCGGCGGTGCTCCTCGTGTCAGCCGTTACCGCCGTGGTCCTCGCCCGAGTCGGACACACCCCGCAGGCGCGGCTCCTGGCCGCGTGGCCGCGAGAGCTCCCGCTGCCGCCCGCCGCGCTCGGCGCCGGGCTGCTCGGCGCGCTCGCCTTCGGCGACGAGTTCCGCCACCCCGCCCTCGCGGCGGACCGCGGCACCGTGCCCCGCCGCATGGGACTGCTGACCGCCAAACTCCTCGTCTCCGCGGCCACCGCACTGCTGCTGGGCGTCCTGACGGTGGGCTGCGACGCCGAAGTGCTGCGTCTCTTCTACGGGTCCGAGCTCGCGGGGCTCCCCGCCGACTGGCCCGAGCTGAGTGCCGGTTGGCTCGGACTCGTCGTCGGCTGCGCGTGGTCCGGGGTGCTCGCAGCGGGGGTCTTCCGGTCCACCACCGCCGGGCTGGCGGCGGTGGTCGCCGTTCCGGTCGCCGTCGTACCGCTCGTACAGAAGGTCTGGGAGGGCCCGTCCGTGCGGACGGCCGCCGGCTTCCCGATGCGAGTGCGCGAGGTCCTCCTGACCCAGTGGCCGTTCGGGGGCGAGCGGTACGTGGCGGAGATGCTGCGACTGATCGCCCAACCCGTGGGCGGGGCAATGACGTTGTGGCTGACGGCGCTGCTCTGCGTGTACCTGCTCATGACCCTGCGCAACAGGGTTCGATGACGCCTGTCTCACCCTTCCGTTCCGACCGTGTGCGCAACTCCCCGGGGAAAGCCCATTTCTTTCCGATAAGGCGTCAATTGCGACGGGGTGAGCGATCACCCTTTCGTGTGCTTTTCACCAAAGACCTCAAGGGAGTTGGGGTGGGCGCCGACAAAGGATGCGTGAGTACCCTTGCGCACACCATGATGACCGCCGCCCGTTCCGCCGACTCCGGCCTCGCGAACCCGGGCGAACTCGACCGCTACCCGTACGCCGAGACGCCCGCCGTCGACCGCGTCGGAGCGCCCTCCTGGGAAGGGGTGGAGACCGAGCTGGGCCGCGTGGGCCGGCGCAGCGCGGGCAACCGTGGCCGTGGGCTGCACGGGCAACTCGTCCAGCAGCTCGGCCAGATGATCGTTTCGGGCGACCTGGGTGCCGACCGCCCGCTGGTGCCCGAGGAGATCGGCCAGCGTTTCGAGGTCTCCCGCACCGTGGTGCGCGAGTCCCTTCGTGTACTGGAGGCGAAGGGCCTGGTCAGCGCCCGGCCGAACGTCGGTACGCGGGTGCGTCCCGTCAGTGACTGGAACCTCCTTGATCCGGACATCATCGAATGGCGTGCCTTCGGGCCGCAGCGCGACGACCAGCGCCGCGAGCTGAGCGAGCTGCGCTGGACGATCGAGCCGCTCGCCGCGCGCCTGGCCGCCGGACACGGGCGCGAGGACGTGCAGCAGCGCCTGTCCGACATGGTCGGGATCATGGGGCACGCCATGGGGCAGGGTGACGCGCTCACCTTCTCGCGTGCCGATGCCGAGTTCCACGCCCTGCTCATCCAGGTCGCGGGCAACCGGATGCTGGACCACCTCTCCGGGATCGTCTCCGCCGCCCTCCACGTCTCCGGAGGGCCGGTCACCGGCTGTGACCGGCCGAACGACGTGTCGCTCGCGCAGCACGGCAGGATCGTCGACGCCCTCGCCACCGGCGACGGCGCGGCGGCCGAAGCGGCCATGCGCCAGCTTCTGACCGTCCACCCCGAGGTGGAACGCGTGGTGCCCGCTCCGCGCGAGCACTGACCGCCTTCCGCCGCGGCGGCGCGATCCGGGCACGCCAAACCCCTCCTGTGGCAGTGGCCGGCGCGCCGCCGGCATCGTCGGGCCCCGCGGAGCCGCTCACGGTTCCCCGGGGTCCGACGGTGTGATGAGAGGCTGAGCCGTCCCATACGGTCGGGACGCACGAGCGATGACCTTGTTTATTAGAATTTGACTGGTTTTGATCGCTTGCGGGGTGTGACTCGGGCCACGCGGATTGGGCGTAACGCTCTTGGGAACAACACGATGACCTAAGAGGTGACAGCCGCGGAGGGAATACGGACGCCGTTCACGGCGCTGTGCATCTCCCCGGCCCGCCCGCACCGTCGGCCCATCCCAAGCCGGTGGTCGGCCCCTCCGCCGTGGACGGGGCCGGAAGCCGTTTTTCAACGTTCCGAGAGGTTGTTCGTGTCGGCCAGCACATCCCGTACGCTCCCGCCGGAGATCGCCGAGTCCGTCTCTGTCATGGCGCTCATTGAGCGGGGAAAGGCTGAGGGGCAGATCGCCGGCGATGACGTGCGTCGGGCCTTCGAAGCTGACCAGATTCCGGCCACTCAGTGGAAGAACGTACTGCGCAGCCTCAACCAGATCCTCGAGGAAGAGGGTGTGACGCTGATGGTCAGTGCCGCAGAGCCCAAGCGCACCCGAAAGAGCGTCGCAGCGAAGAGTCCCGCCAAGCGCACCGCCACGAAGGCGGTCGCGGCGAAGACGGTGACCAGCAGGAAGGCGACCGCTCCCGCCGCCCCCGCGGCGCCCGCCGCCGAGCCCGCCGTCGAGGAAGAGGCACCTGCCAAGAAGGCGGCGGCGAAGAAGACGACCGCCAAGAAGGCGACGGCTAAGAAGACGACCGCCAAGAAGACCGCGGCGAAGAAGACGACCGCCAAGAAGGAAGACGGCGAGCTTCTCGAGGACGAGGCGACCGAGGAGCCGAAGGCCGCGACGGAGGAGCCCGAGGGCACCGAGAACGCGGGCTTCGTGCTGTCCGACGAGGACGAGGACGACGCCCCGGCCCAGCAGGTCGCCGCGGCCGGCGCCACCGCAGACCCGGTCAAGGACTACCTCAAGCAGATCGGCAAGGTCCCCCTGCTCAACGCCGAGCAGGAGGTCGAACTCGCCAAGCGCATCGAGGCCGGTCTGTTCGCCGAGGACAAGCTGGCGAACTCCGACAAGCTGGCGCCCAAGCTCAAGCGCGAGCTGGAGATCATCGCCGAGGACGGCCGCCGCGCCAAGAACCACCTGCTGGAGGCCAACCTCCGTCTGGTGGTCTCCCTGGCCAAGCGCTACACCGGTCGCGGCATGCTCTTCCTGGACCTCATCCAGGAGGGCAACCTCGGTCTGATCCGCGCGGTGGAGAAGTTCGACTACACCAAGGGCTACAAGTTCTCCACGTACGCCACCTGGTGGATCCGTCAGGCGATCACCCGCGCGATGGCCGACCAGGCCCGCACCATCCGTATCCCGGTGCACATGGTCGAGGTCATCAACAAGCTCGCGCGTGTGCAGCGCCAGATGCTCCAGGACCTGGGCCGCGAGCCCACCCCGGAGGAGCTGGCCAAGGAGCTCGACATGACCCCGGAGAAGGTCATCGAGGTCCAGAAGTACGGTCGCGAGCCCATCTCACTGCACACCCCGCTCGGCGAGGACGGCGACAGCGAGTTCGGTGACCTCATCGAGGACTCCGAAGCGGTCGTCCCGGCCGACGCGGTCAGCTTCACACTCCTGCAGGAGCAGCTGCACTCCGTTCTCGACACCCTGTCCGAGCGTGAGGCGGGCGTCGTCTCCATGCGCTTCGGTCTCACCGACGGTCAGCCGAAGACCCTCGACGAGATCGGCAAGGTGTACGGCGTCACGCGTGAGCGCATCCGCCAGATCGAGTCGAAGACCATGTCGAAGCTGCGTCACCCGTCGCGCTCTCAGGTGTTGCGCGACTACCTCGACTAGGTCGCGGCAGGCGGTACGAGCGACAGCACGAGCCAACGAGGCCCGGTCCCGCCCGTTGCGGAACCGGGCCTCCGCGCTGGGCAGCGGGTGCGCGACACGGCGTACTGGATCACTCTGGGTGTCTCATGACCACCTAGGAGTGAGGAGCCCGCATGCGTCGTCTCTTTGCCCGGACACTGGCCCGGCCGCTGGTGCTGGCGGCCGCCGCGACCGCGATACCGCTGGGGTCCGCCGCCCCCGCATCCGCCGACAGCATCGTCGTCGGGGGTTTTCCGGTCGAAGTGTCCGACAGCCCGTGGACGGTCGCCCTGTCCAGTCGTGACCGGTTCGGAGGTACCCGGGCGGGGCAGTTCTGCGGGGGAGTGGCCGTCGGGCGGACCACCGTGCTCACGGCGGCCCACTGTCTGGGGGAGGAGGTTCTCGGATCGCCTCCGGACCAGGTGGACGACCTGCGGGTCATCGCGGGCCGGACCGATCTGCTGTCGGACCGGGGGCAGGAGATCCCCATTCGCTCCGTCTGGGTGAACCCAAAGCACGACGACAGCAGCAACGCGGGCGACTTCGCGGTGCTCACTCTTTCCGAAGCGCTCCCCGAGGGATCGGTCATAGGGATGGCCGCGGAGGGCGACCCCGCGTACACACCCGACACGGGGGCCCTCGTCTACGGCTGGGGCGACACCTCAGGTGCCGGTGACTACGCGAACGGCCTGCACGCGGCGCGCGTGCGGGTGCTCTCCGACGCGTCCTGCCGGCGGGCGTATCCGGGGAACGACGACGGGCGGTACCTCCCGGACACCATGCTCTGTGCCGGGCAGGAGGCCGGGGGGCGTGACGCCTGTCAGGGGGACAGCGGCGGACCGCTGGTCGGTCGGGGGAGGCTCATCGGCCTGGTGTCCTGGGGGAGCGGCTGCGGCCGCCCGGGCAGCCCCGGGGTGTACACGCGCGTCTCCTCCGTG
Source organism: Streptomyces sp. NPDC093065 (assembly GCF_044754585.1). Lineage (NCBI taxonomy): Bacteria > Bacillati > Actinomycetota > Actinomycetes > Kitasatosporales > Streptomycetaceae > Streptomyces > Streptomyces sp. NPDC093065. The sequence goes on along the minus strand of NZ_JBIVPJ010000021.1, from coordinate 53,074 downwards.
CTGCGGACGCTGGGCTGGGACGGCGCGGCCGCGACGCAGCGCGGGGGCGCGCCTGACGGCCGCTGAGAGCCTGCCGGACACGAGTACGGGCGGCCGCCTCCGGGAAACGGAGGCGGCCGCCCGCTCATCGGCCTGTGCCGATTCGGCTCGTCGTCGGGCGCGTCTGATCAGCGCTCTTCCTCGGCGGAGGATGCCGGAACGGCCGTCAGCCGCTCCGTCTCGTCCTGTATCTCAGCGGCGATCTTCTTGAGTTCCGGCTCGAACTTGCGACCGTGGTGGGCGCAGAAGAGCAGTTCTCCGCCGCTCAGCAGGACGACGCGCAGGTATGCCTGGGCGCCGCAGCGGTCGCAGCGATCGGCGGCCGTCAGCGGGCTTGCGGAAGTCAGAACAGTAGTCACGTCGCCTCTTCTCTAGCTCGACGAGCTGTCGTACCAGGGTCAACATCCAACCAGCCCCAAAACGTTCCCGCTCGTGGCTTTTCCTCGAAAAAAACTTTCCGAGGGGCCGGCTGTTGCCGATTGGCGGCGAATGTGCCGTATTGCGTGTCTCTGTGTCGTACGGGTTCGCGCGGTCGGTCAGGTTCGGTCCCGCCGGCTGGGTTGCCGGTTTGTTCATGAGGACGTGCCCGGAGCCTAAATGGTTCATGCCTCGAAGGGAACGTGATGTGTACTTCACCCCATCGAGGGATCGAACATGCATGCGACCGTGGACTAGGGTGAGTCATTGACGAGGGTGGCGTTACAACGGCTCTACCAGGCCTCGGTACCCTCTGATCGGTGAACCGAGCCGCGCCCTTACCCAGCGGGGCCCCATCTGAAATTCAGCGAGGAGCGAACCGCGTGACCGCCGAGACATCCGTGCCGTCCACTGCGCTGCTGGCAGGAGCAGACCGGGACGGGTCCAACTACACCGCGCGGCACCTGCTCGTCCTCGAGGGACTCGAGGCCGTGCGCAAGCGTCCGGGCATGTACATCGGATCCACCGACAGCCGTGGCCTGATGCACTGCCTGTGGGAGATCATCGACAACTCGGTCGACGAGGCCCTGGGCGGTTACTGCGACCACATCGAGGTGATCCTCCACGACGACGCCTCCGTGGAGGTCCGGGACAACGGCCGGGGCATCCCGGTCGACGTGGAGCCCAAGACCGGCCTGTCCGGCGTCGAGGTCGTCATGACCAAGCTGCACGCCGGCGGCAAGTTCGGAGGCGGCTCCTACGCCGCCTCGGGCGGCCTGCACGGCGTCGGCGCCTCCGTGGTGAACGCCCTGTCCGCCCGCCTGGACATCGAGGTGGACCGCGGGGGCCACACCCACGCGATCAGTTTCCGCCGCGGCGTCCCGGGCACGTTCGCGAAGACGGGTCCGGACGCCAAGTTCGACGCCGGAAACGGGCTGCGCAAGGCCAAGAAGATCCCCAAGAGCCGCAGCGGCACACGCGTGCGGTACTGGGCGGACCGGCAGATCTTCCTCAAGGACGCGAAGCTCTCCCTGGACACGCTGCACCAGCGGGCCCGCCAGACGGCGTTCCTGGTGCCCGGGCTGACCATCGTGGTGCGGGACGAGTTCGGTCTCGGCGACGGTGGCAGCAAGGGTGAGGAGTCGTTCCGCTTCGACGGCGGCATCAGCGAGTTCTGTGAGTTCCTGGCCAGTGACCGGCCCGTCTGCGACACGCTCCGCTTCAGCGGCCAGGGCTCCTTCAAGGAGACGGTCCCGGTGCTGGACGAGGAGGGGCAGATGACGCCCACCGAGGTCACCCGCGACCTCGGTGTCGACGTCGCGATGCGCTGGGGCACCGGGTACGACACCACGCTCAGGTCCTTCGTCAACATCATCGCCACGCCCAAGGGCGGCACCCACGTCGCCGGCTTCGAGCAGGCGGTGGCGAAGACGATGAACGAGGTGCTGCGCACCAAGAAGATGCTCCGCGTCGCCGAGGACGACATCGTCAAGGACGACGCCCTGGAGGGGCTGACCGCGGTCGTCACCGTCCGGCTCGCCGAGCCGCAGTTCGAGGGCCAGACCAAGGAGGTCCTCGGCACCTCGGCGGCCCGCCGGATCGTGAACAACGTGATCAGCAAGGAACTGAAGGCGTTCCTGACCTCGACCAAGCGTGACGCGGCCCAGCAGGCCCGGGTCGTCATGGAGAAGGCCGTCGCCGCGGCCCGGACCCGTATCGCCGCGCGCCAGCACAAGGACGCCCAGCGTCGCAAGACGGCCCTGGAGTCGTCGTCGCTGCCCGCGAAGCTCGCCGACTGCCGCAGCGACGACGTCGACCGCAGTGAGCTGTTCATCGTCGAGGGCGACTCCGCGCTGGGCACGGCCAAGCTCGCGCGGAACTCCGAGTTCCAGGCGCTGCTGCCGATCCGCGGCAAGATCCTCAACGTCCAGAAGTCCTCTGTGACGGACATGCTGAAGAACGCCGAGTGCGGGGCGATCATCCAGGTCATAGGAGCCGGGTCGGGCCGCACGTTCGACATCGACGCGGCCCGCTACGGCAAGATCATCATGATGACCGACGCGGATGTGGACGGCTCCCACATCCGCACCCTGCTGCTGACCCTCTTCCACCGCTACATGCGGCCCATGGTGGAGGCGGGCCGGGTGTTCGCCGCGGTGCCGCCGCTGCACCGCATCGAGCTGATCCAGCCGAAGAAGGGCCAGGACAAGTACGTCTACACGTACTCGGACCGAGAGCTGCGCGACAAGCTCATGGAGTTCCAGAGCAAGAACATCCGGTACAAGGACTCCATCCAGCGGTACAAGGGCCTGGGCGAGATGGACGCCGACCAGCTGGCGGAGACGACCATGGACCCCCGGCGCCGCACCCTGCGCCGGATCAACCTCACCGACCTGGACTCCGCCGAGGAGGTCTTCGACCTGCTGATGGGCAACGACGTCGCTCCCCGCAAGGAGTTCATCTCCAGTTCGGCTGCGACGCTGGACCGGTCGCGCATCGACGCGTGACCACACCCGTACGTCGGACCGGGCCCGGGAGCGAGATCCGGGCCCGGGTCCCGCCCCGCGGTCCGGGACCGTCGCCCTCTCCACCCCTGGGTGGAGTGCCGGGCCCAACGGACCTCCACCCATGATCCACCCGGGCTCCGATCCCCTGACCTCGTCGTTTCCGTAATGTCGAAGGCGTCGGCGGGACCGCCGCCGGCATCACCTTCTTCCGCTCACGGAGGCACGATGTCCGGGCTCGTCGACGCGTTGGCCATCACGGCGGTGGCCGGGCTGGTGATCACCCGGCAGTTCCGCGCAAGCCGGATCGACACCGACCGGCGCTGGTGGGTGCTGCCCGTGGTGCTGGGCGTGGTCGCGCTGCGCGAGCCCGGCCTGGTCGACGCCCACCATTCCGTGGCTTCCGTCCTGCTGCTCGCCGCCGAAATACTCGTCGGCCTGGTCACCGGGGCCGGCTGGGCCTGGACCACCCGTGTCTGGGCGGGCACCGACGGCGCCGTGTGGAGCAGGGGCAGCCGGGCGAGCGTGGCCGTGTGGGCCGTCGGCATCGCACTCCGCGCCGCTCTCTACGGAGTCGGTGCGGCCCTGGGAGTGCGGCAGGACGGCTCCGCCCTGCTGCTCGCCCTCGCGGTGACCCTGCTGGTCCGCTCCGGCGTCCTGGCCTGGCGCGTTCGGACCGGGCGCCCTGCCGGAGCCCCCGGGCCCGCGTACCGTGACGCCGTGTCCCGGCCCACCTGGAAGGAGCCCGCGTGACGGAGAACGTCTGGACGACGTGGCCTTCCAGAGAGGCGCTCCTGCACGAGGGTGTCTCCCGTCCCCGCCGTCTGCTCGCCCACGCGGTGCGTCTGATGGTGTTCGGGACGCTGCTGTGGGGCGCGTTCAGCAGCAGCAGCCTGCACGGGTGGGGGTCGGTCCTGGCGGCCGTCGGCCTGCTGGCCGCGCTGTGCGTGGCATGGGCCTACTTCCGGACCACGCTCGCACACCGCCTGTGGCCGTCCCTGGCACTAGTCGCCGTGCTGCTCGTGATCGCGGCCGTCGCCGAGTCCGTCGGCTTCGGCGTCCCCGCCCGGGTCATCTGGTGCGGCTGCGCCGTCGTGGCTCTGGAGCGGATGCCCGTCGCGGCCGCGCTGCCCGTGACCTCGGTGGCGCTGGCCTCCTACGCAGTGGTGAGCGACGACGCCTGGCTGACCACGGTGGCGACGGTGACCGGTCTGGCGCTCGCCGGATACGTCCTGCGGCTCGACGCCGAGGCGCGGGGAAGCGCACAGCGGCTGCTGGCCCAGGAGCGGGCCGCCCGGGCCGCCGAGGCGGAGTCCGCGGCACTCGCGGAGCGGGCCAGGATCGCCCGGGAGATCCACGACGTGCTGGCACACAGCCTCTCGGCGCAGATGGTGCACCTGGAGGCGGCCCGGTTGCTGATCGAGCGGGACGCCGACCGGCAGCAGATCCTGGACCGGGTGGTGGCGGCGCGGGGGATGGCCCGCGACGGACTGGCCGAGACCCGGCAGGCGCTGTCCGCGCTCCGCGGGGACCTGACACCGCTGGAGGACTTCCTGGCCCAGCTCGTCGACACGGCCGAGGGCGCGGCGGAGGTCACCATTACGGGGGAACGCAGACCACTGCCGGCCGAGGCGTCGCAAGCCGTGCGCAGAGTGGCCCAGGAAGCGCTGACGAATGCCCGCAGGCACGCCCCCGGGGCCCGGGTGCGGGTGCGGCTGGACTACGGCGCCCGCGAAGTGATGCTGGATGTGCGGGACTCGGGGGGCCCGCCCGGCGAAGCCACCGGCACCGGGGGTGGGTACGGTCTGCTGGGCATGCGGGAGCGCGCCGAACTGCTGGGCGGCTCGCTGCGGGCAGGTCCGGGCGAGGAGGGGTTCGTGGTGACGTTGAAGGTTCCCGTATGACGGAGGAAGGCGGGCAGAGGCTCGCGCGCGTGGTGGTCGCCGACGATCAGACCGTGGTGCGGGAGGGGATCGTGATGCTGCTCGGACTCCTGCCCGGAGTCGAAGTCGTGGGCGCCGCCGGGGACGGCGACGAGGCGGTGCGGCTCGTCGCCGAACTCGCCCCGGACGTGGTGCTGATGGATCTGCGGATGCCCAGGTGCGACGGGGTGGAGGCCACCCGCCGGATCCGGGCCGAACATCCCGCGACGCAGGTGGTCGTACTCACGACGTACGGGGACGACGAGTCCGTGTTTCCCGCCCTGAGGGCGGGGGCGCGCGGTTACCTCACCAAGGACGCGGGCGGGGACGAGATCGTCCGGGCGGTGCACGGCGTGCTGTCCGGAGACGCGGGACTGGCTCCGAGCATCCAACGGCGTCTGCTGGAGCGCCTGTCCGAGTCCGAGCCGCGGCCGTCGGGGCCTCCCGAGCCGCCGGACGGGCTCACCACGCGGGAGACCGAGGTGCTGGTCCTCATCGCCGAGGGGCTCAACAACCAGCAGATCGCGAGCAGACTGCAGGTTTCGACGGCCACTGTGAAGACCCACATCAACAACCTGTTCGGCAAGGCGGGGATCAAGGACCGTGCGCAGGCGGTGCGTTACGCCTATACGAAGGGACTGGTGCGGCCACCAGGGGGATGAATCACCTGATGGGGTGAAGTGCCGGCGGAAGAAGAGTCGGGGATCTTCCCGTTCTGTCCATCCTTGGGCATGCAGTCAAGCAACGACCGGTCCCGCGGCGCCGGGGGCGGTCCCGAAGGCGCGGCCGACCACCGCGCAGTGCCGGGCAGGGCCTACGTCGAGACGGCCCCCGGCCCGCGGTACGACGACCAGAGGTTCGACGGCCCGCGGTACGACGACCAGAGGTTCGACGGTCCGGGGTACGACGACCCGTGGTACGACGCGCTCGCCTCCGGCTGGGGCGAGTCGGCCGGCTCCGGGGCCCCGGAGCCGGCGGCGCCGCCGATGCGCCGGGAGCCGGCGGAGGCGCCGTCCAGGACCGCGGCCGACGTGTATCTGGAGGTCCAGCGGAGCGCGGCCTTCCAGGAGGTCCGCGGCCGGTACCGGAGGTTCGTCGCCCCGGCGGTCATCGCCTTCTTCCTGTGGTACGTGGCCTACGTGGTGGCCGCCACGTCGGCCCCCACCCTGATGGCCCGACCGGTGGCCGGCGCGGTGAACGTGGCGATGGTCGCCGGGCTCGGTCAGTTCCTCACCACGTTCCTGCTCACCTGGGCCTACGCGCGGCACGCCCGGCTGCGCAGGGACCGGGCCGCGCTCGAACTGCGGTGGGACACGCAGGAGCTGACGCGCGGGGTGCGAGGCGGTGCGTCATGACGGGAGATCACCAGACTCTTAGCCTGCTGCTGTTCAGCACGTTCGTCGCCGTCACGCTCGGGATCACCACCTGGGTGGGCCGCCATCGGCACGGCTCGGCGGAGGAGTTCTACGCGGGCGGCCGCCTCTTCTCGCCGATGGAGAATGGTTTTGCCATCTCCGGCGACTACATGTCGGCCGCGTCGTTCCTCGGTATCTCGGGGCTCATCGCCCTCTACGGCTACGACGGCATGCTCTACTCGGTGGGGTTCCTGGTGGCCTGGCTCGTGGTCCTGTTCCTCGTCGCCGAACTGGTCCGCAACTGCGGGCGGTTCACCCTTGCCGACGTGGTGGCCGCCCGGATGAGGGAGCGGCCGGTACGGATCGCCGCGGGGACCTCCTCGGTCACCGTTTCCGTCCTGTACCTGGTGGCGCAGATGGTGGGCGCGGGCAGCCTGGTCGCGCTGCTGCTGGGCGGGACGAGCGGGGCGGCGCGGACGTGGACCGTCATCGGCGTCGGCGCCCTCATGGTGATCTACGTGTCGCTGGGCGGGATGCGCGCCACCACCTGGATCCAGATCGTGAAGGCGGTCCTGCTGCTCGGCGGCACGGTGGCGCTGACCGCGCTCGTCCTGGTGCGCTTCCACGGCGACGTCGACCGGCTGCTGCGAACGGCGGCCGAACGCAGCGGCCACGGGGAGGCGTTCCTCGCGCCCGGCCTCGCCTACGGCGGGGACTGGGTCTCCCGTTTCGACTTCATCAGCCTGGGGCTCGCCCTGGTGCTGGGCACGGCCGGGCTGCCGCACATCCTGTCCCGCTTCTACACCGTGCCCACCGCCAGGGCGGCGCGGCGGTCCGTGGTCTGGTCGATCGGTCTCATCGGCGGCTTCTACCTGATGACGATCGTGCTCGGGTTCGGTGCCGCCGCCCTGGTCGGCCCGGAGGCCGTACGCGCGTCGAACGCCGCCGGGAACACGGCGGTGCCGCTGCTCGCCCTGGACCTGGGCGGCGGCGCGCAGTCCACCGGCGGGACGGTCCTGTTCGCGGTCGTCGCCGCCGTCGCGTTCGCCACCATCCTCGCGGTGGTCGCCGGCATCACCCTGGCCTCCTCGGCGTCCGTGGCCCACGACCTGTACGCGTCCTTGCGGCGCCGCCACTCCAAGCCGCGCAGCGAGGTCGCCGTGGCGCGGGTCGCCGCCGTCGGCATCGGCGCCGTCGCGATTGGGCTCGGTCTGCTCGCCCGCGACCTCAACGTCGCCTTCCTGGTGGGCCTCGCCTTCGCCGTGGCCGCCTCCGCGAATCTGCCGGTGCTGCTCTACTCGTTGTTCTGGCGCGGCTTCACCACCCGGGGTGCGGTGTGGGCGGTCTACGGCGGTCTGGTGCCGTCCGTGGTGCTCGTGCTGCTGTCCCCGGTGGTCTCCGGCAGCCCGCAGTCGCTCTTCCCCGGCCTCGACTTCCAGTACTTCCCGCTGCAGAACCCCGGCCTGGTCTCGATTCCGCTGGGCTTCCTCGCGGGCTGGCTGGGCACCGTCACCTCACCCGAGGTCCCGGACGAGGCCAAGCACGCCGAGACCGAGGTGCGGTCGCTGACCGGGGCGGGGGCCGTGTAGGGGCGGCAACGCCCGGGGCCCAGTGGTCGTTCAGGCGCGGGTCGCCCACGCGTAACGGTGCTCGGGGCGGCCCGCCTCGCCGTACTTCAGTGTCAGTACGGCCCGTCCGGTGCGTTCCAGGAGCTTCAGATAGCGCTGCGCGGTCTGGCGGCTCACCCCGGTCCGGTCGGCGATCTCCTGGGCGGAGAGCGGTCCGTCGGCCTTCAGCAGACACTGGCGTACCAGTTCGGCGGTGGTGGGCGAGTGCCCCTTGGGCAGACCGGGCTCGGACGGTGCCGACAGGGCGCCGAAGATCCGGTCGACCTCGGCCTGTTCCGCCTCGCCGCCACCGTCGAGGGTGCGGCGCAACTCGGCGTAGGCCTCCAGCTTGGCGCGCAGACCGGCGAAGGCGAACGGTTTCACCAGGTACTGGAGGGCCCCCTGCCGCATCGCCGCCTGGACTGTCGACACGTCGCGGGCGGCCGTCACCATGATCACGTCGGTCTGGAGTCCTCGCCGCCGCATCTCCTGGACGACCTCAAGACCGGTCCGGTCGGGCAGGTAGTGGTCCAGCAGAATCAGGTCCAGGCGGGGCAGCCTCTGCACGGCACCCAGCGCCTCCTGCGCGTTGTGCGCCTCACCGGCGACGTGGAAGCCCGGCACCTTCTCGACGTACGCGGCGTTGACGCGCGCGACCCGGGTGTCGTCGTCCACGACCAGGACCTCGATCATCGGGACTCCTTCTCGGCAGCGGTGGTCACGGGGGCGGTGGTGGCGGACTCCGGAGCCGGTTCCTGTTCCGTCGCCGGTTCCGTTTCCGGTTCGGTCAGGGCCTCCGGCAGGACCACGACGAACTCCGCGCCGCCGCCGTACGCCTCTTCGACATGCGCGCTGCCGCCCTGTCGTTCGGCCAGGCGGCGCACCAGCGGGAGTCCGATGCCGCGTTCGCGGTGAGCGGGCGGCTCCTTGGTGGACCAGCCCGTGGTGAAGACCAGCTCCCGGTGGTCCGCCGGAACGCCGGGGCCCGTGTCGCGCACCGTGAGCGTGGCGGCGCGTCCCTCGGCGCGCAGTTCGACCTCCACGCGCGCGTGCCGTGTTCCCGCGGTGGCGTCGAGGGCGTTGTCGACCAGGTTGCCGACGATCGTGACGAGGCCGCCGGGATCGACCAGGCGGTCCGGCAGCCGCGTCCGGTCCGAGACCCACAGGGCGACGCCTCGTTCGGCCGCGACGGTCGCCTTGCCGACCAGCAGGGCGGCGACCAGGGGATCCCGGACCCGCCCGGTGATCTGCTCCGCGGTGACCCGGTGGTCGCCGACGACTTCGCCGACGAACTCCACGGCGTCGTCGTACATCTCCAGTTCCAGCAGCCCCAGCAGGGTGTGCATGCGGTTGGCGTGCTCGTGGTCCTGCGCGCGCAGCGCGTCGATCAGGCCCCGCGTGGAGTCCAGCTCCCGGCCGAGCTGCTCCAGCTCGGTGCGGTCGCGCAGGGTGGCCACGGCGCCGCCGTCGTCCGTGGGCATCCGGTTGGCGACCAGGACCCGCTGGCCGCGCACGGTCAGCAGGTCGGTGCCGGTCACCCGGCCCGCCAGGACGTCGGCCGTGCGCCCCGCGCCGAGCGCCTCGTCGGGGAAGCGGCCGACGGCCTCGCCGCCGATGCACAGCAGGCGCTGCGCCTCGTCGTTGAGCAGGCGCACCCGGCCCTCGCGGTCGAGGGCGACGACGCCCTCCCGGATGCCGTGCAGCATGGCCTCGCGCTCCGCCAGCAGCCCCGCGATGTCCGAGAAGGCCAGGTCCCGGGTCTGGCGCTGCACCCGGCGCGAGATGATCCAGGACGCCAGCGCACCGACGGCCAGAGCGCCACCGGCGTACGCGAAGAGGCCGGGAATGGCGTGGATCAGCCGGGCCCGCACGCTGTCGTAGGCGATGCCCACCGAGACCGCCCCCACGATCTCGCCGTCGCCGTCGCGCAAGGGCACCTTCCCGCGGGCGGAGCGGCCCAGCGTGCCGTTGTCGATCTCCATGACCTCGCGTCCGGCCAGGGCCTGCCCCGGGTCGGTGGAGACGACCTCGCCGATGCGCTCCGGGTCGGTGTGCGACCAGCGCACGCCGTCGCGGTCCATCACGACGACGTACTCCGCCCTGGTGGCCTCGCGGACCCGCTCCGCCTCCTGCTGCACCGGCCCGTCCGCCGCCGGCCGGGTGGCCCGCAGGTCCCGTACGACCTGCGGTTGCTGCGCGGTGGTCTGTGCGATCGCCAGGGCCCGGCGCATCGCCTGATCGTCCAGCTGGTCGCCGAGCGGCGCCAGGAACAGCCCGGTCGCGAGCACGGTGACGCCCGCGGCGATCGCCACCTGCATCAGCAGCACCTGCGAGAACACCCGCCGCGGCAGGCCCAGGCGCAGTCGGCGTGCGGGGGGAGTGGAGCTCATGGCCACGACGGTACGTGGGGCCGGTGGCCGGCCGGAGCCGGGTGTGGCGTGTATCTCCCCGGCGGGCGCGCTGGTCGATCCTCCGGCGTCAGCTCGCCAGTGCCGTCGCCGGCACCGGCAGTGCGCGCACCGCCGTGACCTCCATCCGCGCCGGCGAGCCCAGTACCGACGCTCCGCAGCTCTCCGGTCGCGGTGGCGCCGAGGCTCCCTGTACGACGGTGACCCGCCAGTGCCGGCCGTCCGTGTGGGCCAGGGTCACCTCCCAGCGCGGTGCGGCGCCGTCCGTCCGTACGACCGTCAGTGCCTGGGCCCCGTCCTCGGCGACGGCCGAGCGCAGGGCCAGCTCGGCCGCCTGGCCGGGGCGCTCCCAGGCGGAGTTCCCACGACAGCCCTCCACGACGACCCGGCCCTCCTGGGCCCGGTGCAGGATCTCCTTGACGGCGTGCGCCTGGACCCGGCCGTAGACGTAGCCGTGCGGCAGGACCAGCACGGTCGGCGAGAAACGGTGGCCTCCCAGGTGGGTGACTTCCCAGACGCCGTCGGCTCCGGAGGCGGCGACTTCGGCCGCCAGCGGCCTGCCGAGGAGCGCGCAGCACCGGTCCCGCTTGCCGTTGGTGCAGACGAGCGCGAAGGGATCGCCCCGGTGGGGTCCGCCGTCCAGCACCGAGTCGAAGGCGTGGTGGTCGCCCCGGCCGAGTGCCGCGAGATCGAGGTCGAGCAGCCGGCGGGGATCCTCGATCGCGGCGCCGTGCAGCCACACGTTCCCCGGCACGGTGTGGGCCGCGTACACCCGGCGTTCGGCGGGCGTGCCCCGGTCCGCGTGGCGCCCGGGGCGGCGGATGAGCGCGACGCGTACGCCCGTCCCCTTCGTCGCCGCGTCGAGGGCACGGCCCAGCGCGGGGTCCAGGTGGCTCGCGGTGAGCGCCTTGGCGCCCCAGGGGCCGGGCTGTTCGAGCAGCAACCAGGTCCGCGCGACGGGTGCGGTGCCGGAAAGGGGCTCGTCGAGGTCCCAGGAGACGGTTGAGCACGTACTCACAGAGGTGAGCCTAACCTGACTTGGGCCGCGGTGACTTCCAGCCGCGCCTGGACGCTACTCCGGTAGGGGGCGTGGCGGCTTGGGACCGCAGTACAGCCCGCTCGGCCGCATCCGCAGGGGGCGCTCCCCGTACTCCTCCAGGGCATGCGCGATCCAGCCCGCCGTACGCGCCACGGCGAAGATCGTCTCGGCCGCGGTGGGCACCATGCCGGACGAGGCGGTGAGCACGGCGAGCGCGAGGTCGACGTTGGCGTTCAGCGGGGTGTGGCGGGCGGCGGTGGCCTGGATGTCCCTGGCCGCCGCGAGCGCGGGCGCCGCCCGGGGGATGTCCTCCAGGAGCGCGAACAGGGCACGCGCGCGTGGGTCCTCACCGGGGTAGAGCCGGTGGCCGAGTCCCGGGATGCGCCGGCCGGCCCGCAGCTCCTCCGCGACCACCGGCGCCGCGCTGCCCAGGTCGAGAACCTCCAGCAGCATCCGGTGCGCGAGTCCTCCGGCGGCGCCGTGCAGCGGTCCCTCGATCACGCCGAGCCCGGCGGACACGGCGGCGTAGGCGTGTGCCCGCGCCGACGCGGCGACGCGCACGGCGAGCGTGGAGGCCGCCAGATCGTGGTCGACGAGGAGGCAGAGCGCCGTGTCGAGGGCGCGCAGGGTCGGTTCGTCCGCCTCTCGGCCGCTGAGCCGGGTCCACAGGCGGTGGGCGATCGGGGCCCGGTCGTCCCCGTCGCGCAGTACGGATGGCAGCGCGGCCACGAGGGTGGGGATGAGGACGCGGGCCGTGCCCAGCACCGCTTCCTCGGACAGGTCGAAGCGGAGCGGGTCCGTGACCGCCGCGGCGATCGCCGCCACCCGGAGCCGGTCGGCGGGGCCGGCGTGTTCGGGCAGGGCGTCGACGGCCCTGCGCGCGGCGGCCACGGAGGACTCCGGGGCCGAGAAGGCGGCGCCGGGACGCGGCTGCCCGGTCCAGAGCCACTCGGCCACCTCCTCGTAGGTGTGACGTGCGGCCAGTTCCACCGCGTCGACGCCCCGGTAGTAGTACCGGTCGCTCTCGATGAGCGTGAGGCGGGTGCGCACGGTCAGCTCCTGGCCGGCGGCCGACGCCGCGGAGGTGACGCCGTCGCGGCGGTTGCGCCTGGCGAGGGCCCGGACCTCGTCGGCGTCGAAGGTGCTGCCCCGGCCACCGGGTGTGCGCCGGCTGCCGAGCTGGCCGCGGCTGACGTACGCGTACACGGTCTCGGGCTTCACCCCGAGGAGTTCGGCCGCCTCCCGGGTGGTCAGACGCCGCTCGTTGCCGGCGGGGCGGCCGGGCTCTTGATCACGCATGAGGTCACCGTACCGATCGGAGACGGTTGCCGTTGAGTCATGAAGTGATGATGCATTGACTCAATCAATATTGACAGATTGCAAGTCAAGTATGGACAGTTAAGTCAAGTTCTAGGAGGTAATCATGTCCGTCAACAGAACCGCAGCTCCCGCGGCGCCCGTCGAGGTGCCGCGCGGGCTCGCCGGTGTCGTGGTGGCCGACACCGAGGTCGGCGACGTGCGCGGCACCGAGGGCTTCTACCACTACCGCCAGTACTCGGCCGTCGAGCTCGCACAGAGCCGCACCTTCGAGGACGTCTGGCATCTCCTGGTCCACGGGGAACTCCCGGACGCGCGACGTGGCGCCGCCTTCGCCGCCGAGACCGCGGCGCTGCGGCGGCTCCCCGACGCGGTGCGCGCGGCACTGCCCGCCGTCGCCGCGGCCGGTGGGCGCTCCGGCCCGCTCGCCGGGATGCGCACGGGTCTGTCCCTGCTCGGCGCGGCACGTGGCTTCGAGCCCGTGTACGACCTGTCGGCCGACCGGCGCCGGCAGGACACCCTGGTGGCCGCCGCGGCCGTACCGACTCTGCTCACCGCGCTGTACCGGCTGGGGCAGGGGCTCGAGCCGGTGGAGCCGCGCGAGGACCTGTCGTACGCGGCGAACTACCTGTACATGGTGACCGGTGAGGAGCCGGACCAGGGGCGCACGCGCGCGGTCGAGCAGTACCTGATCTCCACCATTGATCACGGGTTCAACGCGTCGACGTTCACCGCGCGCGTCATCGCCTCGACGGGTGCGGACGTCGCGGCCTGCCTGGCCGGCGCGGTGTCGGCGCTGTCCGGCCCGCTGCACGGCGGCGCGCCCAGCCGGGCGCTGGACACCCTGGACGCGATCGGCACGCCCGACCGCATCGACGGGTGGATCCGCGAGCGCGTGCTCGCCGGCGACCGCATCATGGGTTTCGGTCACGCGGTCTACCGCACGGAGGACCCGCGCTCGCGGATGCTCCGGGAGGTGGCGCAGCGGTTCGGCGGCCCACGGGTGGAGTTCGCCGTCGAGGTGGAGCGGCAGGTCGAGGCGATCCTCGCGGAGCTGAAGCCGGGCCGGGAACTGCACACCAACGTCGAGTTCTACGCGGGCGTGGTCATGGAACTGTGCGGTCTGCCCCGCGAGATGTTCACGCCCACCTTCGCGGCGGCACGGGTGGTGGGCTGGAGCGCGAACATCCTGGAGCAGGCGGCCGACTCGAAGATCATCCGGCCGGCGGCACGGTATGTGGGGCCGGGAGCGCCGGTCGGTGTACCGGCGGTGGCCTGAGGAACACGAGCGGCCTGGTGCCGTTCGGGCGCCAGGCCTGGTCGGTGGGATGTCGAGCAAGGACGGGGTGCCGGGTTGCTCGCCGGTGGTGGGTCCGTGCGCGGTCGGCGGCGGGTGGGGCCAAGGACACGGGGGACGTCAGGCGTCGGGGATGTCCGCCTTGGCCCGGATGAGGGTCTCCCGGCTGATGACCACGATGCGTTCGTAGTCGGCCCGGGCGGCATCGGCGGGCAGCTCACGCTCCAGCGCCTCGGTGGCCTCGGTGCCGATGACGGCGAAGTTGCCGTCGCTCATTTCGAACAGGTCGGGGCAGGTGGACCCCGAGTTACTGCCCCGGGCGCTGGGAGGCACACCGATGCGGCGCACGATCTTCAAAGGTACCGGTCCTTATGAGTCTCCAGAGTGATGGCGAGCACACGGTACTGGTGTTCATGAGGTACACGTGACGAGATGGCCGAAACTCACTCCGTCGTGTCGCGGGTTCCGGAGCGCGTTGACCTGACCGGCCGAGTCTGCGGCACTCGCCGTCGGTCCGGTGGTCCGTCGGTCAGTCCGTCGGCGGGGTCCCCACGACCCACCATTCATCGGTGTCGGCCTCGTCGAGGTCCTGGACGAGGCCGTCGACCATGCGGCCCAGCAAGGCTTCCTCGGACGCCTCGTTGAGGGAGGCGCGCATGTGCTCGGACGCGTCCCAGTACTCCCGGAAGACGGGGCTCTGGAAGAACTCGCGCAGGATCCGGTACAGCTCCTCCCGGTCCAGCAGGCCCGCTCGGTGGCAGTGGTACAGGTAGGTGTACCAGGCGTTGGCGTAGAGGAACTGACGGCGCCGCGCGGCCGGGATGCTCTTGTCGTACGTGTCGATGACCTCGGCCAGCGAAGGGTCGTCGATCGCCCTGGTCAGCAACTCCCAGTGCATGCGCTGCTGGTGCCGCAGTGCCTCGCGTCGGATCGCCGACTCCTCCAGCCGCAGTTGCCGCTCGTTCGGACGGGCCCTGTCCAGTCGCCGCTGCCGCGCGGCCGCCAGCATCCCGGCCGCGACGGAGCCGAACCTCCCCGTGACACTTTTCCGTGTGACCATGTCAACCCCCGAATCAGGCGACCGCCCGCCGGTCGTCGAGTGCGGGTCGGCTGACGGGGACCGGCGAGCGATGGGTGGTGCTGCCGCCTCCAGGGTGCCGAGCGGCGCTGATCGACGGGGAGGCGGAGAGGAGGCGCACGGAGGGAAGCGAGGGTCGCACGGTCCGGCGCCATGCAAAACGTCTGCCCACCAAGTGCTGCTAACAATCGTTCACTCCGCGGGTACTCCGCCGGCTCGTATCCTGAGCAGGCAATTCCGTACGTGGACGTACGCCTGCCGCGGGCCGGCGTACGCGTGGGTCAGAGAGAGGTCGCATGGTGGGGCAGCGCCCGACTCCGCAGCAGATCCCGGTCGTCGTACTCGCCGGATTCCTCGGCTCCGGAAAAACCACCCTCCTCAACCACCTCCTCCACCGCAGCGGAGGCAGCCGTATCGGCGCCGTCGTCAACGACTTCGGCTCGATCGAGATCGACGCGATGGCCGTCGCGGGCGCCCTCGGCGACTCCACCGTCTCGCTGGGCAACGGATGCCTGTGCTGCGCCGTCGACGCGAGTGAACTCGACGGGTACCTGGAGCGGCTGGCGCGGCCCGAGGCCGGCATCGACGTCATCGTCATCGAGGCCAGCGGCCTGGCCGAACCGCAGGAACTGGTGCGCATGCTGCTCGCCAGCGAACAGCCGGGGATCGTGTACGGCGGGCTCGTCGAGGTCGTCGACGCCGCCGAGTTCGACGACACCCGCGCCAGGCACCCCGAGATCGACCGGCACCTGGCCCTCGCCGATCTGGTCGTGGTCAACAAGACCGACCGGGTCCCCGACACCGAGCGCGTGCCGGCCCTCGTGCACTCGCTCGTCGACGGCGCGGCCGTCGTGCCCGCCGTCTACGGCCGCATCGACCCCGAGTTCCTCTACGACTGCCGGCCCAGCGAGGAGCGGGTGGGGCAGTTGTCCTTCGACGACCTGCACGACCACACCGGGGACGGCGCACACTCCGGGCACCTGCACGCCGCCTACGACACCCTGTCGTTCGTCTCCGGCCTCCCGCTCGACCCGCGCCGGCTCATGCGCTTCCTCGACAGCCGGCCCGACGGCCTGTACCGGATCAAGGGATACGTCGACTTCGGCCCGTACGACACGCGGAACCGCTACGCCGTCCACGCCGTCGGACGCTTCCTGCGCTTCTACCCGGAGCCCTGGGCGTCCGCCGAGGACACCGAGGTCCGCCGCACCCAGCTCGTCCTCATCGGCTCCGGCATCGACGCGGTGGCCCTCGGCGAAGAACTCGACGCGTGCCGCCGGGACGCCGACGCCCCACCCGCCGACGAGCACGGCATGTGGGGCGTCCTGCGCTACGCACCCGACGGCGAGGACCCCGACGGCGAAGCCGGCAGCCCGGTCGAGGACTCCTAGACCGGACCCGCCACCACCGCCACCGTCTTCGGCAGCGACACGCCCGAGCCGTCGCGACGCGGGTCGATGTCCGGGAGCTGGGCGGGCGTGCCGTTCTTCTGCGCCGCGAGCGCCGGGACGGCACCCGCCCAGGCGAAGGCCAGGCAGTCCTCGCCCTTCAGGAACCGCTGGCAGCGCACACCGCCGGTGGCGCGCCCCTTGCGCGGATACTGGTCGAACGGCGTCAACTTGGCCGTGGTCTGCACGGAGTCGTCCAGCGTGCCGCGCGATCCGGCCACCGTGAAGACCACCGCGTCCACCGCCGGATCCACCGCCGTGAACGAGACGACCTTGGCGCCGTCGGCGAGCTTGACGCCCGCCACACCACCCGCCGGACGGCCCTGCGGGCGGACCTGCGAGGCCTGGTAACGCAGCAACTGCGCGTCGTCCGTGATGAAGACGAGGTCCTCGTCACCGGTGCGCAACTCGGCGCCGCCGACGATGCGGTCGCCCTCCTTGAGAGTGATGACCTCCAGCTCGTCCTTGTTGGACGGGTAGTCGGGCACCACCCGCTTGACGACGCCCTGTTCCGTGCCGATCGCCAGCCCCGGCGAGGACTCGTCGAGCGTGATCAGGCAGACGACGTCCTCGTCGTCCTCCAGGGACACGAACTCCGCCAGCGGCGCGCCGCCCGCGAGGTTCGGCGCCGGCATGGTCTCGGGGAGCTGGGGCAGGTCCACGACGTTCACCCGCAGCAGCCGCCCGGCGGAGGTCACCACGCCCACCTCGCCGCGCGCCGTGGCCGGCACGGCCGAGACGATCAGGTCGTGCTTGACCCGCTTGGCCCCGGCCTCCGTGACCAGGGGCTCGTCGTTCGCGGTGCGGGCCAGCAGGCCCGTCGAGGACAACAGCACCCGGCACGGGTCGTCCGCCACCTGGAGCGGCACGGCGGCGACCGGGGTACCGCCCGACTCCAGCAGCGTCGTACGCCGGTCGGTGCCGAACTTCTTCGCCACCGCGGCCAGTTCGGTCGAGACCAGCTTGCGCAGCTCCGCGTCCGAGTCGAGGATCCGGGTCAGCTCCTCGATCTCCGCGTTCAGCCGCTCCTTCTCGGACTCCAGCTCGATGCGGTCGTACTTGGTGAGCCGGCGCAGCGGCGTGTCCAGGATGTACTGCGTCTGGACGTCGCTCAGCGCGAAGCGCTCCATCAGCCGCTGCTTGGCCTGCGCGGAGTTCTCGCTGGAGCGGATGAGACGGATGACCTCGTCGATGTCGACCAGGGCGGTGAGCAGGCCCTCCACCAGGTGCAGCCGGTCGCGCTTCTTGCTGCGGCGGAACTCGCTGCGGCGTCTGACGACGGTGAAGCGGTGGTCGAGGTAGACCTCCAGCAGCTCCTTGAGGCCCAGGGTGAGCGGCTGGCCGTCCACCAGGGCGACGTTGTTGATGCCGAAGGACTCCTCCATGGCCGTCAGCTTGTAGAGCTGCTCCAGGACCGCCTCGGGCACGAAGCCGTTCTTGATCTCGATGACCAGGCGCAGCCCGTGCTCGCGGTCGGTGAGGTCCTTGACGTCCGCGATGCCCTGGAGCTTCTTCGAGCCGACCAGGTCCTTGATCTTCGAGATGACCTTCTCCGGGCCGACCGCGAAGGGCAGCTCGGTGACGACGAGACCCTTGCGGCGGGCCGTCACCGTCTCCACGGAGACCGTCGCGCGGATCTTGAACGTGCCCCGCCCCGTCTCGTACGCGTCCCGGATGCCGGGCAGACCGACGATGCGGCCGCCGGTGGGCAGGTCGGGGCCCGGCACGTGCTTCATCAGCGCGTCCAGGTCGGCGTTCGGGTGCCGGATCAGATGCCGGGCCGCCGCGATCACCTCGCGCAGGTTGTGCGGCGGCATGTTGGTGGCCATGCCGACCGCGATGCCCGAGGCGCCGTTGACCAGCAGGTTCGGGAAGGCGGCGGGCAGCGCCACCGGCTCCTGCTCCTGACCGTCGTAGTTGGGGGCGAAATCGACGGTGTCCTCGTCGATCGACTCCGTCATCAGGCCGGCGGCCTCGGCCATCCGGCTCTCGGTGTACCGCATGGCGGCCGGCGGGTCGTCGTTGCCCAGCGAGCCGAAGTTGCCGTGGCCGTCCACCAGGGGCACGCGCATCGAGAACGGCTGCGCCATGCGGACCAGCGCGTCGTAGATGGACGCGTCGCCGTGCGGGTGCAGCTTGCCCATGACCTCGCCGACGACGCGGGCGCACTTCACGTAGCCGCGCTCGGGCCGCAGGCCCATCTCGTTCATCTGGTAGACGATGCGGCGGTGCACCGGCTTGAGGCCGTCGCGGGCGTCCGGCAGCGCACGGGAATAGATGACCGAGTACGCGTACTCGAGGAAGGAGCCCTGCATCTCGTCGACGACGTCGATGTCGAGGATCTTCTCCTCGTACGAGTCGTCGGGCGGCGGGGTCTTCGTACTACGGCGGGCCATCGCTGCCGGCTCCTTGCTGAAGCGTGAACGGTGATCTGACGCCGTCCATTGTGGACTGCGGCACTGACAGCGACCGACCAGGACCCGTCACGGGGCTGCCGGCCCGGCGCTGCCCGCAGGGTACGCCCTTGTCCCGGGGCGTCGTCCGCGCAGTCGTCCCCGGCGGCCCGTCAACCGCGTTCTCGCTCTCGGCGTACGGGGCACGGGAACTCCACCGGTGTCCCGCACGCTTGCATACAGTGGCAGGATCGGCGGAATTCCGCAGTTCCGCCCGCTGATTCCACCCGGTGGTTCACCCAGTGACGCCACCAGATTCTTCGCGATCGAAGGGACGTACATGCCCATGGGTCACACGGCCACAGCCCAGGCAGGCTCCGGCGGCCTGACAGCGACCGAGCACCGCCTGGCCAACGGCCTGCGCGTGGTGCTCTCCGAGGACCACCTGACCCCGGTCGCGGCGGTGTGCCTCTGGTACGACGTCGGCTCGCGCCACGAGGTCAAGGGGCGCACCGGCCTGGCTCACCTTTTCGAGCACCTCATGTTCCAGGGCTCCGCCCAGGTCGAGG
The DNA here is from genome assembly GCF_044754585.1 of Streptomyces sp. NPDC093065. Lineage (NCBI taxonomy): Bacteria > Bacillati > Actinomycetota > Actinomycetes > Kitasatosporales > Streptomycetaceae > Streptomyces > Streptomyces sp. NPDC093065. Next base: position 33,681 of record NZ_JBIVPJ010000021.1, on the reverse strand, counting down.
GCAACGGCCACTTCGAGCTGGTGCAGGGCGCCGGCGGCTCGCTCAACGGCACCACCAGCTTCGAGCGGACCAACTACTTCGAGACCATGCCCGCCCACCAGCTGGAGCTCGCCCTCTGGCTGGAGGCGGACCGCATGGGCTCCCTGCTGGCCGCCCTGGACGAGGAGTCCATGGAGAACCAGCGGGACGTCGTCAAGAACGAACGCCGTCAGCGCTACGACAACGTCCCCTACGGGACGGCCTTCGAGAAGCTGACCGCCCTCGCCTACCCGGAGGGCCACCCCTACCACCACACGCCGATCGGTTCGATGGCCGACCTGGACGCGGCGACCCTGGAGGACGCGCGCGCGTTCTTCCGCACCTACTACGCGCCGAACAACGCGGTGCTGTCGGTCGTCGGCGACATCGACCCCGAGCAGACCCTCGCCTGGATCGAGAAGTACTTCGGCTCCATCGCCTCGCACGACGGCAAGCAGCCGCCGCGGGACGGATCGCTGCCCGACGTCATGGGCGGGCAGCTGCGGGAGGTCGTCGAGGAGGAGGTTCCCGCCCGCGCCCTGATGGCGGCGTACCGGCTGCCGGAGGACGGCACGCGCGCGTGCGACGCGGCCGACCTCGCCCTGACCGTGCTGGGCGGCGGCGAGTCGTCCCGCCTGTACAACCGGCTGGTCCGCCGCGACCGCACGGCCGTCGCCGCCGGGTTCGGCCTGCTGCGGCTCGCCGGAGCGCCCTCCCTGGGGTGGCTGGACGTGAAGACGTCCGGCGACGTCGAGGTGCCGGTCATCGAGGCCGCCGTCGACGAGGAGCTGGCCCGCTTCGCCGAGGAGGGACCCACGGCCGAGGAGATGGAGCGCGCCCAGGCCCAGCTGGAGCGCGAGTGGCTGGACCGCCTGGGCACGGTCGCCGGCCGCGCCGACGAACTGTGCCGGTACGCCGTGCTGTTCGGCGACCCGCAGCTCGCCCTCACCGCCGTGCGGCGGGTGCTCGAGGTGACCGCGGAGGAGGTCCAGGAGGTCGCCAAGGCCCGCCTGCGTCCCGACAACCGCGCGGTGCTCGTCTACGAGCCCACCGCCCCGGCCGACGAGACCGACGCCGACACGACCGACGCCGGCGCCACCGACGAGAACGAGGAGGCGGCCAAGTGACCGAGCTCGCCACGATGGAATTCCACGCCCGGCCGCAGGCCGGCGAGCCCAAGCCCTGGGCCTTCCCCGCCCCCGAGCGCGGCAGCCTCGGCAACGGCCTCACCGTGCTGCGCTGCCACCGCCCCGGCCAGCAGGTCGTCGCCGTCGAGGTGCTCCTCGACGCCCCCCTGGACGCCGAGCCGGCCGGTCTCGACGGCGTCGCCACCATCATGGCGCGCGCCTTCTCGGAGGGCACCGACAAGCACTCCGCCGAGGACTTCGCCGCCGAGCTGGAGCGCTGCGGCGCCACCCTGGACGCGCACGCCGACCACCCCGGCGTCCGGCTGAGCCTGGAGGTGCCCGCCTCCCGCCTCGCCAGGGCACTCGGCCTGTTCGCCGACGCCCTCAGGGCGCCCGCGTTCGCGGACGGCGAGGTCGAACGGCTGGTGCGCAACCGGCTCGACGAGATCCCGCACGAGCTGGCCAACCCGGCTCGCCGCGCGGCCAAGGAACTCTCCAAGGAGCTGTTCCCGGCCGACTCCCGCATGTCGCGCCCGCGCCAGGGCACCGAGGAGACGGTCGCGGCCGTCGACGCGGCGGCCGTACGCGCCTTCTACGAGCGGCACGTGCGCCCCGCCACGGCCACCGCCGTGGTCGTCGGCGACCTCACCGGCGTCGACCTCGACGCGCTGCTCGGCGACACCTTGGGCGCGTGGACCGGCTCGGCCGCCGAGCCGCGCCCGGTGCCCCCGGTGACCGCGGACGACCGGGGCCGGGTCGTCATCGTCGACCGTCCCGGCGCCGTCCAGACGCAGCTGCTGATCGGCCGCACCGGCGCCGACCGGCACGACCGCGTCTGGCCCGCGCAGGTGCTCGGCACCTACTGCCTCGGCGGCACCCTCACCTCGCGCCTGGACCGCGTCCTGCGCGAGGAGAAGGGCTACACCTACGGCGTACGGGCGTTCGGCCAGGTCCTGCGTTCCGCGCCGGACGGCACCGGCGCCGCGATGCTCGCCATCAGCGGCTCCGTCGACACCCCCAACACCGGTCCCGCCCTGGACGACCTGTGGACGGTGCTGCGCAAGCTCGCCGCAGAGGGGCTGACCGACGCCGAGCGCGACGTGGCCGTGCAGAACCTGGTGGGCGTGGCGCCGCTCAAGTACGAGACGGCGGCGGCCGTGGCGAGCACACTGGCCGACCAGGTCGAGCAGCACCTGTCCGACGACTTCCAGGCGACGCTCTACCGGCAACTGGCCGCCACGGGCACCGTGGAGGCCACGGCCGCGGTCGTGAACGCCTTCCCGGTGGACCGCCTCGTGACGGTCCTCGTCGGAGACGCGGCGCAGATCAGGGAGCCCGTCGAGGCCCTCGGTATCGGTGAAGTCACCGTGGTGGCCGCCGAGTAGCGGCACACGCGTGTGACGGCCCTGGTGACCGGAGTGTCACCAGGGCCGCCGTTTGTCCGGATTGGGGCAGTGGCTGCCCGTCTGCCCTGTGGCGTGCGCTACAAAAAGCTTGTTGCGTTTGAGGATTGAACGCAGCCGCGCTTAGCGTCTTCCGGGCTGTTCGTCACGCAGTGCGCCGCATCCGCGGCACCGGACAGTCATCGCCGAGTCCCCGTACGGCGCGAGCCAGGGGAGCCGGGGACCCACCGCAGTCCCTGGGGTGAATCGGACGCCCGCGCGCACCGCGAGGGGGCCCGTAGGAGACCTTCCACCTCCGAACCCGTCAGCTAACCCGGTAGGCGAGAGGGAAGGAAAGGACAAGCCTCTACATGGCGTTCACGCGCGCCACCGGGAAGCACCGCCGTACCGGCCGGGTGCACCGCACCACCGCCCGCGCGGCGGGAGTCGCGGCCCTCGCGACCACCGGCGTCGTCGGCTCCCTCGCTGCTCCGGCGCTCGCCGCCGAGCCCGAGGTGGAGCAGAGCGGTCTCACCCCGGTCGTCACCATCGGCGACTCCGTAGCCGACGAGATCGACGCCCAGGCCGTCGCCCAGAAGCAGGCCGCGGTGGACGCCGCCGCCCGCGAGGCGGCCAGGGAAGCGGCCCGCGAGCGGGCGGCCGAGGCGGCCAAGGAGGCGCGCGAGGCCAAGGAGCGCGCCGCGCGGGAGGCGGAGCGCAAGCGTCTCAACACCTTCGTCGCGCCGATCACCGCCTCCTACGTCTCCACCGCGTACCAGGCCGGCAGCTCCCTGTGGTCCTCCGGCAGCCACACCGGCATCGACTTCCACGCCTCCAGCGGCACGACGGTGCACGCGGTCGGCGTCGGCACCGTCGTCGAGGCCGGCTGGGGCGGGGCGTACGGCAACCAGGTCGTGATCAAGATGCACGACGGCACGTACACGCAGTACGGGCATCTGTCGTCCATCGGCGTCTCGGTCGGCGAGTCGGTCGAGCCCGGCCGGCAGATCGGCCTCTCCGGCGCCACCGGCAACGTCACCGGACCCCACCTGCACTTCGAGGCCCGCACCAGCCCCGAGTACGGCTCGGACATGGACCCCGTCGCCTACCTCCGCTCCCACGGCGTGAACGTCTGACCGACGACGGCGTCCGAAAGCCCCGGCTTCCCGAGCCGGGGCTTTTCGCATTTAATATCGCTTGATTGGCCCGGGGTCGCTCAACACGCGTCAATCGTCGACGTTTCACGGGGGTCAAGGGGAGGTCGGTCATGCGTATTCCGGCGCATTCGGTGTGCACGGCGATCCGGGACGACATCGTCGCGGGCGTCCACGGCCGCGGGAGCCGGCTCACCGAGGAAATCCTCGCCCGCCGCTACGGCGTCTCCCGCGTCCCCGTCCGCGAGGCCCTGCGCACGCTGGAGGCCGAGGGTTTCGTGGTGACCCGGCGGCACGCGGGCGCGTGCGTCGCGGAACCGACCGAGCGGGAGGCCGCCGACCTGCTCGAGACCCGTGCGCTCCTGGAGCCGCTCGGCGCCTCCCGGGCCGCCCGGCGACGCACCGAGGCGCACCTCAAGGTGTTGCGCGGCCTGGTCAGGCTGGGACAGGAGCGCGCCGGACGCGGCACCGGCGAGGAACTGCGCTCGCTGGGCGGCTGGTTCCACGAGACCCTCGCCCGGGCCGCCGACAGCCCCTCCCTGACCGCCCTGCTGACCCAGCTCCGCCACAAGATCGCCTGGATGTACGTCGTGGAGGCCCCGGCCGGGCCGGTGGAGTACTGGGCGGAGCGCGGCGCGATCACCGACGCGGTGGCCCGGGGCGACGGGGATCGCGCGCGGGCGCTCATGGCCCTGCACATCGAGCGGTCGGCCTCCGCACACCGGCTGCGCTTTGTTTCCGGCGGCGGGCGGACGGAGCGTGTGAGGAATGCGCAACACCCCGTAAACACGGCGAGCCCGCAGTGGTAATGCAGTTGCCGTACAAAAGGACGGGGAATTGCTGACGGTATTTCCTCTGCGCGGAAACCGGGATTTTTCTCCTGCCGGGAAACAGGACGGACGGGCGGGTGCACCGAAAGCGGGAGAAATGGCGAAAGGCCCGCCGGGCGGTCCCGGCGGGCCTTTCGGTGTTGCCGTCCGGCGGAGTCAGACGGTCTCGGGAAGCTCCTCGAGCCCCTCGGAGACCAGCTTCGCCAGCCGGTCCAGGGCGGCCTCCGCGCCCTCGGCGTCGGAGGCGAGGACGATCTCCTCGCCGCCCTGGGCGCCGAGGCCGAGGACGGCCAGCATGGAGGCCGCGTTGACGGGGGACCCGTCGGCCTTGGCGATCGTCACCGGGACGCCTGTGGCCGTGGCGGCTCGGACGAAGATGGAGGCGGGGCGGGCGTGGAGGCCCTCGGCCCAGCCGACGTTGACGCGGCGCTCAGCCATGTGATGCTGCCCTTCAGGTGTTCAGAGGCGTTGAAGTTGTCTAGACCATGTTGTCTAGACCAGTTTCCCACATCGTGAAGCAAGCCGGGACGACCGCGTGGGCCGCCCCGCGTGGTCCTCGGACCGCGGCCTCGGTCCGAGCTTCCCGTCCTCCACAGACTGCCCCGCGCCGTTGTCCGACGCGAGCCGTAGTCTGGGGCCCATGCAGACCTCGTCGGACCGGCACGAGTACCCCGCCCACTGGGAAGCCGACGTGGTGCTGCGCGACGGCGGCACCGCGCGCGTCCGCCCCATCACCGTTGATGACGCCGAGCGCCTGGTCAGCTTCTACGAGCAGGTCTCCGACGAGTCGAAGTACTACCGCTTCTTCGCGCCGTACCCTCGCCTGTCCGCCAAGGACGTCCACCGCTTCACGCACCACGACTTTGTGGACCGGGTGGGACTCGCGGCCACCATCGGCGGCGAGTTCATCGCCACCGTACGCTACGACCGCATCGGCACCGGCGGGACGGCCGCCTCGGCACCGGCCGACGAGGCCGAGGTCGCCTTCCTCGTCCAGGACGCCCACCAGGGGCGCGGCGTCGCCTCCGCGCTCCTGGAGCACATCGCCGCCGTCGCCCGCGAGCGGGGCATCCGCCGCTTCGCCGCCGAGGTGCTGCCCGCCAACAACAAGATGATCAAAGTCTTCATGGACGCCGGGTACACCCAGAAGCGGAGCTTCGAGGACGGTGTGGTCCGCCTGGAGTTCGGCCTCGAACCCACCGACCGCTCGCTCGCCGTGCAGTACGCGCGCGAGCACCGCGCGGAGGCCCGGTCCGTCCAGCGGCTGCTGCAGCCCGGCTCGGTCGCGGTCGTCGGCACCGGCCGCACACCCGGGGGCGTCGGCCGCAGCATCCTCGGCAACATCCGGGACGCGGGCTACCCGGGTCGCCTCTACGCCGTGAACAGTGCCTTCCCCGAGGAGCAGAAGGAACTCGACGGCGTCCCGGCGTGCCGCTCCGTGCGCGACATCGAGGGGCATGTCGACCTGGCCGTCGTCACCGTGCCCGCCGCGCACGTCCCCGGCGTCGTCACCGAGTGCGGCGAGCACGGCGTGCAGGGACTCGTGGTGATCTCCGCCGGTTACGCCGACAGCGGTCCCGAGGGACGCGAACGCCAGCGCGCCCTGGTGCGTCAGGCGCGCTCGTACGGCATGCGGATCATCGGACCCAACGCCTTCGGGATCATCAACACCTCCCCGGACGTGCGCCTCAACGCCTCCCTCGCCCCCGAGATGCCGCGCCCCGGCCGGATCGGCCTGTTCGCGCAGTCCGGCGCCATCGGCATCGCCCTGCTCTCCCGGCTGCACCGGCGCGGCGGCGGGGTCACCGGCCACACCGGCGTCTCCACCTTCGTCTCCTCCGGCAACCGCGCCGACGTCTCCGGCAACGACGTCCTCCAGTACTGGTACGACGACCCGGAGACCGACGTCGCGCTGATGTACCTGGAGTCCATCGGCAACCCCCGCAAGTTCACCCGGCTGGCCCGGCGGACCGCGGCCGCCAAGCCCCTGGTCGTGGTGCAGGGCGCCCGGCACGGGGGTGTCGCGCCGCAGGGACACGCCGTACGGGCGACACGGCTGCCGCACGCGACGGTCTCCGCACTGCTGCGGCAGGCCGGCGTGATCCGGGTCGACACCATCACCGACCTGGTCGACGCGGGGCTGCTCCTCGCCCGCCAGCCGCTGCCGGCCGGCCCGAGGGTGGCCATCCTGGGCAACTCGGAGTCCCTGGGACTGCTCACGTACGACGCGTGCCTCTCCGAGGACCTGCGCCCCCAGCCCCCGCTGGACCTGACGACGGCCGCCTCGGCCGACGACTTCCACGCGGCCCTGTCCCGGGCCCTGGCCGACGACACGTGCGACGCGGTCGTCGTCACCGCCATCCCGACGGTGGGGGAGGGGGCGGCAGGGGACTCCGCGCTGGCGGAGGCCCTGCGCTCGGCGGCGGCCGCGGTTCCCACCAAACCGGTCCTCGTGGTCCACGTGGAGCTCGGAGGCCTGGCGGAGGCCCTGTCGGCGGCGGCGAGCACCGCCCCCCAGGCCGGCCCGGGCCCCGCCGGGGAGGCCGTGCCCGCCGCCCCGGCCCAGCAGCCGCCCGCCGTCCGGGCCCCGGAAGGCGCCCACCTGATCCCCGCCTACCCGGCCGCCGAGCGCGCCGTCCGCGCCCTCGGCGAGGCCGTCGCCTACGCCCAGTGGCGGCGCGAGGCCGCCGAGCCCGGCAAGGTGCCCGAGTACGAGGACATCGACGAGAAGGGCGCCGCCCAGCAGATAGCGGGGTACCTCGCGCGCGGGCAGGGGCTCACCCTCGGCGCCCAGGAGACCTGCGAGCTGCTCGGCAGGTACGGCGTCCACGTCCACCGCGCCCTGCCCGCGCCCAGCCCCGACGACGCCGTGGCCGCCGCGCGGACCCTCGGCTACCCCGTGGCCCTCAAGGCCACCGCCCCTCACCTGCGTCACCGCGCCGACCTGGGCGGCGTCCGCCTCGACCTCGCGGACGAGGAGCAACTGCGCCGGGCCTACGCCGAATTGACGGAGCTGTTCGGAAAGCCCGCGGAGCTGCGCCCGGTGGTGCAGGGCATGGCCCCGCGCGGCGTCGACACCGTCGTGCGGGCGGTCATCGACCCGGCGGCCGGCGCGGTGCTCTCCTTCGGCCTCGCCGGCGCCGCCACACAGCTGCTCGGCGACATGGCGCACCGGCTGATTCCGGTCACCGACCGGGACGCCACCTCGCTCATCCGTTCGATCCGCACGGCGCCCCTCCTCTTCGGCTGGCGCGGCTCGGCCCCCGTCGACGCCGCCGCCCTGGAGGAGCTGCTGCTGCGGGTCTCGCGGCTGGTCGACGACCACCCGGAGGTCGTCGCGGTCACCCTGGAACCGGTCGTGGTCGCCCCGCACGGCCTGAGTGTCCTCGGCGCCTCCGTCCGCCTCGCACCCCCGCCCGCCCGCGACGACCTGGGACCGCGGACCCTGCCGGCGTACTGACCCGCCGCGGCCCGGCGACGGCCCGAGCGCGGCCCGAGCGTGGCCCGGGACGGGTACCCGCGGGAGCGTCCCTCGCAGTCAGTGGGTCCCCGTAGGATGGACGACATGGCCAAGACCAGTACGACGACCCAGGGGCTGCGAGCGGCGATCGAGCGCAGCGGCTACTACCCGGCCCTCGTGGCCGAGGCGGTGGAGGCCGCCGTGGGCGGCGAGCCCGTGCGGTCGTACCTGGTCCACCAGGAGACGACGTTCGACCAGAACGAGGTGCGCCGGCACGTGACCGTGCTGGTGCTCACCGGCAACCGCTTCATCGTCAGCCACACCGACGAGCAGGCCGCCGACGACACCTCACCCACGCCGTACGCCACGACGTCCACGGAGTCCGTCAAGCTCGGCCGGATCTCGTCCATCGTCGTCAGCCGCGTCGTCGCCAACCCGGAGCAGTACAAGCCGGGCACGCTGCCCCGCGAGATCGTGCTGACCATCGGCTGGGGCGCCGTCTCCCGCCTCGACCTGGAGCCCGCCGCCTGCGGCGACCCCAACTGCGAGGCCGACCACGGCTACACGGGCAGCTCCACGGCCGACGACCTCAGCCTGCGCGTCAGCGAGGCCGGCGACGGCCCCGAGACGGTGCGCCAGGCACTCGCCTTCGCCCAGGCCCTGTCCGAGGCGACCGCGGACTCCGCCCGCTGATGGTGCAGCACACCGCCTGGGACACCCACCCGGAACCGCTCCCCGTCGACTCCGCCCCCGTGCCCGAGTACGGCACGGGCTCCCTCGCCGACCTGCTGCCCACCCTGGCCGCCGGGCTCGGCGTCCCCGGCATGACCGCGGGCATCACCGAGCTGACCCCGGCCGACCGCAACTGCGTCTTCCTGATCGACGGCCTCGGCTGGGAGCAGCTGCGCGCCCACCCGGACGACGCCCCCTTCCTCAGCTCGCTGCTGGACAGCTCGCGCGGCGGCACCGGGCGCCCGATCACCGCCGGCTACCCGGCGACCACGGCGACCTCCCTCGCCTCCGTCGGTACCGGCCTGCCGCCGGGAGCCCACGGCCTGCCCGGCTACACCGTGCGCAATCCCGACACCGGCGCGCTGATGAACCAGCTGCGCTGGCAGCCCTGGACCGCCCCGGGCCCCTGGCAGCCGTACCCCACCGTCTTCGGCCTCGCCCACGAGGCGGGAGTGCACGCCGCCCAGGTCTCCTCACCCACCTTCGCCAACACCCCGCTGACCAAGGTCGCGCTGAGCGGCGGCGAGTTCCACGGACGCCTGTCCGGCGAGGACCGGATGGACTGCGCCGCCGAGCAGCTGGCCCGCGCCGACCGCGCCCTGGTCTACACGTACTACGCCGAGGTCGACGGTGCCGGCCACCGTTTCGGCGTCGACTCCGACACCTGGCGCGGTCAGCTCGGCCACGTCGACCGGCTCGTCCAGCGCCTCGCCGAGCAGCTGCCGCCGCGCAGCGCCCTGTACGTCACCGCCGACCACGGCATGGTCGACGTGCCCTTCGACGAGGACCACCGCATCGACTTCGACGAGGACTGGGAGCTGAAGGCGGGCGTCGCCCTCCTCGGCGGCGAGGGCCGCGCCCGCCACGTCTACGCGGTCCCGGGCGCGCGGAACGACGTGCTGACCTGCTGGCGCGAGGTGCTGGGCGAGCAGTTCTGGGTGGCCTCGCGGGACGAGGCGATCGCGGCGGGCTGGTTCGGCCCCCGCATCGACGACCGGGTGTACGGCCGCATCGGCGACGTGGTCGCCGCGGCGCGCGACGACGTCCTGCTCATCGCCTCCGAGCGTGAGCCCAAGGAGTCGGCGATGGTCGGCAACCACGGGTCGATGACCCCCGCAGAGCAACTCGTCCCCCTGCTCGAAGTACGCTCCTGACCCCGCAAGCCCGTCCTCCGCCGAAAGGTGCCCAACCCCTCATGCCCGAGCTGGTGTTCTTCTCCGGAACGATGGACTGCGGGAAGTCGACACTGGCTCTCCAGATCGAGCACAACCGGTCGGCGCGCGGACTGGCCGGCATGATCTTCACCCGCGACGACCGCGCTGGCGAGGGCAAGCTCTCCTCCCGCCTCGGCCTGGTCACCGACGCGGTCGAGGTCGGGGACGGCCAGGACCTGTACGCCCACGTCGTCGACCACCTCTCGCAGGGCGGCCGGGTGGACTACGTGATCGCGGACGAGGCGCAGTTCCTCGCGCCGGGCCAGATCGACCAGCTCGCGCGCGTCGTCGACGACCTCGACGTCGACGTGTACGCCTTCGGCATCACCACCGACTTCCGCTCCAAGCTCTTCCCCGGCTCCCAGCGCCTGGTGGAACTCGCCGACCGGGTCGAGGTGCTCCAGGTCGAGGCCCTGTGCTGGTGCGGTGCCCGCGCCACGCACAACGCGCGCACCGTGGGCGGCGTCATGGTCGTCGAGGGCGCACAGGTGGTCGTCGGCGACGTCGCCCAGTCCCCCGACGAGATCGGCTACGAGGTGCTGTGCCGACGCCACCACCGCAGACGTATGACCAGCGCGACGGCGCGGGCGGCGGCGCTGTCTCCCGACGTCCTGCCTGTGACTCCGGCCTGAAAATGCTGAGGGGCCGTCACAAATGGCCGGCCTGTCCGGTCTTGGAGTGAGTGGGACGGAGCGACCTCGTCGCCCCGTCGACGACTTGGGTCGACGCTCTCCAGGAGGACAACAACATGAACCAGACCAACGTCGCACACCCCGGCGCACCGCGGCTCGACGAGCCGGTTCCGTCGCGTTACGCGCTGAAGGTCGGCGACATCGACGTGACGGTGATCAGCGACGGGGTACTGCCGATCAACCCCGCGACACTGGCCACCAACGCGGACCGGGCCGAGCTGTCGGCCTGGCTCAGTGACAACTTCCTGCCGCCCGAGGTGATCGACTACCCGCTGAACGTGGCCGTGGTGCGCAGCGGGAACCGGACCATCCTCGTCGATTCCGGGCTGGGTACGGAGTTCCCGGGCTTCCCCCGGGCCGGGCAGTTGGCCATGAGGCTGGACGCCGCCGGGATCGATCCCGCGTCCGTGACCGACGTGGTTCTCACCCACCTGCACATGGACCACATCGGCGGGCTGCTCGTCGAGGGCCTGAGGGGGCGGCTGAGTACGGACCTGCGGGTCCATCTGGCGGCCGCCGAAGCCGAGTTCTGGCAGGCGCCCGACTTCTCCCGCACCGCCATGCCGGCACAGGTGCCCGAGACGCTTCGGACGACCGCCTCACGGTTCCTGGACGTGTACCGCGGCCAGTTGCGTCCCTTCGAGACGGAGCACGAGGTGGCACCGGGCGTGCTGATCAAGCGCACCGGCGGTCACACCCCCGGCCACAGCATCATCCGTCTGGAATCGCGCGGGGAACGGCTGACGTTCGCCGGCGATGCCGTGTTCCAGTGCGGGTTCGACCAGCCCGGCTGGTTCAACGGTTTCGAACACGACCCCGAGGAATCGGCTCGGGTCCGGATCCGTCTCCTGAAGGAGATGGCGGCGAGCGGCGAGCACCTGATGGCCACTCACCTGCCGTTCCCGTCCGTCTGCCATGTGGCCGCCGTCGGCAACGCCTTCCGTTTCGTTCCGACCGTCTGGGACTACTGAGCGTCCAGGGCATTGCCGCTTTCGTGAGGCAATCCGTCATCGCCGTACCGTGAGCAGTGCGAACCGGGCCCCTTCCGGATCCGCCACCGTCGCCACCCGGCCGTGGGGCGTGTCGCGGGCCGGGGCGAGCACGTGTCCGCCCAGGTCGACGAGGCGCGTGACGGACTCGTCCGTGTCGGCCACCTCGAAGTACGTCATCCAGTGCGGCCCCCGGTCGCGCGGCAGGTCCTCGCCGACGCCGTGGATGCCGGCGACGGGGTGGCCGCCGAGACGCAGGGTGACGTAGTCGCGGTCGGCGGAGGCCTCCGGGGCCGGCTCGAAGCCGAAGACGGTCTCGTAGAACTTGGCGACACTCGCCGTCTCGTAGGTCAGCAGCTCGTTCCACGCCGGTGTGCCCGGTACCCCGGCGACGGCCGTGCCCAGGTGTGCGGCGGCCTGCCAGACGCCGATGACCGCGCCGGCGGGGTCTGAGCCGAGGGCCATGCGGCCCGCCTCACCCGCGTCCAGCGGACCGACGCCGACCGTGCCGCCGCACAGGCGCACCGATTCGGCCGTCCGGTTGACGTCGTCGGAGGCGAAGTAGGGCGTCCAGGCCGTGGGCAGTTGCCGGTCCGGGGGCAGCTGCCCGATGCCGGCCACCTCCCGCCCGTCGAGCAGGGCCCGCGCGTACGGGCCCAGTTGCTGGGGTCCCGGCCGGAACTCCCAGCCGAACAGGGCGCCGTAGAAGTCGTGGGTGGCGGCCGGTCCGTGCACCATCAGACTCACCCAGCAGGGTGTGCCGGGTGCACGCCGGGCGTTCGTCTCGCCGATCCGGCTGTCCGATCCCCGTGCGTCGGTCATCGTCACCCTCTTCTCGGCCCTCCGCGGGCCGTGCGTCCGCTTCCGCTCCGACGGGCTCTCGCAGCTCTCGCACCGAAGCCGGCACCGGATCCGGTGCGGTGCTTCGGGCACGCTCGCGCTCGTGGGGGCAGCCCGCCCTGCCCGGGCAGTACAGCATGTGCCCGAACCCGTACGCCTCGTGATCGGTACTGTCCGGCGGGCAGAGTAGCCCGACATCGACGCCTCGGCCACTCGGTACGTCAGGATGGGGCCATGAACGCCATCATCTCCGCATCCGAACTCGCCGACGAACTGGCGGGCGCCAACCCGCCCGTCCTCCTCGACGTCCGCTGGCAGCTGAGCACGGCGAAGGCGACCGGGGCCCCGCCGTTCGACGGCCGGGCCGAGTACGGTGCCGGGCACCTGCCGGGCGCCGTCTACGTCGACCTGGACAGGGAACTCGCCTCCGCACCCGGGGAGCACGGTCGGCATCCGCTGCCCGACGTGGCGGAGTTCGGCGCGGCGATGCGCCGGGCGGGCGTGTCGTCCGGGCGGCCGGTCGTCGTGTATGACGGCGGGCAGGGGTGGGCGGCGGCTCGGGCCTGGTGGCTGCTGCGCTGGACGGGTCACCCGAACGTGCGGGTCCTGGACGGCGGGTTGACGGCCTGGGAGGCGCCGCTGTCGACGGACGTGCCGACGCCCGCGGAGGGCGACTTCGCACCGGTGCCGGGCGCGGCGGGACTGCTGGACGCGGACGGAGCCGCCGCGCTGGCCCGCTCCGGAGCGCTGTTCGACGCCCGCGCGGGGGAGCGTTACCGGGGCGAGGTCGAGCCGATCGATCCGGTGGGCGGCCACATCCCGGGCGCCGTGTCCGCGCCCACCAGTGCGAACGTGGCCGCGGACGGGCGCTTCCTGCCGGCCGAGGAACTCCGGGCGCGCTTCAAGACCTTGGGTGCCACGGAGGACGGCGCGGTCGGCGTGTACTGCGGTTCGGGCGTGTCGGGCGCCCACGAGGTGCTCGCGTTGGCGGTGGCGGGCATTCCGGCGGCGCTGTACGTGGGTTCGTGGTCCGAGTGGGCGTCGGACCCGGATCGGCCGGTCGCGGTGGGGCCCGACCCGCAGTAGGACCGTGCGCAGGGTGGGAGTGCACGCGGTGAGACGGTGAAGGGGCGGGGGCCGCACCCATGCGATGCGGCCCCCGCCCCTTCACCTGCCATGGCCAAGAGGCCCGCTACTCCTGCTTCTTGCGCCGAGTCCCGAACACGATCTCGTCCCAGCTCGGCACCGCGGCACGGCGGCCCGGACGGACACCGTCGGCCTCGGCCTGACGGTCGGTGGAGCCGGTGAGGCGGTCGCGGTGGCTGGCCACCGAGCGCGGCATGAGCACGTCCGCGTAGGCGGAGCCGGCCGACGCCGCGGGCGCGGGGGGCTCCTCCACCTCGGGTTCCTCGACGGGCTCCTCCGCCGGTTCCGGGGCGCGCTCGGGCACCACCAGGTCGCCGCGGAAGCTGGGTACGGCCTCCAGCAGACTGGTGAGCGAGTCGCGTTCGCGCTCGGCCGAGGCGGTGGCCACGGTGTCGTCGGCCGGCTCGGACGGCGGCGGGGGCAGGCTCGGCCGCTCCCGCTGCTCCCGGTCGAGGGTGCGGTCCAGCGGCCGGTCGCGGGGCAGCCGGGCGATGCGGGGCACGAACGGGAAGCTGGGCTCGGGCGCGGCGAGGTCGTCGGACTCGCCGATCAGCGCGCGCGCCTCCGCGTCGACGGCCTGGACGAGCCGCCGGGGCGGGTCGTACGTCCAGCTCGCCGAATGCGGTTCGCCCGCGACCAGGTAGACCAGCAGGACTTCCCAGGTGCCGTCGTCGCGGCGCCAGGAGTCCCACTGGACGGTGTCCTTGTCGGCGCCGCGCAGCAGCAGCCGCTCCTGGACGGCCTCGCCGAGGGGCGGTCCGGAGTTCTCGCCGGGCCGGCGGACGGGCGTCTTGCGGGCCCGCTCGGCCATGAAGGCGCGCTCGGCCAGCACGGGTCCCTCGAAGCGCCGTACGCGGTCGACGGGGATGCCGGCCATCTGGGCGACCTCTTCGGCCGTCGCGCCGGCTCGTATACGTGCCTGAATGTCGCGGGGGCGGAGATGACTCTCCACCTCGATCTCGATCTGGCCGAGGCGGGGACGGTCGCCGCGCACGGCGGCCCGGAGCCGCTCGTCGATCGGAAGCGTGTACTCCGTGCTGTCCGCAGCCTTCAGCACCAGCCGTGTGCCGTCATTCGAGACGGCCACGACACGCAGTTCGGGCATGGGGACCTCCCGGGTGGTGCCTGCCGACGTCACGTGCGTCGCTGCTTCCGCTCTGTCGAGTGTGGCCTGCCCGGGTGCAGCCTGCCACAACCTTGCCGAGTTGCCCGGCGTGTCGGGCACGGGCCCTGGATCGCCGTTATGGCACGGTTACCTATTCGCAACGCTAAGTGACCAACGCGGTCACCCTGTGCAACTAGCCCCCTCCCGGCGGTCCTTCGAGGTGCCGAGCCCCCTGTCGGGAGACCGGCTCCAGGGCTCGCAACAGTACTCCATTCGGACCACGTGCGTGGATTGGCACGCCGCCCAACTTCTCGCAAGAGGTGGCGTCCGGCCGTCCCCGGCGCGATTTCCGCGATCTTGGACGTGGCGTACTTCACGCAATCGCCAGAAACGGAACTAATGGTTTCGGTCGCACGTCCCTTTCTCGTGCAGTTGATCGCTCCCGTGCCGGAAAGGAAGGCAAGGTCCGAGGATGCGCGAAAGGTCCGATGGCCCAGAGCAGGCGGACGTGGGTTCGAAGGGGGAATCCAGGCGAATCGACCTGAGCGTGCCCCAGGTCGCGGGCAGCGCCCTGGCCGCGGTGGTGGCCGCCAAACTCGCCTCATCCTTCGGCGTCTACGGCACGATCGCGGGCGCCGGTCTGATCAGTGTCGTCGCCACCTGCGGGGGCTCGGTGCTCCAGCACTTCTTCAAGCGCACCGGGGAGCAGATCCGGGTGAAGCGCACCGTCGCCGCCGTGCGGATCGACGGGCGGACCGCGTCGGTTCCGGTCGGGGCGCCGGGGCCGGCTTCCGATCGGGCTCCGGCTTCGGCTTCGGGTGATTTCACCGACGGGACGGTCTACCGCGCGCGGACCAGGGGCTGGCGCCGCCCGGTGGTCGCGGCGGCGCTCGTCTTCGGCGTCACCATGGCCGGGATCACCGCGTACGAGGTCACCTCCGGCCAGAACCTGAGCGGCGGCCGCAGCACCACCGTGGGCAGCGCCTTCACCGGACACGGCAAGTCCGCGCCGGACTCGGGGGAGTCGGGCGGTTCCGGCGGCTCCGAGGACACGCAGAACGGCCGGGATCAGGGTGATTCCGGCGTCTCGGGCGACCCGGACCACTCGGGCGACTCGAAGGACTCCGGTTCCGGCGGGGACGCCCCCGCCTCCACCCCTTCCGGAAGCCCGGACGGCGGTGCCACGGAGAACGGCGGCACGCAGGGCGGTGACTCGGACAACAGCCCGGCGCCTACCCCGGACGCCACCGGCGACGAGGGCACCGGCGGCACCGGAACCCCCGAACCGGGTGCCTCGGCTACGGCCCCAGAACCCGGCGCAAGTAGTCGTTCAGGAACAGACGGTCCGGATCAAGACGGTCCCGCAGCGCCGTGAACTCGTCGAAGCGCGGATACACCCGGGAGAAGTACTCGGCGTCCCGGGTGTGCACCTTGCCCCAGTGCGGCCGGCCCTCGTGCGCCGTGAAGATGCGCTCGGCGGCGGTGAAGTACGCCTGGTAGGGCGTGCCCCGGAACATGTGGACGGCGATGTACGCGCTGTCGCGCCCCGAGGCGGTGGACAGCGTGATGTCGTCGGCCGGGGCCGTGCGCACCTCGACCGGGAAGCTGATCCGCAGCCGCGAACGGTCGACCATCGCCCTCAGTTCGCGCAGCGTCTCGGCGACGGCCTCGCGCGGAACGGCGTACTCCATCTCCACGAAGCGCACCCGGCGGGGCGATGTGAAGACCTTGTAGGGAGTGTCCGTGTACGTCCGCGCGGAGAGTGCCCTGCTGGAGATCCGGGCTATCGCCGGGATGGTGGCGGGTGCCGCGCGGCCGACCCAGTTGGCGGCCTGGAAGACGCCGTTGGAGAGGAACTCGTCGTCCAGCCAGCCCTGGAACCGCCCCACCGGCTGCTCCGGACCGGCGCTGCGGTTGTTGCGCTTGGTGTTGGTGCTGCCGGTGTGCGGGAACCAGTAGAACTCGAAGTGCTCGTTCTCCGACCACAGTTCGTCGAAGTCGGCCAGGACCCGGTCGAACGGCATCGGCTCCTCGCGGGCCGTGAGCAGGAAGATCGGTTCCACGGCGAAGGTGATCGCGGTGACGACGCCCAGCGCGCCGAGGCCGATCCGTGCGGCGGCGAACACCTCGGGGTTCTCGTCCTCGGAGCAGGTCAGTACCGATCCGTCCGCCGTGACCAGCTCCAGGGCCCGGATCTGGGCGGCGATCGAGGCGGAGTCGCGGCCCGTGCCGTGGGTGCCGGTGCTGGTGGCCCCCGAGACGGTCTGCTCCATGATGTCGCCCATGTTGGTCAGCGACAGGCCCTCACGCGCGAGCGCCATATTGAGCCTCTTGAGCGGCGTGCCGGCCTCGACCGTGACCGTCATGGCGTCGCGGTCGACGGCGCGGATGCCCGTCAACAGTTGAGGGCGGATCAACACACCGTCCGTCGCGGCTATCGACGTGAACGAGTGCCCGGTGCCGACCGCCTTGACCCGCAGCCCGTCCTCGGCCGCCCGGCGAACGGCGCCGGCCAGTTCGTCGACGGAGGCGGGAGCGACCTCCCGCGCGGGGCGCGAGGAGACGTTGCCGCCCCAGTTACGCCATGTGCCGTTCCGGCCGCTCGTCCTGCCGCTCGCCGTGCGTGTGCTGCTCAACGGTCCCTCCCCGACGCGAGTCCGGCCGCTTGAGCCGGCGGTACCCGAGGAAACCGACCGCGACCGCGACGGCCCCGGCCACCGCCGGAACCCCGTACCCGGCACGCGCCCCGGAGGCGTCGATCACCCAGCCGCCCGCGGAGGAGCCGAGGGCGACCCCGACCGCGAGTCCGGTACTCACCCAGGTCATGCCCTCGGTGAGCTGCGTGCGTGGCACGTGCTCTTCGATGAGGGACATCGTCGTGATCATCGTCGGAGCGATGGACAGACCCGCAACGAACAGTGCCGCGGCCAGAAACGGCAAGTTTCCGACCAGTAGGAGGGGGATCATACTCACGGCCATCGCACACACGCCCAGGAGCCAGCGGCGTTCCGGCGGCCCGGCGAAGCGCAGCAGCCCGAAAATCATGGCCGCCGTGCACGATCCCGCCGCGTAGAGGGCGAGGACGAGGCTGGCGGCGGCCTTGTGCCCCTGCTCCTCGGCGAACGCCACGGTGACCACGTCGACGGCCCCGAAGATCGTCCCGGTGGCGGCGAACGTGCCGACCAGGACCTGGAGGCCCCGGGAGCGCAGTGCGGTGCCGCCGCCCTTGTGCTCGCGCGGGTGCGGTTCGGGCTCCGTGGCGCGCTGCGAGGTCAGCCAGAAGACGCCCGTCGCCAGGAAGCAGGCGGCGAGCAGCGGCCCGGCCTCCGGGAACCAGGCCGTGGACAGGCCGATGGAGACGATCGGTCCGAAGATGAAGCAGATCTCGTCCACCACGGACTCGAAGGAGTACGCGGTGTGCAGCTGCGGCGTGCCCCGGTAGAGGGCCGCCCAGCGGGCCCGGACCATCGCGCCGGGGCTCGGCACGCAGCCGATGCCGACGCAGGCCACGAACAGGACCCAGTCCGGCCACCCGTAGTGCGCGGCCGGCAGCAGCACCGCCGCCGCGGTCAGTGACACCAGGGTCGCCGGGCGCAGCACCCGGCGCTGCCCGTACCGGTCCACCAGTCGGGAGACCTGGGGTCCCGCCACGGCCGCGGCGAGCGCGATGGTCGCCGACAGGGCGCCGGCCAGTCCGTACCGTCCCGTGAGCTGCGAGATCATCGTCACCACGCCGATGCCCATCATCGACAGCGGCATCCGGCCGAGGAAGCCCGCGGCGGAGAAGCCCTTGGTGCCGGGGGCGGCGAACAGGGCGCGGTAGGGACTGGCCAACGAGGTCTCCGGGAACGGCTCAGCGACGGCTTGGTGACCGCTGAGTAAGGTGCGAACGCAGTCGATACAGCTTACTCCTCGCCCTGCCCCGAAACACCCCCCTCGGACCTGGTGGAACGCACGGTCGGTACCCCACCGTTTCCCCGCTGTCAGTGCCGGGTGGCAGGATCGAGCCATGCCAGACGTGCTCGATGCCAGCCCCTACGACGCCCTGCTCCTGCTCTCGTTCGGCGGCCCGGAGGGCCCGGACGATGTGGTCCCGTTCCTGGAGAACGTGACCAGGGGGCGCGGCATCCCCAAGGAACGCCTCAAGGAAGTCGGACAGCACTACTTCCTCTTCGGCGGGGTCAGCCCCATCAACGACCAGAACCGCGCCCTGCTGGACGCCCTCCGCAAGGACTTCGCCGAGCACGGCCTGGACCTGCCGGTCCACTGGGGCAACCGCAACTGGGCGCCGTACCTGACGGACACCCTGCGCGAGATGGTCCGCGACGGCCGCCGCCGCATCCTGGTCCTGGCCACCAGCGCGTACGCCTCGTACTCGGGCTGCCGCCAGTACCGCGAGAACCTCGCGGACGCGCTGGCCGCCCTGGAGGCCGAGGAGCTGGAGCTGCCGAAGATCGACAAGCTCCGGCACTACTTCAACCACCCCGGCTTCGTCGAGCCCATGGCCGACGGGGTCGTCCGCTCCCTCGCCGAGCTGCCGGAGGAGGTCCGGGACGGCGCGCACATCGCGTTCTGCACCCACTCGATCCCCACCTCCGCGGCCGACACCTCCGGGCCGGTCGAGGAGCACGGCGACGGCGGGGCGTACGTGCGCCAGCACCTGGACGTGGCGCGCCTGATCGCCGACGCGGTGCGTGAGCGCACCGGCGTCGACCATCCCTGGCAGCTCGTGTACCAGTCGCGCTCGGGCGCGCCGCACATTCCGTGGCTGGAGCCCGACATCTGCGACCACCTGGAGGAGCGGCACGCGGCCGGCGTCCCCGCCGTGGTGATGGCCCCCATCGGGTTCGTCTCCGACCACATGGAGGTCCTGTACGACCTCGACACGGAGGCCACCGCCAAGGCCGATGAGCTGGGGCTGCCGGTGCGCCGCTCGGCCACCGTGGGCGCCGACCCGCGCTTCGCCGCGGCCGTCCGCGACCTCGTCCTGGAGCGGGCGGGGGACGAGCGCGGGCAGGAGGTCACGCCGTGCGCCCTCGGCACGCTCGGCGCGAGCCACAACCTGTGCCCGGTCGGCTGCTGTCCCGCCCGTGCCCCCCGGCCCGCCGCGGCCGGCGCCGACAGTCCCTACGCGTGAGGAGCCCCGTGACCGACGTGACGCCCGACCCGCTCCATGCCGACCTGCTGAAGATCGCCCGGGAGGCGGCCCACCGCGCGGGCGAGCTGCTGCGGGACGGCCGCCCGGCCGACCTCGCCGTCGCCGCCACCAAGTCCAGCCCGATCGACGTCGTCACCGAGATGGACATCGCGGCGGAGAAGCTGATCACCGGGCTGATCGCCGACCGCCGCCCCGACGACGGCTTCCTCGGCGAGGAGGGCTCCGCCACGGACGGCACCAGCGGCGTCCGCTGGGTCATCGACCCGCTGGACGGCACGGTGAACTACCTCTACGGGCTGCCCACCTGGTCGGTCTCCATCGCCGCCGAGCAGCACGGCGAGCGGGTGGCCGGCGTGGTCGTGGCCCCGATGCGGGGCGAGACGTACCACGCGCGACTGGGCGGCGGAGCCTGGGCGACAGGCGCCTGGGAGGGCGAACGCCGGCTCACCTGCCGGTCCGCCGCCCCGCTGGACCAGGCGCTGGTCTCCACCGGCTTCAACTACGTCGCCGACGTCCGCGCGGAGCAGGCCGAGATCGCGCGGCGGCTCATTCCGCTGGTCCGCGACATCAGGCGCGGCGGCTCGGCCGCGATCGACCTGTGCGACGTGGCCGCGGGACGCCTCGACGGCTACTACGAGCGCGGTCTGCACCCCTGGGACCTCGCGGCGGGCGACCTGATCGCCCGGGAGGCGGGCGCGGTGACCGGTGGACGCCCCGGCGAGCGTCCCACCAACACCCTGACCATCGCCGCCACCCCGGCCGTCTTCGAACCGCTCCAGCGGCTCCTGACGGAACTCGGCGCGTAGGCCTCCGACGGTCGCGCGGAGGGAGGGCGCCGGAGGCGCCGAGCCCGGGGCAGCCGGCGGGCGCGGGGTGGGTGTACGAGCAGCACGCGACGCCCGCGCGCGGGTCCGTACGGCGTGCGACCCGCCGGCCGCTGAGGGGCCGACGGGCCGCACGCCCGGCCGAGCCGGTGTCGGGCAGGCTCGGCCGGTCAGTTCCGCGGGCGCCCGCACGGCGTTTGCGGGTCGACGAGCCGGTCGGCGGCGTCCGTGCGGGGCCGTGTGCGTCCGGTCGGCCGCGCGGACGGGCGCGAGCGTCCGCTCCCGCTCCTCGCCCACCCGAGTCGGCGCCGTCTCCTCGCGAGAGTGGCCCGGCACGTGCGGGTCGCTCCCCGTGGGCACTCCGGGAGACCTGTCACCGTTCCGTCCGAGCCGTTCCCGGCTCCGTCCCAGCCGTGGGCCCGTCCGGCCGCCGCCGAATCAGGGCGGGCAGCCACTCTGCCGGCCCCGGCCAGCCGCCTGCCCGCCCGTCCACCCGCGCCGCACGGCCGCACCGTGCGCATCGCACCGCCCTCGCCGGCAGGTCACGCCGCGCGCCTCGCGACGGCGACGCACACGACGAGGCCCCGGCGCTGGATCTCGCCGGGGCCTCGTCCTGTGCGGGCCGATCAGGCGTTGGTCGCGCTGACCTCCACGCCGTGCTCGGCAGCGAGACGGCGCAGATCGTCGAGCTCGCCCAGCTCCACCTCGACAAGGAACTCGTCGCCCTCGTCGCGGGCCCGGGAGAGGTCGGACTCGGTCGTCTTTATGCGCTGCAGAAGTCCTGCGGTGAAAGCGTCCATGCTGCGCCCCCTCGTCCTGGGTCGTGGGTCGTTGGCACGGGGGTGTGCCGATCGGAAGGGACGATCACGTCTCCGGTGGAGTGCCCAGCGCTGCCCGGCCGGGCGGCGACGGTGCCGGACACCCACGCCCGCTCTGCGGAAGCGGACCGCGACGTACCGCGCGGTAACGCGGTACAGGCAGAGCGTGATCGCGGGGTGTAAAGCCGTCCTCCCCCAGCTCCCCTTCGTGGAAACCTCAACCGCGCGAGAAAATCTCGCATTCCCGCTCCCGCAGTCTTTCCGTACCCTCCTTCGTCACCGGCCCCTCACCCGCCTTACAGCCGACTTATGGCCGAAAAGGGCAGGATGGAGGCAACACACCCACCAACCCCCTGCCCTCGTGCGTCCGAGAAGCGCTACGCGGGTGGACACAGGAAGGACAAGCGACGTGCGCGTACTCGTCGTCGAGGACGAGCAACTGCTCGCCGATGCGGTGGCCACCGGACTGCGCCGGGAGGCCATGGCCGTCGACGTCGTGTACGACGGCGCGGCCGCCCTCGAGCGCATCGGCGTCAACGACTACGACGTGGTCGTCCTCGACCGCGACCTCCCCCTGGTGCACGGCGACGACGTGTGCCGCAGGATCGTCGAGCTGGGCATGCCCACGCGCGTGCTCATGCTCACGGCCTCGGGCGACGTCAGCGACCGGGTCGAAGGCCTGGAGATCGGCGCCGACGACTACCTGCCCAAGCCCTTCGCGTTCAGCGAGCTGATCGCCCGCGTGCGCGCCCTGGGCCGGCGCACCAGCGTGCCGCTGCCGCCCGTCCTGGAGCGCGCCGGGATCAAGCTCGACCCGAACCGCCGCGAGGTCTTTCGCGACGGCAAGGAGGTGCAGCTCGCTCCGAAGGAGTTCGCCGTGCTCGAGGTCCTCATGCGCAGCGAGGGCGCCGTGGTCTCCGCCGAACAGCTCCTCGAGAAGGCCTGGGACGAGAACACCGACCCGTTCACCAACGTCGTGCGCGTGACCGTCATGACCCTGCGCCGCAAGCTGGGCGAGCCGCCCGTCATCGTCACCGTCCCCGGCTCCGGCTACCGGATCTGACCGGCCGTGGCGACGACACCCGCGCCCCCCGGGGCGCCCCCCAAGCCCACCTGGGACCCGCGCTCGGTCACGCCCCTGCCGTGGCTGCGGCCCACCATCCGGATAAGGCTCACGCTGCTGTACGGCGGCATGTTCCTGATCGCCGGCATCCTGCTGCTGTCGATCATCTACCTGCTCGCCGCCCAGGCGGTGCGCACCGGCAACGAACCGCTGTACAAGATCGTCGACTTCACCGACCTCAAGGTCTCCAGCAGCACCTGCCCGGTGGTCGACAACGGCGGCCTGTCGCTGGCCGACTTCAACGCGGCGATCAGCGACTGCATCGACCACCAGCGCAAGGTGGCCCTGGACAACCTGCTCAGCCGCTCCCTGCTGGCGCTGCTCGGCCTCGCCGTGATCGCCTTCGCCTTCGGCTACGCCATGGCCGGCCGCGTCCTGTCCCCGCTGGGCCGGATCACCCGCACCGCGCGCGCGGTCGCGGGCTCCGACCTCTCCCGGCGGATCGAGCTGGACGGCCCGGACGACGAGCTGAAGGAGCTGGCCGACACCTTCGACGACATGCTGGAGCGGCTGCAGCGGGCCTTCACCGCCCAGCAGCGCTTCGTCGGCAACGCCTCCCACGAGCTGCGCACGCCGCTGGCGATCAACCGCACCCTCCTGGAGGTGCACCTGTCCGACCCCGGTGCCCCGGTGGAGCTCCAGCAGCTCGGCAGGACCCTGCTGGCGACCAACGAACGCAGTGAGCAGCTGGTCGAGGGCCTGCTGCTGCTGGCCCGCAGCGACAACCAGATCGTCGAGCGCAAACCGGTGGACCTCGCCGAGGTGGCCGGCCAGGCCATCGACCAGGTGCACGCCGAGGCCGAGACCAAGGGCGTGGAGCTCCGCGGCACCCGGGAGGCCGCGGTGGTCCAGGGCAACGGCGTCCTCCTGGAGCGGATCGCCCTGAACCTGGTCCAGAACGCCGTGCGCTACAACGTGGCAGAACAGGGCTGGGTGGAGGTCACCACGGCCGTGGAGGGCGGCCAGGCGGTCCTGGTGGTCACCAACACGGGCCCGGTCGTACCGGCGTACGAGGTGGACAACCTCTTCGAGCCGTTCCGGCGGCTGCGCACCGAGCGGACGGGCAGCGACAAGGGCGTCGGGCTCGGGTTGTCCATCGCGCGGTCCGTGGCCCGGGCGCACGGCGGGCACATCTACGCCCAGCCGCGCGAGGGCGGAGGGCTCGTGATGCGCGTGACGCTGCCCGTCTGAGATCATGACCCCGACATCGCACCGAGACCCGAGGATGTTCGCTTTGAGCGGAATTTCCAGGCCACTGACCCAGGAGTCGCGTGTGTGATCGATCACAACGAAGGCTTTCCCGCCCTCTACTCTCCGTGATCATGCACCCTGTCGGAAAGCCGGGAAAATCCCGGTTTTCAGGGGTCCAGATCACGGGAAGTACACGGTGAGACGCCTTTGAAGTGCGGCATTCGGACCGTGTACGGTCCCCATCGCCATCCAAGCCGATCACTCATGAGGGGTCCGGTTGGGTGTCGATTGAGTAACAGACCTTGATGTGAGGCAAAATCTCCGCCTCGGGTCGGGCACAAGTCCGGCCTCTCACGCGTTACGTGCGCTGAAGACACCGCAGACACCCAGAGGGGGAGAGCGACCATGGCAACCGATTACGACACTCCACGCAAGACCGACGACGACGTCGACTCGGACAGCCTCGAAGAGCTGAAGGCGAGGCGGAACGACAAGTCCGCCTCGGCCGTCGACGTCGACGAGTTCGAGGCCGCGGAAGGCCTCGAACTTCCCGGCGCCGACCTCTCGAACGAGGAACTGGCCGTCCGTGTACTGCCGAAGCAGCAGGACGAGTTCACCTGCATGAGCTGCTTCCTGGTGCACCACCGCAGCCAGCTGGCCCGGGAGAAGAACGGCCAGCCGATCTGCCGCGACTGCGACTGAGGCGGGGTCGGCCGTGACCACCGGCTCGACCCCTCCCTGGAAGCGCCGCTTCTCCCGACGAGGAGCGGACGAAGGACCGCCCGACGGTCCGCACAGCGCGCGTGACGACGAGCGGGGCCCGACCGACAAGGGGAAGGCCCCGCTCGAACCAGTGGCCGGCCGGACTGACCTCCCGGCGGCCGCGTGGCCCCCGGCACCCCCTGCCCGGCGCCGGGCAGCGGCGTTCCGGGAGAAGGCCGGACAGGGCGTCCGCAACGGCGGAGCCCGCGCCAGGGCCGCTCTGGCGCACCTCGCCGACCGGATCATCGACCTGGCACCGCGCGTGCCCGTACGGGACCTGGCCACACTGCGCGGACAGTTCCCCGGCCTCGGTCCCGAGGAGCTCGCCGACCGGCTCGTGGCCGGCGCCGCCAAGGGCACGGCGACCGTGGGAGCGGGCGTCGGAGCGGCGGCGATGCTGCCCGTACCGCCCGCGATGCCCACGGAACTGGCCGCCGAGATCACCGGCGTCGCCGCGATCGAGCTCAAGCTGATCGCCGAACTCCACGAGGTCTACGGCGTACGCCCGCCCGGCGGCCTCGCCCAGCGCAGCACCGCCTACCTGAACTCGTGGTCCGACGAACGCGGAGTCGACGTGTCCAAGCCGTCGACCCTCGGCCCGGCGATGAACAGCCACATGAAGCGCCAGCTGCGCCAGCAGATCATGAAGCGCATGGTGCGCGACCTGCCGAACCTGATGCCCTTCATGGTGGGCGCGGCCGTGGGCGCCGTCATGAACCGCCGCGACACCAGAAAGCTGGCCGCGAGAATCCGCACCGACCTGCGGAGGCACCAGGTCGCCTGGAGCGCCCTGGACGACCTCCCGGCACTGGAGCGGCCGCAGGACGCCCTGGACATGGGCGAGATCACCAAGGGCATCGGACGCGGTCCCGCCGTACGCGGGGAAAACTTCGGCAAAGACGACAGGTGACGCGCACGCGCGACCCGGGGGCGCCCCGAGCAGGGGGTGCGGGCTACGCTGCGGCCGTCTTCGCCGCCGCCAGGGCCTCGATCAGCCGTTCCGGCTCACGCGTCGACAGGTACAGGTACGGAGTCGGGTCCTCCGGGTCCGTGACCAGCACACGCACGGCCCGCGGGATGTAGGCGCGCAGCAGCATGAACGCCCGGGCGTCGGCCTTGTACGTGCGCCAGGCGCGGGTCTCCTCCGGATCCAGGATCTCCGCCTCGCCCAGCGCCGAGACCGGCACCCTTGCCTCGCCCGCGATCAGCGAGTCGCCCACGATCCGGATGCGCACCGCGCCGTACGAACTGGCCGCCACCGCCGCGACGGCCGTGCCGCCCGCCAGGCCGCCCAGCATCGGCAGCGTGCCGAAGGGCAGCAGGATCAGCGCGAATGCCAGCCCCACCAGGAAGGAGACCAGCCACCAGGACCGGGGCGCGGTGAGGCGTTCTTCGTACGGGGCCGAGGAGAGCTGCATGAACCAAGCTTGGCACGGGATCGGTGTTCGGCCGACGCACGGGTAAGGTCTGCGCCTGTGAGTGGTACTTCCCCAGGTCTTCAGCCCCCCGCCGACGCCGTGAAACCCGTACGGCACCCCGACGCGCCCGCCCCCGGCGAGCTGCTCGGCGCCCACTACGGCCAGTGCTTCGGCTGCGGCGGCGACCAGCCCCACGGACTGCACCTCCAGGCGCGGGCGGGTGAAGGAGTGTCCATCACCGCCGAGTTCGTCGTCCGCCCCGCCCACCAGGGCGCCCCGGGCCTGGCCCACGGCGGCGTGCTGGCCACCGCCCTGGACGAGACGCTGGGCTCGCTGAACTGGCTGCTGCGCACGATCGCGGTGACCGGACGGCTCGAGACCGACTTCCGGCGGCCGGTGCCCGTCGACACCACGCTGTACCTCGAGGCCGAGGTGACCGCGGTGGCCGGCCGGAAGATCTACTCCACCGCCACCGGCCGGATCGGCGGGCCCGACGGCCCCGTGGCCGTCCGCGCCGACGCCCTCTTCGTCGAGGTCAAGGTCGAGCACTTCGTCCAGAACGGCCGCCAGGAGGAGATCCGCGCCGCCATGGACGACCCCGACCAGCTCCGCCGCGCCCGCGCCTTCGAGGTGAACCCGTGAGCCGTGTCGACCTCGAGGTGCTGATCCGCCGCGTCGACCCCGACGTGCCGCTCCCGGAGTACGCGCAGCCCGGTGACGCGGGCGCCGACCTGCGCACCACCGTCGGCTGCGAGCTGGCGCCCGGCGAACGCGCCGTTCTGCCCACGGGCGTGTCTGTGGCGCTCCCCGAGGGGTACGCGGGTTTCGTGCACCCACGTTCCGGACTTGCCGCCCGTTGCGGTGTCGCCCTCGTGAATGCCCCGGGGACGATTGATGCCGGGTACCGTGGGGAGATCAAGGTGATCGTGGTGAATCTCGACCCGCGCGAGAGCGTGCGGTTCGAGCGCTTCGACCGGATTGCCCAACTGGTCGTCCAGCAGGTCGAGAGGGTCCGCTTCCGTCAGGTCGCGGAACTTCCCGACTCGGCGCGGGCC
Source organism: Streptomyces sp. NPDC093065 (assembly GCF_044754585.1). Classification (NCBI taxonomy): domain Bacteria; kingdom Bacillati; phylum Actinomycetota; class Actinomycetes; order Kitasatosporales; family Streptomycetaceae; genus Streptomyces; species Streptomyces sp. NPDC093065. Next base: position 6,643 of record NZ_JBIVPJ010000021.1, on the reverse strand, counting down.
GAGGGGGGCTTCGGGTCCACCGGCGGCCACGCCGGGTTGGACCGTGCAAGCGGCACAAGCGGTCAGGTCGCCGAGGGCGGCCCGACGGGTGGGAATCGATACGCTTCGGTCGTATCCGACCGGGAAGGACAGTGACGTGTTCGGACGTCGCAAGAAGAGTGATGCCGCCGAGGACGCGGCCGGCGAGACCGAGCAGGTCGTCGACAGCGTCGACACCGAGGCGGACGAAGAGCGTGAACGCGTGCGGCTCGAGCCCGAGCCGCGCCCCGACGGGCCCTGGGACAGCACCGAGGTCCGCGACCCGGGCGAGGGCAGGGTCGACCTGGGCGGCCTGTTCATCCCCGGGGTGGACGGCATGGAACTGCGGGTGGAGGTCGCGGGTGACGCGATCGTCGCCGCGACCGTCGTACTGCGCGACAGCGCCATCCAGCTCCAGGGCTTCGCCGCTCCCAAGCGCGAGGGCATCTGGGGCGAGGTGCGCGAGGAGATCGGCTCCGGCATCACCCAGCAGGGCGGGATCATCGACGAGGTCGAGGGCCCCCTGGGCTGGGAGCTGCGGGCCCAGGTCCCGGTGCAGCTGCCGGACGGCACCGGAGGCTTCCAGGTCGTGCGGTTCGTCGGTGTGGACGGGCCCCGCTGGTTCCTGCGCGGGGTGATCTCGGGCCAGGGCGCCGTGCAGCCGCAGGCCGCCGGTCTGCTGGAGCAGATCTTCCGGGACACGGTCGTCGTCCGCGGCGAGGGCCCGATGGCCCCCCGCGACCCGATCGTCCTCAAGCTGCCGAACGACGCCCAGATGGTTCCCGAGGGTGTCCAGCAGGAGGAGGGCTCCCGCTTCGCCGGCGGCATGGGTCAGCTCCAGCGCGGACCGGAGATCACCGAGGTCCGCTAGGCGGGGACCCGGTACGGCCTTCCGCCGTACGCACGCCGCGAGGGCCGCACCCCGCCGGGGGATGCGACCCTCGCGGCGTGCGCATCCCCGGTGATCCCGGCCGGACCGTTGCCCCGTCCGCGCCCGTTGGTGATACTGGCGCCCGGTTCACGGCGACGGGGGAGGGCGCGACATGAGCCAGGTGGTCACCCAGACCATGGTGCGCGTCGAGGACGTACGGAAGTCGTACGGCCGCGACGGCGCCGCCGTGCACGCCCTGCGCGGAGTCTCCTTCGACGTGCCCCGCGGTGAGCTGGTCGCCCTCAAGGGGCGGTCGGGCTCCGGGAAGACCACGCTGCTCAACATCGTCGGCGGCCTCGACACCCCGGACGCCGGGCGGGTCGAGGTCGACGGCCGCGACCTCGCGGCGCTGGACGAGGACGGACTGCTCGCCCTGCGCCGGGACCGGGTCGGCTTCGTCTTCCAGTCCTTCGGTCTCATCCCGATCCTCACCGCCGCCGAGAACGTCGGCGTACCGATGCGCCTGCGCCGGGCCGCGCCCCGTGAACGCGAGGAGCGAGTCGAGCTGCTGCTCGCCCTCGTGGGTCTCGCCGGCCACGCCGCCCAGCGCCCCGGAGAGCTGTCCGGCGGACAGCAGCAGCGGGTCGCCGTCGCCCGCGCCCTCGCCAACAACCCGGCGCTGCTGATCGCCGACGAGCCCACCGGCCAGCTGGACGCGGAGACCGGGCACTCGGTGATGGAGCTGCTGCGGGCCGTCGTACGCAGTGAACAGGTCACCGCCCTGGTCGCCACGCACGACGCCACCCTGCTCGGCCTCGCCGACCGGGTGCTGGAGCTGAGGGACGGGGAGATCGTCGAGGAGTGACGCCCGCGTCGGAGTCGCGCCGAGGACGCCGCATCCGCACCCCGCCCCATTTGCCCGCGAATGCGGATCGTAGGGTCGACGCTGCTCCATCAGCGGTGACCAGAAGACAATGAGGCCATGGGACGCGGCAAGCTACGGATCTACCTCGGCGCGGCGCCGGGCGTCGGCAAGACGTACGCCATGCTGTCCGAGGCCCACCGCCGGGTCGAACGGGGCACCGACTGCGTCGTGGCCTTCGTCGAGCCCCACGGCCGCCCGCGCACCGAGGCGTTGCTGCGCGGCCTGGAACAGGTGCCGCGCCGGGAGGTCGAGCACCGGGGCGCCACCTTCACCGAGCTGGACCCGGAGGCGGTCCTGGCCCGCGCCCCCCGGGTGGCGCTGGTGGACGAACTGGCCCACGCCAACGTCCCCGGCGTGCGCAACGCCAAGCGCTGGCAGGACGTCGAGGAACTCCTCGCCGCCGGGATCGACGTCGTCTCGACCGTCAACATCCAGCACCTGGAGTCGCTCGGCGACGTCGTGGAGTCGATCACCGGCGTACGGCAGCGGGAGACCGTGCCGGACGAGGTGGTGCGGCGCGCGGACCAGATCGAACTGGTCGACATGTCGCCCCAGGCGCTGCGCCGGCGCATGGCTCACGGCAACATCTACCAGCCGGACAGGGTCGACGCGGCCCTGTCCAACTACTTCCGTCCCGGCAACCTCACCGCCCTGCGCGAACTGGCGCTGCTGTGGGTGGCGGACCGGGCCGACGAATACCTCCAGCAGTACCGCAGCGAGCACCGGGTCTCGAAGATCTGGGGCTCGCGCGAACGCATCGTGGTCGGCCTGACCGGCGGTCCCGAGGGCCGGACGCTGATCCGGCGGGCCGCGCGTCTGGCCGAGAAGGGCGCGGGCGGCGAGGTGCTGGCCGTCTACATAGCCCGCAGCGACGGGCTGACCTCGGCCTCCCCGAAGGAGCTGGCGGTGCAGCGCACCCTGGTGGAGGATCTCGGCGGCACCTTCCACCACGTCCTCGGCGAGGACATACCGGCGGCCCTGCTCGACTTCGCCCGCGGTGTCAACGCCACCCAGATCGTCCTCGGCTCCTCGCGCCGCAAGGCCTGGCAGTACGTCTTCGGACCCGGCGTCGGCGCCACCGTCGCCCGCGAGTCCGGTCCCGACCTGGACGTCCACATCGTCACCCACGAGGAGGTCGCCAAGGGGCGCGGGCTGCCGGTGGCCAGGGGGGCGCGGCTCGGCCGTTCCCGGATCGTCTGGGGCTGGCTCGCGGGCCTGGGCGGGCCGGTGCTGCTGACGCTGCTGCTCAGCGCCGTCCACCTCGGGCTCGCCAACGACGTCCTGCTCTACCTGGCGCTGACGGTGGCGGCCGCCCTGCTCGGCGGGCTGTACCCGGCGCTGGCCTCGGCCGCGGTCGGGTCGCTGCTGCTCAACTGGTTCTTCACGCCGCCCGTCAACCGCATCACGATCGCGGACCCGAGGAACATGCTTGCGCTCGCCATATTCGTGGGCGTCGCGCTCTCCGTGACCTCCGTGGTCGACGTGGCGGCCCGCCGCACCCACCAGGCCGCCAGGCTGCGCGCCGAGTCCGAGATCCTCTCCTTCCTGGCCGGTGACGTGCTGCGCGGGGAGACCAGCCTGGAGACGCTGCTGGAGCGGGTGCGCGAGACCTTCGGCATGGAGTCGGCCGCCCTCCTGGAGCGGGAGGGCGACGTGGCGCCCTGGACCTGCGCCGGGCGCGCCGGGTCCGGACCGCCGGTCGACCGGCCGGAGGACGCGGACGTGGACATGCCCGTCGGCGACCACATGGCCCTCGCGCTGACCGGACGCGTCCTGCCCGCCGAGGACCGCCGGGTCCTCGCCGCCTTCGCCGCCCAGGCCGCCGTCGTCCTGGACCGGCGCCGCCTGCGCGAGGAGGCCGACCGGGCCCGCGCGCTGGCCGAGGGCAACCGCATCCGCACCGCGCTGCTGGCCGCCGTCAGCCACGACCTGCGCACCCCGCTGGCCGGCATCAAGGCCGCGGTGACCGGCCTCAGGTCCGACGACGTGGCCTGGTCGGAGGAGGACCGGGCAGCGCTGCTCGAAGGCATCGAGGAGGGTGCCGACCGCCTCGACCACCTCGTGGGCAACCTGCTCGACATGTCCCGCCTCCAGACCGGCACTGTCACCCCCCTGATCCGCGAGATCGACGTGGACGAGGTGGCGCCGATGGCGCTCGGCGGGGTGCCCGAGGAGAGCGCGGAACTGGACATTCCGGAGACGCTGCCCATGGTCGCCGTGGACGCCGGGCTCCTGGAGCGGGCGCTGGCCAACCTGGTGGAGAACGCCGTCAAGTACAGCCCGGACGACCGGACCGTCCTGGTCGCCGCCAGCGCCCTCGCGGACCGCGTGGAGGTGCGTGTCGTCGACCGGGGGCCGGGCGTCCCGGACGAGGCCAAGGAGCGCATCTTCGAGCCCTTCCAGCGCCACGGCGACGCCCCGCGCGGGGCCGGGGTGGGACTCGGCCTGGCCGTGGCCCGGGGCTTCGCCGAGGCGATGGGCGGCACGCTGAACGCGGAGGACACCCCCGGCGGCGGCCTCACCATGGTCCTGACCCTGCGCGCGGTGGCTTCCCCCGGTTCCTCATGCGCCTCCAGCTCCTCCGTTTCCTCGGCTTCCTCGGCTTCCTCCGCTTCCTCCGCTTCCTCCGCGACGACCCCCCGCCTTGCGACCGCGGAAGGCGCGACCCCGCAGAGCGCGACCGCAGAAAGGCAGGCCGCCGGATGACCCGCGTCCTCGTGATCGACGACGAACCGCAGATCGTGCGGGCCCTCGTGATCAACCTCAAGGCGCGCCACTACGAGGTCGACGCCGCCCACGACGGTGCCACCGCCCTCCGGCTCGCCGCCGCCCGCCACCCCGACGTGGTGGTGCTGGACCTGGGCCTGCCCGACATGGACGGTGTCGAGGTGATCAAGGAGCTGCGCGGCTGGACGCGGGTGCCGATCCTGGTGCTGTCCGCCCGGCACTCCTCCGACGAGAAGGTCGAGGCGCTGGACGCGGGCGCCGACGACTACGTCACCAAGCCCTTCGGCATGGACGAACTGCTGGCCCGGCTGCGGGCCGCCGTCCGTCGGTCCGAGCCCGTCCCGGGCGGCGAGGACGAGGTGGTCGTGGACACCGCGGGGTTCACCGTCGACCTGGCCGCGAAGAAGGTCCACCGGGACGGCAGGGACGTACGCCTGACGCCCACCGAGTGGCACCTGCTGGAGGTGCTGGTGCGCAACACGGGGCGCCTGGTGGGCCAGCGGCAGCTGCTGCAGGAGGTGTGGGGGCCGTCGTACGGGACGGAGACGAACTACCTGCGGGTCTACATGGCACAGCTGCGCCGCAAGCTGGAGGCGGACCCCGCGCACCCGCGGCACTTCATCACCGAGCCGGGCATGGGGTACCGCTTCGAGAAGTGAGCGGAGAGTGAGCGGAAAGTGAGCCTCGCCATCCCGTCCCGAGAGGAGTGCATGGCTGTCGGCGGGCCCCGGTACGCTTCAGATATGAGTGCTGCTCCGCGTTCCGACAAGCCGGTGGGCCGGTTCCGGCGCATGTTCGACCGGCTCTCCTCGTCGCAGGAGGACCTGGAGTCGGAGGAACTGCGCGAGGACGCCGACACCACCGGCTGCACGCGCATCGGAGACTGCCAGGACCGACAGGTCGTGTCGGTAACTGGTACCTTGCGCACGGTCACCCTGCGACCGCGTGCGGGCGTCCCGGCCCTGGAGGCCGAGTTGTTCGACGGCACCGCCGCCCTGGACGTGGTGTGGCTGGGCAGACGCTCCATCGTGGGCATAGAGCCGGGGCGCAAGCTCATCGCATCGGGCCGGATCTCCATGAGCCACGGCCGCCGGGTGCTCTTCAACCCGAAATACGAACTGAGACCCCTCGGACGGGAGTAGCCGGTGACGTCGCTCGACAAGCCGACCGAAGAGACGACAGAGGCCGACGACGCCCGGGCGGTGACGGAGGCCGCGCTGTTCGAGGCGTTCGGCGGCGTGCGGGGCATGATCGAGACGGTGCTGCCGGGCCTGCTCTTCGTCACCATCTTCACGCTCAACAACGACCTGCACATGTCGGCGATCGCGGCCCTGGCCGTGTCGGTCGTGCTGGTCGTGGTCCGGCTGGCGATGAAGGACACCGTCAAGCACGCGTTCAGCGGTGTCTTCGGCGTCGCCTTCGGCGTGGTCTTCGCGATGATGACCGACAACGCCAAGAACTTCTACCTGCCGGGCATGCTCTACACCCTGGGCCTGGCACTGGCGTACATCGTCACCTCGCTGGCGGGGGTGCCGCTGATCGGTCTGATCCTCGGTCCGGTCTTCAAGGAGAACCTCTCCTGGCGCACCCGCAACCCTGGCCGCAAGAAGGCGTACACCAAGGCCAGCTACGCGTGGGGCCTGATCCTGCTCGGCAAGAGCGCGATCCTCTTCCCGCTGTACTGGTGGGCGAACACCGAGCAGCTCGGCTGGGTCCTGGTCACCCTGAAGATCCCGCCCTTCCTGCTCGCCGTCTGGCTGACCTGGGTCTTCCTGGCCAAGGCACCGGCCCCCATCGACGTGTTCGCGGAGATGGAGGCGGCGGAAGAGGCCGAGAAGGCGGAGAAGGCCGAGCGGGAACGCCGCCTGCAGGAGACCGACGGCATTCCGCCCGCGCCGTCCGAGGCCGACGGGGAGGCCGCCGACCTGCGCGGCGGCAGACACCGCAAGGCCTGACGCGCCCGACGACGCGATACGGCGGTGGGGGGGGGCGCCGGGCCCCCCGGGCCCCCCCCCCCCCCGGGGGGGGGCGCCCCCCCCCGCCCCCCCCCGGCCCCCCCCCGGGCCCCCCCCGCCCGCGCCCCCCCCCCTGCAGGCGCGCCC
>NZ_JBIVPJ010000020.1:0-180557 GCF_044754585.1 Streptomyces sp. NPDC093065 | reverse complement strand
GTTCCCGTCCCGGGGGGGGGGGGGGGGCCCCCCCCCCCCCCCCCCCCCGCCCGGGGCCGCCCCCCCCCCCCCCCCCGGGCCGGGGGGGGGGGGGGGGGGGGGGGGGGGCGGGGGGGGCCGGGGGGGGGGGGCCCCCCCCCCCCCCACCCCTCGGGGTGACCGTCGTGGAGTACCGCCAAGCACTGTGCCGTGCCGGGGAGTACTCCGGTCCGGGCTACTGCGGGGTCATCCGGCCGACCATGTCCGGGTGCTCCTTCAGCCAGGCCGCGACGGCTTCCTCCTCGTGGCCCTGGCCGCGGTCCTTGATCTCGGCCTCCAGGCTGCCCAGCTCGTCCTCGCTCATCTTGAAGTTCTTGATCCACTTCGTGAGCTGCGGGTACTGCTCGGGGAACTTCTTGCTGGAGATGGTGCGGATCGTGTTGCCCTCGCCGAAGGCCTTCTTGGGGTCCTTCAGCTTGGTCAGCTCGTAGTCGCTGTAGGCCCAGTGCGGCGACCACAGGGTGACCGCGACCGGCTCCTTCTTGGCGAGGGCGCGCTTGAGCTCGGCCAGCATGGCCGGCGTGGAGCCGTCGACGACCTCGTACTCGTCCTCCAGGCCGTAGCCCGGCAGGACCTCGTTCTTCAGCAGCTGCATCTCACCGGTGCCGGGCTCGATGCCGATGATCTTGCCGTCGAAGAGGTCGCTCTTGCCCTTGAGGTCGGCGAGGGACTTGACGTCCTTCACGTACGAGGGGACGGCGATCTCCAGGGAGGTCGGCTGGTACCAGGTGCCCAGGTCGGTGAGGTTGTCCTTGTGCTTCTTCCAGTAGTTGCTCTGGGCGTAGGGCAGCCACGCGTCGAAGTTGAGGTCGAGCCCGCCGGAGGCGAGTCCGGTGTAGACCGGGCCGACGTCCATCTGCTGCATCTTCATCTTGTAGCCGCGGCGCTCGAGGACGTTCTTCCACAGGTAGGTGGCGGCGACGTCCTCCTCCCACGGGAACCAGGCCACGTTGAGGGTCCGCTTGGCCTCGGCCGGGGTGCCGCCGGAGGCGTTCTCGACCGGGGCGAGCTTGTCGACGACGCCCGGGTTGGCCTTGAGCCAGGTGCGGACGGCCTCCTGCTGCTGCCCCTTGCCGGCCTTGTTGATCTCGGCCTCGAGGCTGGTGAGCTGCTTCTCCGTCATGGAGAAGTCCTTCAGCCACTTGGCCACGGCCGGGTTGTCGTCCGAGAAGCCCTTGCGGGACAGCGAGTGCACGCCGTCACCCTTGCCCCAGGCTCCCTTGGGGTCCTTCAGCTTCTTCAGGTCGTAGTCGTTGTACGCCCAGTGCGGGGACCACAGCGGCACGACGATCGGCTGCTGCTTGCTGTAGGCCCGCTTCAGCTCGGCCAGCATCGCCGGCGTGGAGCTGTCGACGACCTTGTACTCCTTGTCGAGACCGTACTCCTTGAGGATCTTGGTCTTGAGGAGGTTCATCTCGCCGGCGCTGGACTCGATGCCGGTGATCTTGCCGCCGAAGAGGTCGGCCTTGCCCTTGAGGTCCTCGAGGGAGTTGATGTCCTTCATGTACGCCGGGACGGTCAGCTCCAGCGACGTCTCGTCGTACCAGGAGCCGAGGTCCTCGAGCTGCTTGCCGTACTTCTTCCAGTACTGCTCGTGGGTGGTGGGCAGCCACGAGTCGGTCTGGAAGTCGATGTTGCCCTGGGCCAGCGCGGTGTAGAGCGGGCCGGCCTCGAACTGCTTGGCCTCGACCTCGAAGCCGCGCTGTTCGAGGATCTCCTTCCACAGGAACGTGGAGGCGACGCCCTCGTCCCAGGGGATGTAGCCGATGGAGACCTTCTTGCCGTTGCCGACGTTGTTGCCGCCGCCCGCCGTGTCGGCGTCGTCGGAGCTGCCGCCGAACATGCCCATGCCGCCGGCCACCAGGCCGAGGATCACGATGCCGATCACGGCGACCTGCGGCTGGGGGCGGTAGGACCAGATCTTCAGGCCCCTGGCGGCGCGCACCTTGGCGGCGGCGCGGCGGCCCAGCGGGGAGACGTGCGTGCCCAGCGCGCTGGTCATGCGGTCCAGGTAGATCGCCAGGATCACGATGGCGACACCGGCCTCGGCGCCGAGGCCGACGTTGAGCTGGCCGATGGACTCCATGACGTCGCCGCCGAGACCGCCGGTGCCGACCATGCCGGCGATCGCGGCCATGGACAGGCCGAGCATGATGACCTGGTTGACGCCGGCCATCACCGTGGGCAGGGCCAGCGGGAGCTGGACGCGCAGCAGGGTGTTGCGGGGCGTGGTGCCGAACGCCTCGGCGGCCTCGACCAGTTCCTTGTCGACCTGGCGGATGCCCAGCTCGGTCATGCGGACGCCGGGTGCCAGCGCGAAGATCAGCGTGGCCACGATGCCCGGTGCGGAACCGGTCCCGAAGAACAGGATCGCGGGGATCAGGTAGATCATCGCGGGCAGCGTCTGCATGAAGTCCAGGATCGGCCGGACGAACGCGCTCACCCGGTCCGAGCGTGCCGCCCAGATGCCCACCGGCACCGCCACGACCAGGGCGATGATCGTGGCGACCAGCAGGAGCGCCAGGGTGACCATCGCGTTCTCCCACAGACCGAGGGAGTCGATGAAGGCGAACCCGACGAAGGAGAGGACACCGGCGAAGGTGCCGCGCAGCCAGAAGGCCAGCACGGCGAAGATGCCGGCGAGCAGCAGCGGCTCGGGGGCCTGGAGGACGGCGTTGATGCCGTCGTAGGCGCCGGTGAAGACGCTCTTGAGGAAGGTGAAGAGCCAGGAGACGTTGTCGAGCAGCCAGTCGACGGTGCTGTTGACCCAGTCACCGAGGGGAATCCTAGGCACGGCTGATCACCTTCTTGCCGCCCTTGTCCCGCCGGGACTGGCAGACACCGGGTACGACGTCCTCGTCGCCGAGGAAGCCGATGAGGCGCTGGGCCGGGACGACGCCGACGAGCCGGCGCTCGCCGTCGAGCACCGCCACCGCGTGGGGCACGCGGGCGCTGATCGCGCACAGCTCCGAGAACGGCGTGTCGGGGGTGGCGGTCTCGCAGTCGCAGTCGGCCTCGTCGCCGCGCACGTCGGTCTCCATGACGGCGCCGGCGGTCAGGACGCGGGAGCGGTCGACGTCCTTGGTGAAGGAGGCGACGTAGTCGTTGGCGGGACGTATCAGGATGTCCTGCGCGGTGCCTATCTGCACGATGCGGCCGTCCCGCATGACGGCGATGCGGTCGCCCAGGCGCATGGCCTCGTTGAGGTCGTGGGTGATGAAGACGATGGTCTTCTTCAGGGTCTTCTGCAGGTCGAGCAGCTGGTCCTGCATGTCGCGGCGGATCAGCGGGTCGAGGGCGCTGAAGGACTCGTCCATCAGCAGCAGGTCGGCGTCGGTGGCGAGCGCGCGGGCCAGGCCGACGCGCTGCTGCATGCCGCCGGACAGCTCGTCCGGCCAGGACTTCTCCCAGCCGGCCAGGCCGCACAGGGCGAGCGCCTCGTCGGCGCGGCGTTCGCGCTCGGCGCGGGGCACGCCCTGCACTTCAAGACCGTAGGCAGCGTTGTCACGGACGCTGCGGTGGGGGAAGAGCGCGAAGTGCTGGAAGACCATGCTGATCTTCTTGGAGCGGACCTCGCGCAGCTCGCGGTCGCTGAGCTCGGTGAGGTCCTGGCCCCCGAAGCGGACGTGCCCGGCGGTCGGCTCCGACAGACCGTTGAGCATGCGCAGCAGCGTGGACTTGCCTGATCCGGACAGCCCCATGACCACGAAGATCTCGCCGGGCTCCACGGTGAAGGACGCGTCGATGACGGCGGCGGTGGTGCCGTCGGCGCGCAGTTCCTCCCTGACGTCCTTCTGATCCTCCCGGACGTCCCCCTGGTCCTTGCGGACGTCCCCCTGGCGCAGTCGTTCGACTGCCTGGTCCGGTTTCCTGCCGAAGACCTTGTACAGGTTCTCGGCCTCTAGTCTGGCTGACACGCTTACCTCTTGGATCGGGGGCAGGGGCAGGGTGCGAAGCCTCCCTAACAGTTGAATGCATCAACCAGCTTCGGCCCGGCTGCGCGCCTGCCCCGATGCTTATGCGCCAAACATTTAAGTGACCCAGTTCACACGTCCTCCCCCACCCGCACACACCACCTGCGGCATGATTGCGAGGCGTGACCGGACGACTGATGCTTCTCGACACCGCCTCCCTCTACTTCCGCGCCTACTTCGGCGTGCCGGACTCGGTGAAGGCACCCGACGGCACGCCGGTGAACGCCGTGCGCGGCCTGCTGGACTTCATCGACCGCCTGGTGAAGGACCACCGCCCCGACCACCTGGTGGCCTGCATGGACGCCGACTGGCGCCCGCACTGGCGGGTGGAGCTGATCCCTTCCTACAAGGCCCACCGGGTGGCCGAGGAGCGCCCGGCGGGCCCCGACGAGGAGGAGGTGCCCGACACGCTGTCCCCGCAGGTACCGGTCATCGAGGCCGTACTCGACGCGCTCGGTATCGCCCGCGTCGGCGTTCCCGGGTACGAGGCGGACGACGTCATCGGCACCTACACCGCGCGGGCCGCCGGCCCGGTCGACATCGTCACCGGCGACCGGGACCTCTACCAGCTCGTCGACGACGCCCGCGGCGTGCGCGTGCTCTACCCGGTCAAGGGCGTCGGCACGCTCAACCTCGTCGACGAGGCCGCGCTGCGCGAGAAGTACGGCGTCGACGGGCGCGGCTACGCCGATCTGGCGCTGCTGCGGGGCGACCCGAGCGACGGCCTGCCGGGGGTGCCCGGGATCGGTGAGAAGACGGCCGCCAAGCTGCTCGCCGAGTTCGGGGACCTGGCCGGGATCCAGGCCGCCGTCGACGACCCGAAGGCGAAGCTCACGCCCTCGCAGCGCAAGCGGCTCACCGAGGCCGGACCGTATCTCGCGGTCGCCCCGAAGGTCGTACGGGTGGCGGACGACGTCCCGCTGCCGGACGCCGGCACCGCCCTGCCGCACGCCCCGCGCGACGCCGGGGCGCTGGACGCGCTGGCCGCCCGCTGGGGGCTCGGCGGGTCACTGCAGCGGCTGCTGGCCACGCTCACCGCCTGAACCGTGCCGCGTGGGCACCCGCTCCTTGAGCGACCGGCAGGTCCGGGATGCTAGCTTAGGTATACCTAACTGGGGATACTCGGGAAATCGCACGCAGGGAACAGGGAGGCCGTCATGGCAGACCGTCCGGCACGCAAGCCGCGCAAGCCGCACTCCGCGCAGGTCGTCCGCACCGAGCGGCTGACCCCGCACATGCAGCGTGTGGTGCTCGGCGGCGAGGGGCTGGCCGAGTTCTCGGCGGACACCTGCACCGACCACTACGTGAAGCTGCTCTTCCCCTCCGGGGGCGCGACCTACCCGGAGCCCTTCGACATGGAGCGGATCCGCGAGGAGTTCCCACGCGAGCAGTGGCCGGTCACCCGGACGTACACCGTGCGCCATTGGGACGCCGAGCAGCGCGAGATGACGCTGGACTTCGTCGTCCACGGCGACGAGGGACTCGCCGGCCCGTGGGCCAAGCGGGTGCGGCCGGGCGAGCGCATCCACTTCATGGGCCCCGGCGGTGCCTACGCCCCCGACCCGGCCGCCGACTGGCACCTGCTCGCCGGTGACGAGAGCGCGCTGCCCGCGATCGCCCGCTCCCTGGAGGCGCTGCCCGACGGCGCGCGCGCGTTCGCCTTCGTCGAGGTCGATGGGCCCGAGGAGGAGCAGAAGATCGACTCCGACGTGGAGGTCGTCTGGCTGCACCGCGCGGGGCGTCCGACCGGGCAGGCCCTGGTCGAGGCCGTGCGCGCCCTGGAGTTCCCCGAGGGCAGGCTGCACGCGTTCGTCCACGGCGAGGCGGCCTGCGTGAAGGAGCTGCGCCGCTACCTGCGCCTGGAGCGCGAGGTCCCCCGCGAGGACCTGTCCATCTCGGGCTACTGGCGGCTCGGCCACAACGAGGACGGCTGGCAGGCCTCCAAGCGCGACTGGAACGCCCGCATCGAGGCCGAGCAGGAGGCCACGACAGCGGCGTGACGCGCCCCGCCGCCCCTCGGCCACGCGCCTTACGCCCTCCACGGCGAGGCCGACACGGAAGCCCGCCCGGTCCCGGCGGGCAGACCACCGACGCGGCGCCCTGCCCCCACCCAGTGCCACCGGCCCCCGGCGCAGCCACGGTCCCTGAGCCCAGCACCGGCCAAGGCCCACACAGGGGCCGGGGCCCGGCGGCCGAGCGCCCTGCCACCACGGCGGCATGACGGGCCCCCTCGGCCGCGTGCCTACGCGCCCAGCCGTCCTCCACGGCGAGGCCGACACGGAAGACCGCCCGGGGTCCCGGCGGGCAGACCACCGACGCGGCGCCCTGCCCCCCACCCAGTGCCACCGGCCCCCGGCGCACCCACGGCCCCTCAGCCCAGCACCGGTCACGGACCACACAGCGGCCGGGGCCCGGGGCCCGGCGGCCGAGCGCCCTGCCACCACGGCGGCATGACGGGCCCCCTCGGCCGCGCGCCTACGCGCCCAGCCGTCCTCCACGGCGAGGCCGACACGGAAGACCGCCCGGTCCCGGCGAGCAGACCACCGACGCGACGCCCTGCCCCCACCCAGTTCCACCGACCCCCGGCGCACCCACGACCCCTCAGCCCAGCACCCGCCAAGGCCCACACAGGGGCCCGGCGGGTGCCCGTCCGCTGGTCACGCGTCTTTCTGAAACGCCCTGTACGCGCGCGTGCTGCCGTCCTGTCGTACTGCCGCCGGGATGGAACGACACACCCACTCGACGACCCCGAAGAGTCCCCGGCGCAGTCGGCGCGAAGACCCCGGATCCAGCGGGCGGGTGCCCGCGCGGTACGCACTCCGGCGTCTCTGCCCGGCGGGCTCCGTCGGGCCGCGGGCACGCGGGAGCGCCCCGGCTGTTGCGGGCGTGGGCCGGCGGCCCGGCGCCACGCGCCTCCTCAGTCGCCGCGCACGCGCGCGTGGAGGTGCATGTCGTGCCAGCCGTCGGGGTGGAGCAGGGCGCTGCGTTTGGTGCCCTCCAGGGCGAAGCCGGACTTCTGGGCCACCCGGCACGACGCCTCGTTGGCCACGGCGTGCAGGAGTTCCAGGCGCTGGAAGCCGGTCTCGTTCAGGGCCCAGTGGGCGAGGGCCCGCGTGGCCCGCGCGGCGACACCGCGGCCGCGGGCGTCGGCGGTGGTCCAGTAGGCGACCTCCGCCGCCCCGTCGCCGAGCAGCACCTGCCGCAGGGCGACCCGGCCGAGCAGCCGGTCGTCGGCCGCGTCGGCGACCGCCCACTGGACGCCGCGTTCCCCCTCCCACGCCTGCTGCCACTCGGTGATCCAGCCCCGTACCTCCTCCTCGGAGTCGGCGGCGCGGGCGTGCCACTGGTGCATCGCCGGATCCTGGAAGGCCGCGTGCACGGCGGGCGCGTCCTCGGTGCGCCACGGGCGCAGCAGCAGCCCGTCGCCGGTGGGGAGGGTGGGCTGCGGGGTGCCGGAGAAGGTGCCGGCTGCGAGGACCGGGCGGGTCAGATAGGGCATGGGCGGCATCCTGCCAAGGGGGACGGCGGGCGGCCCAGCGGTTTTCCGCCCCCTCCGTTATCCGCTCCCCGGACGACCAGGCGCGCCACCGCAGGTCACCGCCTCGTACGCTGGCAGGTGATGAGACGCCGTACCCCTCTCCCGCCCTCGCCCCTGCCGCAGCGCGACGGCATCGACGCGGTGCGGGTGCGGCTGCCCGCGAACGGTCCGTGGTCCACGGTGCGGGAGTATCTGGCGGAGCGGCTGTCGGGTGCCGGCGCCGGCGTGGTGGACGGCATGTTCGAGGCCGGGCTGTTCGTCGGGGCGGACGGACGCCCGGTGGCGGGCGACGCGCCGTACGAGCCGGGCATGTTCGTGTGGTTCCACCGCGAGCCGCCCGCCGAGGTGCCGGTGCCCTTCCCCATGGAGGTCGTGTACCGCGACGAGCACATCGTCGTCGTGGACAAGCCCCACTTCCTGGCCACCACCCCGCGCGGCGGCCACGTCGCCCAGACCGCGCTGGCACGGTTGCGCCGGGAGCTGGCGGTTCCGGCGCTGGGCGCCGCGCACCGCCTCGACCGGCTCACGGCGGGGCTGGTCCTGTTCACCGTCCGTCCCGAGGAACGCGGCGCGTACCAGAGCCTGTTCGCCGACCGGAGGGTGGGCAAGGAGTACGAGGCCGTCGCCCCGTACGACTCCTCGCTCGTCCTGCCCCGCACGGTACGCAGCCGGATCCTGAAGGAGCGCGGGGTCCTCGCCGCCCGCGAGGTGGACGGCGAGCCGAACGCAGTGACCCGCGTCGAGCTGGTCGACCGCCGGCCGGACCGCGGGCTGGGCCGGTACCGGCTGGTCCCCGGCACCGGCCAGACCCATCAGCTGCGCGTTCACATGAGCGCGCTGGGCGTGCCCATCCTCGGCGACCCGCTCTACCCCGAGGTGGCCGCCCCCGTGCCGGCCGGTGACTTCCGGCGCCCGCTGCAACT
Source organism: Streptomyces sp. NPDC093065 (assembly GCF_044754585.1). NCBI lineage: Bacteria > Bacillati > Actinomycetota > Actinomycetes > Kitasatosporales > Streptomycetaceae > Streptomyces > Streptomyces sp. NPDC093065. The sequence goes on along the minus strand of NZ_JBIVPJ010000020.1, from coordinate 172,083 downwards.
GCTCGCGCGGGAGCTGGCGTTCACCGATCCGGTCACGGGGCGCGAGCACCGCTTCCGCAGCGGCCGGTCCCTCGGTGCCTGGACTGCGTACGAGGACTGGGCGGTGTAGCGGACCGGTCGGGCCCTCAGTGGCCGCGCCACCAGAGCAGGAACCGCTGCCAGGCGCCGCCGGGGCGAACGGCCTGCGGGTCCTGCGCCTGCCGGGGCTCGGCGGCCGTCACCGGCACGGGCTGCGGCGGGTGGGAGGGCAGCGGCGGCTGGGTGCGCTGCTCCGACTTCGGGATGCCGACGTGCCACGGGGCGCGCCGTGCCGGGGCCGGGGCGTGGCTCGGCTGCTGCCGGATGTCCTGCTGTGCCCTGGGCTCGAACCGCACCGGCAGCTCCACCAGGTGCCGGGACGCGATCGACGACCGCCACCGCAGTTCGTCCTCGTCGCAGTCGAGCTGGACGTCGGGCAGCCGCATCAGCAGCGCGTCGATGCCGGCGTCGGCGATGGCCCGCCCGATGTCCTGCCCGGGGCATTCGTGCGGGCCGCCGCCGAAGGCGAGGTGGGCGCGGTTGCCCATCATGCTGGCGTCCAGGTCCGGGCGGATGCGCGGGTCGACGTTGCCCGGTGCGATGCCGAACAGCAGGCCGTCGCCGGCCCGGATGCGCTGGCCGCCGAGTTCCGTCTCCTGTTTGGCGAAGTAGGCGAAGACGGTGCTGAACGGCGGCTCGTCCCACAGGGACTGCTCGACCGCCTGGGGCACCGTCATCTGCCCGCCGCTGAGCTGGGCGCGGAAACCCGGGTCGGTGAGCACCACCCGCATCACGTTGGCGATCAGGTTGACGGTCGCCTCGTAGGCGGCCAGCAGGACCACCCGCAGGTGTTCGCGGACCTCGTCGTCACTGAGGCCGGCCGGGTGGCTGACGAGGTGACCGGCGATGTCGTCGGCCGGTTCGGCCCGGCGGGCGGCGGTGAGCCGTCCCAGTGCCTCCATGACGTAGGCGTGGCTGGCGATCGCCGTCTCGGTGCCCTTGAGGGTGTCGCGGGCGGCCTCCACCAGCCGGTCGTTGTACTCCTCGGGCATGCCGAGCAGATGGCACATCACACCCATCGGCAGGTGCTCGGCGAACTGGCCGACGAGGTCGGCGCGGCCCTCCTCGCAGAACCGGTTGACGACGCGCTGGGTGTAGCGCTTGATGTGCCGGCGCAGCTCCCGGAAGTCGAGGTCGGACATGGCGCTGGTGACCGCGCCGCGCAGCCGCTTGTGCTCGTCGCCCTCGGCGTGGGAGCAGATGGGCTGCCAGGCGATGTGCGGCATCAGCGGGTGGTCAGGCTTGACCATGCCCTCGTTGAGCGGGGTCCAGATCCGGCTGTCGCGGCAGAACTGGGAGGGGGTGCTCACCATGTGCAGGTTCTCGGCGTGCCCGAGGACCACCCACATGGGTACGTCGTCGTGGAGCAGCGCGGGCGCCACCGGCCCGTGCCGCTCGCGCAGCTTCTCGTACAGCGCCTCCAGGTCGTCCGCCTCGTGCAGCCGGTGCAGTCCGCCCGGTCCGGGGCCGTGCGCGGGGCAGCCGGGCGGTGGTTCGAGCAGGGGTTCGCCCGTTCCGGTCGGGGAGTGGCGTTCAGGCGTCACAGTCTCGCTCCGCAACAAAAGATGTGGGTCACGTCAAAGGGGTGCCGGCGGGCGCGCGGGTCAGGTCAGCGCGCCCTTCATGGCGAGGGCGTGCAGGAAGCGCACGAGGGTCATCAGGACGTCCCGGCTGGAGGCCCGGCGCCGTACGTCGCAGTCGAGGATGGGGATCTCCTCGGGCAGGTCGAGCGCGGTGCGCAGTTCCGCGACGGGGTAACGGGGCGCGTCGGGGAAGGTGTTGACAGCGACGACGAAGGGCACGCCGCGCTCCTCCAGGCGCCCCATGACGTCGAAGCTGACCTCCAGGCGACGGGTGTCGACCAGGACGACCGCGCCCAGGGCGCCTTCGAAGAGGCCGTTCCACAGGAACCAGAAACGCTCCTGGCCGGGGGTCCCGAACAGATACAGCACCAGTTCGTCGGTGATGGTGATGCGGCCGAAGTCCATGGCTACCGTGGTGGCCGTCTTGGAGGCGGAGCCGTAGTTGTCGTCGACGCCGATGCCGGCCTGGGTCATGGTCTCCTCGGTGGTCAGCGGTCTGATCTCGCTGACCGAGCCGACCATGGTGGTCTTGCCGACCCCGAAGCCGCCCACGATGACGATCTTCACGGCGGCCTCGGCCGTGTGCGGCAGCCGGTCCTCGGTCCGTGGGCCCGGGATCGTGTCAGAGCTTTTGAAGTCCATGCATCACCGCTTCGAGGAGGTTTCGGTCGGCGACCTTCTGGCGGACGATCGGGGCGCGGGCCTGCACCAGTTCCTTCGCCAGCAGGTCGGTGAGCAGCACGGTCACCACGCTGAACGGCAGGCTCAGGTAGGCCGACAGCTCGGCTGTGGACAGGGGTGCGGCGCACAGTCGCAGCAGGGCGGCCTGTTCCGGGGTGGCGGACACCGGGGGGTCGGCGCGGGCCACGATCAGGGTGACGAGGTCGATGTCGGCGCGTTCGCCGCCGCCCTCACCGCCGATGACGAAGAGCCGCTCCGGGTTGGGGAGCTCGCCTTCCTTGGCGGGTGCGCGGGGCGGGGCCGACGCGGCGGACCGGTCCGGCCCGGGAGATCGCCTCTGGCGCTGGGGAGGAGTCATACGGTCTGCCCGTTGCGCCGTGCGGGACTGGTGAGGTGGGGGCCGATCCGGGCGACCAGGTCGGCCATGCTCAGGCCCATCCGGCCGGGTTCGCAGCGGACGTCGGAGAGCACGGCGAGGTAGGCGTTGGGTCCGGCGGCCATCAGGTAGAAGTAGCCGCCGTTCATCTCGATGAGCACCATCTTCATGTCGCCGTCGCTGGTGGGGATCTCCTGGCTGACGGCGCCGGCGAGGCTCTGCAGGCCGGCGCAGGCGGCGGCGACGCGGTCGGCGGCGTCCGGGTCTCCGGAGTAACGGGCGATGCGCAGGCCGTCGGCGGAGAGCACCACGATCATCTCGATGCCCGGTACGCCGTCGTAGAGGTCCCGGAGCATCCAGTCGAACTTGCCTTGCTGCTCGATCACTTGAGGTTCCCCTCGTCGTCTGCCGGGGCGTGGGCCGGCTCGTTGCTGCTGGACTGCGGGTGGGCCTGGGCGGCGGTGCCCGGGTGCTGCTTGAGGCCCTCCCAGAAGGCGCCGATGAAGTGCCCCGGCGGGAGTCCGCCCTGGTCCTTGTCCTGGGCGGGCTCCGGCTCCGCGGGCGCCGGGATGCCGCCCCGGGCGCGTTCGGCGGCCTGCCGGGCCTCGCGTTCGGCGTCCTCCCGTTCCCACGCCGCCTGCTCGGCCAGGCGCTGGCTGAGCGGCATCTTGACCCGGCTGCGGCGCTGCGGGAGCCCGCCCGCCGTCCATTCGGTCACCTCGGGAACGTCGTCCTCCAGGGAGACCGTGGCGGGGATGCGGGGGCTGGTGGGGCGGCGCTTCTTCGGCTTGCGCTGCGGTCCGGGCAGGGCGTCGGGGCCCGGGGTGGGGATCGCGGTGGCGCCGATGCCGTGGGCGAGGCCGACGCCGGGCTCGGTGGTCATCATCTTGCTGGGCACGATGAGGATGGCGCGGACGCCGCCGTAGGCGGAGGCGCGCAGCGAGACGTCCATGCCGAACTGGGTGCACAGCCGGCCGACCACGGACAGGCCCAGGCGCGGGTGCTGGGCGAGGTCCTGCACGTCGGTGCCGCGCTTGGCCTGCTCCAGCAGGCCCTCGATGCGGGCGCGGGACTCCTCGCTGAGGCTGACGCCGGCGTCCTCGATCTCGATGCACACACCGCTCTGCACCTCGGTCGCGGTGACGTGCACCTTGGCCGCGGGCGGCGAGTAGCGGGTGGCGTTGTCGAGGAGTTCGGCGGCGGCGTGGATGACCGGTTCGACGGCGGTGCCCTTGATGTTGACCTTGGCGATGGAGGCCAGGTTGATCCGGCGGTACTCCAGGATCCGGGACATGGCGCCGCGCAGCACGCTGTAGAGGGCGACCGGCTGGGGCCACTGGCGTCCGGGCCGGCCGCCGCCGATCACGGAGATGGAGTCGGCGAGGCGGCCGATCAGCGAGGTGCCGTGGTCGATGCGCAGGAGGTCGTCGAAGACCTCGGGGTTGCGCCCGTGGTCCTCCTCCATCTCGCGCAGTTCCTTGTTCTGCTGGTGGACGATCGCCTGGACGCGGCGGGCGATGTCGACGAAGGAGCGCTCGGCGGACTCGCGCATGGAGTCCTCGTGGTCGACGATCTCGCAGACCATGCGGATCAGCTTGCGCTGGGGCTCCCCGAGTTCGGTGTAGGCGGGGTCCACCTCGCCGAGGCGGTTCATCACCTCGCGGGGTGTGGCGCCCCCGCGCATGAAGTGCAGGATGTTCGGGATGACTTCGGCGCCGAGGTGCACCATCTCCTCGTGGTGGCTCGCGGCCCGGTGCTCCAGATACGCGGTGTGACGGGCGTGCTCGGCGCGCAGGGACCGCAGCATCCGGCCGCGGCGTACCGCTTCGGCGGCAGCGGTGAGCACCAGGAGGATGGCGAAGGCGCCGCACAGGCCGACGGCGAGCCGGGCCGGTTCCGTCACGAGGGCGACGGCGGCCCCGGTGGCCGCGGCCATCAGTATGGCCGGCAGCAACAGCGTTCGCGCGTAGGGAAGTTCACGGCGACCTGGAGGGGAATCAACACTCACCATGTAGGCCCTCTGAAAAGGAGTCGGCGGGGATGGGGGAGCTTGCGGCGGGGTATGCCTGGGAGTTGTCGGGATCTTCCGCGCATTGGGAACAAGCGCGCGATTACACCTCAACTCGGTGCGCTGCGGGCGAGCTTAGTCCGACCGGATCATCGCCGTGTCATATTCGGCAAGCACCTGAAACGGGCATGGGGACTGGAGTAGGGTCGGGCCCATTTGCACGCCGGGGAGTCGTTCGAACACGTGGAGTAATGCCTCAGGGGTGTACGAAAATCACTCACCGTGATGAGGGGAAGCGGTGCCGAAGCGGCCCGGAACGCGTGCAGGCCCGGCGGGATGTCCCGCCGGGCCTGTGAGGTTCCGGGGCCGCGGTCAGCCCACGGACGAGTAGGCGACCACTCCGCGCAGCAGCTCGTCGACGGCCTTGCGCGCGTTCTTCGGGACGGTGGAACCCGCGCCGGGCGCGGCGGCCGCGATCTGGCCGAGGACGTCGATGACCTGCTTGCACCAGCGCACGAAGTCGCCGGCCGGCATCTCCGCCTCGCGCAGCACCTCGTCGAGGCCCTTGCCGGACGCCCACATGTACGCGGCCCAGGCGAAGCCGAGGTCCGGCTCGCGCTGGCCGACCCCTTCGGTCTGGCTGATCCGGAAGTCCTCCTCCAGGGCGTCGAGCCGGCCCCAGATGCGGACCGTCTCGCCGAGCGCGGCCTTCGCCTTGCCCGAGGGCACCTTCGGGGCCATCGCCTCGTCGGCGGCGCGGGACTCGTAGACCAGCGCCGAGACGCAGGCGGCCAGCTCGGCCGGGGACAGCCCCTCCCAGACGCCCCCGCGCAGGCACTCGCTGGCGAGCAGGTCCAGCTCGCCGTAGAGCCGTGCCAGGCGCTTGCCGTGCTCGGTGACCTCGTCGCCGCGCAGGTAGTCCAGCTCCGTCAGCAGCGCCACGATCCGGTCGAAGGTGCGGGCGATGGTGTTCGTCCGGCCCTCGATCCGGCGCTCCAGCTGCGAGGTGTCGCGCAGCAGCCGGTGGTAGCGCTCGGCCCAGCGCGCGTGGTCCTCGCGGTCGTCGCAGCCGTGGCAGGGGTGCGCGCGGATCGCCTTGCGCAGGCGGGCGATCTCCCGGTCGTCCGCCGCCTGGGAGCGCTTCTTGCGGGCCCGCTCCGGCGGGATGTGGCCCGCCTTGGTCCGCAGCGCGGAGGCCAGGTCGCGGCGGGACTGCGGAGAGCGCGGATTGAAGGTCTTCGGGATCCGCATCCGGTCCAGCGCCTCGACGGGCACCGGGAAGTCGATCGACGCCAGCCGCTTGACCTGCCGCTCGGCGGTCAGCACCAGCGGGCGGGGCCCGTCGTGGTGGTCGAAGCCGCGGTGGCCGTTGGACCGCCCGGCGGACAGCCCCGGGTCGAGGACCAGGGCGAGGCCCGCGAACTTGCCCGTGGGCACGTGGATGACGTCGCCCGGCTTCAGCTTCTCCAGCGCCACGGCGGCCTCGGCACGGCGCTGGTTGGCGCCCTGCCGGGCCAGCTCCTGCTCGCGGTCCTTGAGCTCGCGGCGCAGCCGCGCGTACTCGTCGAAGTCGCCGAGGTGGCAGGTCATGGAGGCCTTGTAGCCCTCCAGGCCCTCTTCGTTGCGCTGCACCTGGCGGGAGATGCCGACGACCGACTTGTCCGCCTGGAACTGCGCGAAGGACGTTTCCAGCAGCTCCCGCGAACGGTGCCGGCCGAACTGCTCGACCAGGTTGACCGCCATGTTGTACGACGGCTTGAAGCTGGAGCGCAGCGGATACGTGCGGGTGCCGGCCAGTCCCGCGAGGTGCTCGGGGTTCATTCCGCGCTGCCACAGCACCACGGCGTGGCCCTCGACGTCGATGCCGCGCCGGCCGGCCCGGCCGGTGAGCTGGGTGAACTCGCCGGGGGTGATGTCGGCGTGCTGCTCGCCGTTCCACTTGACGAGCTTCTCCAGCACGACCGAGCGGGCGGGCATGTTGATGCCGAGGGCGAGGGTCTCGGTCGCGAAGACGGCCTTCACCAGGCCGCGGACGAACAGCTCCTCGACGACCTCCTTGAAGGTGGGCAGCATGCCCGCGTGGTGGGCGGCGATGCCCCGCTCCAGCCCCTCCAGCCACTCGTAGTAGCCCAGGACGTGCAGGTCCTCGCGCGGGATGGAGTCGGTGCGCTCCTGTACGAGGGCCCGGACCTGCTCCCGTGCTCCCTCGTCATTCAGCCTGAGGCCGGCGTACAGGCACTGCTGGACGGCGGCCTCGCAGCCGGCCCGGCTGAAGATGAAGGTGATCGCGGGCAGCAGCCCCTCGGAGTCCAGCCGCTCGATGACCTCGGGCCGGCTCGGCGTCCACACCCGTGAGCGCTGTCTGCGCTCCCGCTCCCGGTCGGCCTCCTTCATGGCACGGCCGCGCCTGCGGTCCTGGTAGGACGGGCGGCTCGCCTCCAGGCGCGCCATGCGCGTCAAGTCCGGGTTGACCGCCTTCTTGTGGCCCTCGGCCTCCTCGAACAGGTCGTACATCCGGCGGCCGGCGAGCACGTGCTGGAACAGCGGCACGGGCCGGTGCTCGGAGACGATCACCTGGGTGTCGCCGCGTACGGTGTCGAGCCAGTCGCCGAACTCCTCGGCGTTCGACACGGTCGCCGACAGTGACACCAGGGTCACGGACTCGGGCAGGTGGATGATCACCTCCTCCCACACCGCGCCGCGGAAGCGGTCGGAGAGGTAGTGCACCTCGTCCATGACCACGTAGGCGAGGCCGAGGAGGGTCTGTGAGCCCGCGTACAGCATGTTCCGCAGGACCTCGGTGGTCATCACGACCACCGGGGCGTCGGAGTTCACGCTGTTGTCGCCGGTGAGCAGGCCCACCCGGTCCGTGCCGTAGCGGCGGCACAGGTCGGCGTACTTCTGGTTCGACAGCGCCTTGATGGGCGTCGTGTAGAAGCACTTCCTGCCCTGCTGGAGGGCGAGGTGGACGGCGAACTCGCCGACGATCGTCTTGCCGGAGCCGGTGGGAGCGGCGACCAGCACGCCCTTGCCCGCCTCGAGCGCCTGACAGGCCTCGATCTGGAAGGGGTCGAGGCCGAAGTCGTACATCTCGCGGAAGGAAGCGAGCGCGGTGGCCTGCTCGACGGCGCGCTGACGGGCTGCCGCGTACCGCTCGGCCGGTGAGAGATCCTCTGTCATCGTGCTTTCGAGCGTACCGGGCCGCACTGACAACAGGACGATCATTATCCGGATCGGCCGTGTGGGGGTTCCGTGGGGGCGGCGACGTCTGCCGTCACCGCCCCGGCGCTCCTCAGGTCACGTCGTCGTACCCGTTGACCCGGTCCGTCGTGGCCTGCTCGGGCAGGGCGCGCGCGGTGGTCACGGCCTCGACCTCGTCGATGGCCTCGGGAGTGAGGTCCAGCTCGGACGCCTCGTCGTCGTCGGGCTGCAGAGCCTCGCGGCGGGCCTTGCGACGGTCGTTCACCAGGGAGATGGTGACCGCGGCGAAGTACAGGATCCAGATCGGCCCGGCCAGCAGGATCATGGTCAGGGGGTCCGTGCTGGGCGTGGCGATGGCCGCGAACAGCGTGATGCCCATGATCATCCCGCGCCACCAGCCGAGCATCCGCTTGCCGGTCAGCACTCCGGTGAGGTTGAGCATCACCAGCAGCAGGGGCAGCTCGAAGGAGAGGCCGAAGACGACCACCATGCGTGTGACGAGGTCGAGGAGCTCGTCCAGGGGCAGCAGGTTGTCGACGTCGCTCGGGGTGAACTCGATCAGCACCTTCGCGGAGGTGGGCAGCACCGCGTAGGCGAAGTAGGCGCCGACGAGGAACAGCGGGGCACCGCTGGCGACGAACGCGTAGGCGTACTTCTTCTCCTTCCGGTGCAGGCCCGGGGCGACGAACGCCCACAGCTGGTAGAGCCAGACCGGGGAGGCCAGCACGACGCCGGCCGTCAGGGACACCTTCAGCGCCAGGGTGAAGGGGCCGAGCAGACCGTTGATCGTGATCTGCGCACACGGCTCGGAACCGGCCTCCGACTGGGCCAGCTCCGCGAACGACTTCTCACAACCGATCGACTCGAGGATCGGTTGGGTGAGGACGTTGATGATCTCTCGGTAGAAGAAGGCGGCGACCACGGTGACGACCACGATGGCCAGCAGCGCCTTCGCGAGCCGGTTGCGGAGCTCACGAAGGTGCTCCGCGAGCGGCATCCGCCCCTCGGGATCCTTCTCCTTGTTGCGGGCAGACTTCAGCAACCCACGTTCCCATCTCGTGCGGCGGGCCGGAGGTCACCGGCCCTGCGTCAGCGCTTGGTCGTGTCCGTCGGCTCGGTGACCGGGCGGGAGCTGGTCACGTCGCCGGGGGCGGCCTGGATGGTGCGCTGCGCCGCGGACTGCTCGGGGTTCGGCGGGTCGGCCGGAGCGGAGTCGTCGGACTTGCCCTCGCTCTTCATCGCCTTGGCCTCGCTCTTGAGGATGCGGGCCGACTTGCCGAGCGACCGCGCCATGTCCGGAAGCTTCTTCGCGCCGAACAGCAGGATGATGACGACGAGGATGAGAATGATCTCGGGGGCGCCGAGCCTTCCGAACATAAGTCTTTACCTTCTCACCGAGGCGGCTGGGTGGGGGTGCTGTCGGACCGGCCGGACATACGTCCGATCGGTCGTCTTGTGCAGCGATCGTAACGCTCGGGGGTAAACGTGAGGCAATCCCCGTGCGTACTCCCGTCCGCGACCGGGCCTCGTTCCTGGCCGCGACCAGCAGCGTACCGTCCGGGACCCGTGAGGTGACAGGGCGAAGTGTCCCAAAACATAGCTCACACCCGCCTATGGGGTCACCGACGCCCTCTCGCGGAGGACTTCAGGCCTTCACAGGGCGTCCACCGCGCGGGCGGCGCTCTCGCTCGCCCGCTCCAGGTCCTCCGCGGCGCGGCTGATCCGGCGGGCGGAGTCCGTCACCTGCCGGCCTAGGCGCTCGGCCTCCACGAACACCTTCACGGCGAACACCGCGAGGACGGCGAGACCCAGGAAACCCACGGCAACCGCGAACATCGGCCAGAACATGAGGTCGAGACTAGACGGTGGAGTGCAGCCGCAGGGTCCTGACCCCGCCGCCGGTGAGCAGCTCCACGACCCGCTCCCCCGCCGGCTTGCGCACGGCCGAGCCGCACTCGGGGCAGGTGAACGAGTAGAACGTGGTACGGCTCGTGGCGCCGATGGCCAGGCGCAGGGCGCTCGCGGCGAGTTCGAAACGGCCCCGGCAGTCCGGGCAGCCCGCCTTGAACACGACCGGTGACACCCGTCTCATGCCGGCGAACGCGGCCGCCGCCGTCATGCCCGGCCCGGACGCACCGGTCGAACCGGACGGCCCGGACGGCCCCAGGGGGTCGCTCACAGCGCCGGCTCCTGCCTGTCGTGCTGCCCGTCGGCCGCCCCGGCGCGAGGGTGCGCACCGGCCCCGGTGACCGTCTCGACGCCGCCGTGCGCGCCGGCCGCCTCGGTCCCGTCGTACGCGGCCAGCGCCTCACGGGCGGCCTGCCGGGCGCTGTCGGCGAGCCCGGACGGGGAGACGATCCGGCCGTCCCGCCCCAGCCGCAGCGCGAGGCGCCGCAGGGAGGCCGGATCGGGCGTGCGCAGGGTGATGCGCAGGCCGCCGTCCGGCAGTTCCTCCGCGCTGTCGTGCGGGTAGTACTCGGCGACCCAGCGCCCGCCGGGGCCGACCTCCACGACCACCTCGGGATCCTCCGCGGCGGGCTGCACCAGACCCTCCGACAGGTCCCTCAGCTCCACCTCCGGCGGCGCGGACGGCTCGTCCAGGATGCGGATCTCGGCCACCCGGTCGAGCCGGAAGGTGCGCCGGGCCTCGGAGCGGCGGCACCAGGCCTCGACATACGTGTGCCCGACGCTGACCAGCCGGATGGGGTCGATCTCCCGCTCGGTGACCTCGTCACGGGCCGGTGAGTAGTAGCGGATCCACAGCCGGCGGCGCTCCGAGATGGCCCGGTCGACGTCGGCGAAGACACCGCCCTCGGACTCGAAGGTGACGGACAGGCGCGAGCTGGCACCGGCGGCCTCGCCGGCCGAGGTCTCCACCTTCGCGGTCGCCCGCAGCAGCGCCTGCCGGTCGCTCTCGCGCAGGCCCGGAAGGGTTGCGACCGCCCGCGCGGCGACCAGCAGCGCGGTCGCCTCGTCGGCGGCGAGCCTGAGCGGCTCGGCGGCGTCCGCGCCGAGCGCGGCGGGGTTGTGCCACCAGATCCGCTCGCCGTCGGTGTCGATGTCGAGGAGGTCGCCGCCACGGAAACTGGTCCCGCACATCGGAAGCACGTCGAGGTCGGAGACCAGCTCGTCCTCGGTGATGCCGAAGGCGCGGGCCACGTCCTCGACCCGGGCGCCGGGGCGCTCGCGCAGATACGTCACCAGGGACAGCATCCGTCGGGTCTGGTCGATGGCGTTCACGGGCCTGACCGGTTTGCCTGCCACTGTGTTGTCCGCTCCCCCTCAGCCCTTGGCGACGGCACGCAGCCGGTCCACCACGTCCGCACGCAACTCCGCGGGCTCCAGCACCACCACGTCCGGTCCGAACTCCACCAGCCAGGCGTCCAGGCCGTGCCCGTACGGAATCTCCAACTCGTCCCAGCCGTCACCGAGTTCCCGCACCCCGGTGGCCTTCGCCCGAAGGGGGTACCCGGCGCCCGACCGCAGCCGGATCAGCGCGGACCGGTCGGCCGTCTCCCCCGCCCAGCTCGCGACCGTCTCCCGGACGGTGACGACGTCGGGAACCGGCGCGGTGAACCGCGCGCCGCGTGACCGCACCTTCCCCGTGATCCGCGACAGCCGGAACACCCGCTCGGCACCCCGGTCGCGGTCGAACCCGGCCAGGTACCAGTGGCCCCGCCAGCACTCCAGCGCCCACGGCTCCACGTGCCGGGGCTCCGGCTGCGCGGCATTGGCCTTGCGGTAGTCGAAGACCACCGGCCGGCGGTCGCGGCAGGCCAGCATCAGCGGCTCGAAGGCGGCCTCGTGCACCGGGATGCGCGGCTCCAGCGCACCGTGCGCCTCGTACGGGTCGACGTCCTCGGGCAGCCCGGCCGCCCGCAGCTTCTGCAGGGCGCCGCTCGCGGCCCCGGCGAGCCGGGCCTGCTGCCACACCTTCGCGGCCAGCCCGAGCGCGGCGGCCTCCTCGGCGTCCAGGGTGATGGGCGGCAGCCGGTTGCTGTCCCGGCGGGCCAGATAGCCGATCTCGCCGTCGAGGCTCTCCACGGTCTCGATGACCAGTCCGAGTTCGCGCAGATCGTCCTTGTCGCGCTCGAACATGCGGTTGAAGGAGTCGTCGGAGCCCGCTTCGAGGTAGGCCTCGACCGACTCGCGCAGCTCACGCTTGCTGAGTGGCCGCCGTGTCCCGAGCAGACACAGCGCCAGGTTCATCAGCCGCTCGGCCTTGGCAATGGCCATCGACGCCCTTCTCCCTATGGTGCTTACGACGGATGACCGTACCGCCCCGCGGTGGCGCGGCAAAAGCCGAGGGCCCATGCCCGGACAGGCATGGACCCCAGGTGACCGGCTCTGATCGCCGTCCGTTCGGACTTCGGTCAGACTCCGAGCAGATCGACCACGAAGATCAGCGTCGAGCCGGCCGGGATCGCCGGGGTCGGGCTCTGGTCGCCGTAGGCGAGGTGCGCGGGGATGGTCAGCTGGCGGCGCCCGCCGACCTTCATGCCCTGCACGCCCTGGTCCCAGCCCGCGATGACGCGGCCGCCACCGAGCGGGAAACGGAACGGCGTACCGCGGTTCCAGCTGGCGTCGAACTCCTCGCCCGTGCTGAAGGTCACGCCCACGTAGTGGACGGTCACGGTCTGACCGGCCTCGGCAACCGGGCCGTCGCCCTCCCAGATGTCCTTGATCTCGAGGTCCGCCGGGGGCTCGCCGCCCGGGAAGTCGACCTCGGGCTTGTCGATGCTCACGTGTTCAGCTCCTGCTTGTCTGCGGAAAGGCAACGCCCAAGTCTTACATCCCCGGACGTCACATCTTCGCGAGGATGTCCACGGAGAAGACGAGCGTGGAGTCCTTCTCGATACCGCTGCCCTCGGGCGGGTTGTCCCCGTAGCCCAGGTCCGGCGGGATGACGACGAGGACGCGGCTGCCGACCTTCCTGCCCGTCAGGCCCTGCGCCCAGCCCTTGACGACCTGCTGCAACGAGAACGACGTCAGCTGCTGCCTGTCGTACGTCGAGTCGAAACCCTTGTCCGTCGACGAGAACGTCTTGCCCTTCTCCCACAGCACGCCCTTGTACTGCACGAGCACGCTGTCCTGGGCGCCCACCTCGGCGCCGTCGCCCTCCAGGACGTACTCCGCGGCGAGCTTCTTCGGCGCGTCGGCGTCCGGCACCTCGATGGAGGGCGCCTTGCCGTCGGTGTTGGTGCCGACCTTCGGCAGGGCGGCGTCGTCCTGCGGCATCTTCTTGCCGTCGGCGCTGCTCCGCGCGTTGAAGGTGTCCTGGATGTCGACCACGAACACCAGCGTGTCGTCGCCCTTGATACCCGCCTGCTCGTTGCCCTGCTCTCCGTAACCCCAGGTCGGCGGCACGGAGAACAGGACGCGGCTGCCGGTCTTCTTGCCGGTGAGCGCGTACCGCCAGCCGTCGATGATGCTGCCCTGCGCAAGCTGGATGACGAGCGGCGTCTTGCGGTCGTAGGAGTTGTCGAAGACCTTCCCGCTCTGCCAGATCTGGCCGAGGTAGTTCGCCGAGACGAAGTCGTTCTCCGCGACGGCCCTGCCGCCGCCCGCGACGACCGTCTTGACCGCGAGGTCCTTGGACGGCTCGCCACTGCCCTTGGCCACCGTCGGCTTCTCGTCGAACTTCGTCCCCGCGGTGATCGCCGGCAGCGGACCGTCCACGATCTTCGGCGGCGGAGCGGCCGACGTGGCCGACGCCTCCGGCGACGCGCTGTCGCTCGCGTTGCTCGATGAGCCTGAGTCGTCGTCACCGCAGGCGGCGAGCGTGACCAGTCCCGCGGGGACGGCGATGAGGAGTGAGCGTCGGCGCACGGTGGGGGCCTCGTATCGGTATCGGGTCGGTCCTGATGGCTGGCGTGCGCGCAACTCTACGGCGTGAGAAGGGCACCGTACGGCTAACGTACGGTGCCCGTGTGGCGTTCCGCCCTTTCGCGCGAAGACGCGTGTCTCACCCGTCCGGTCTCACCCCGGTCGGGTCACATGCCGGCGATCAGCTTCTCCACCCGGTCGTCCACCGAACGGAACGGATCCTTGCACAACACGGTGCGCTGCGCCTGGTCGTTGAGCTTCAGATGGACCCAGTCGACCGTGAAGTCCCGTCGCTGCTCCTGGGCCCGCCGGATGAAGTCGCCGCGCAGCCGGGCCCGAGTGGTCTGCGGCGGAACGGACTTGCCCTCGAAGATCTTCAAGTCGTTGGCGACCCGGGCGGCCTGCCCCTTCTTCTCGAGCAGGTAGTACAGACCACGACGACGGTGGATGTCGTGGTAGGCGAGGTCTATCTGCGCGACTCGCGGATGCGACATGGTCATGTTGTGCTTGGCCCGGTACCGCTCCAGGAGCTTGTACTTCATGACCCAGTCGATCTCGGTGTCGATGCGGTCCAGGTCCTCGGCCTCGATCGCCTCCAGCGTGCGGCCCCACAGCTCCAGCACACGCTCCACGGTGCCGGTGCGGATACCGCGGCGGTCGACGAAGTCGACGGCCTTCTCGTAGTACTCCCGCTGCACCTCCAGTGCGGACGCCTCCCGGCCGCTGGCCAGGCGCACCTTGCGCCGCCCGGTGATGTCGTGGCTGACCTCGCGGATCGCCCGGATCGGGTTCTCCAGGGTCAGGTCCCGCATCACCGTGCCCGCCTCGATCATGCGCAGCACCAGATCGGTCGCGCCGACCTTCAGCAGCATGGTCGTCTCGGACATGTTCGAGTCGCCCACGATGACGTGCAGACGCCGGTAGCGCTCCGCGTCGGCGTGCGGCTCGTCACGCGTGTTGATGATCGGCCGGGACCGGGTCGTCGCCGAGGAGACGCCCTCCCAGATGTGCTCCGCCCGCTGACTGACGCAGTACACCGCACCGCGCGGCGTCTGCAGCACCTTGCCGGCGCCGCAGAGCAACTGCCTCGTCACCAGGAACGGAATGAGGATATCCGCGAGCCGCGAAAACTCCCCGTGCCGGGCCACGAGATAATTCTCGTGACAACCGTACGAGTTGCCCGCGGAGTCGGTGTTGTTCTTGAAGAGGTAGACGTCGCCCGCGATTCCCTCCTCGTGCAGGCGTCGTTCGGCGTCCACCAGGAGTCCTTCGAGAATGCGCTCGCCCGCCTTGTCGTGGGTGACGAGTTCGGTCACGTTGTCACACTCGGGTGTCGCGTATTCCGGATGTGATCCCACGTCGAGATACAGGCGGGCGCCGTTGCGCAGAAAGACGTTGCTGCTGCGGCCCCATGACACGACACGGCGGAAGAGGTACCGCGCCACCTCGTCAGGCGACAGGCGGCGCTGTCCCCTGAACGTGCACGTGACGCCGTACTCGTTCTCCAGCCCGAAAATGCGGCGGTCCATGACTGAACATTACGCCTGATGACCCGAACTGAAACGGGGTTCGACGGCACGGTTTGGATCATTTTCCGATGAAGCCGCAACGACCGCACCCCGCGCGGGAGCTGCGAGGACCCGCCCGGTGCACGCCAGCACGAGCAGCGAGACGAAACCCGCCGCCCCCGGCACCGCGAAGCCCCACAAGGCCCCGCCGTGCTCCACGACGGGCCCCGCGAGACCCGTCCCCACCGAAGCGCCCACCGTGAACGTCGTCACGAGCCACGAAAACGCCTCCGTCACCGTCCCCCGCGGCGCGTGCACGTCGACGAGCACGAACGCACACGCGATGCACGGCGCGAGGAAGACCCCCGCGAGGACCGTGAGCAGCACCATGGCCACCGCGCCCGGCATCAGCATCAGCGGGAGGTAGCAGACCGCCAGCAGCGCCACCAGCAGCCGCAGCCGCCGCGCCGGATCACCGGCCCACCGCCGCGCCCCGTAGACCGCTCCCCCGACCAGCGCACCCAGCCCCAGCGCGGCCATCAGCCACCCGTACACCGCGTCACCACCGTGATCGTCGGCGTACGGCACCGAGGCCACCGTGATCGACCCGAGCGCCATCCCGACGAACAGGAACGCCCCCAGCAGCGCCAGCAGCCCGCCCGAGCGCAACGCACCCAGCCAGTGCGCCTCCCGCGGCGCCGACCGCCACGCGCGCGAAGGCGGCGACACGACCACCGACAGCGCACCCAGCACACCGACACCGTTCAACACGAGCAGCGCCGCCTGCGGCGACCACAGCGACACACACACCGTCACCAGCAGCGGCCCGACGGTGAACATGACCTCCTGCGCCACGGCGTCCATCGCGTACGCCGTGTGCACCTGGTCCTCCTCGCCCAGCACACTGGGCCACAGCGCCCGCAGTCCGCCCTCCAGCGGAGGCGTGAACAGCCCCGCGGCCCCCACGGACAGGTACGCGAGCGCGGCCGCTCCGGTACCCGCGAAGGCGAACACGGCCATCGCGAGCGCCGAGAGCACCGCGCCCGGCAACTGCACCCGCGGCTGCCCGTGCAGGTCCACCAGCCGCCCCAGCACCGGCTGCCCGACGGCGTTGGCCACGCCGTAGACCGCCGCCAGCGCCCCCGCCAGGCTGTACGAGCCGCCCTCGGCCCGCACGAACAGCACGATCGCGATCGCCGCGGTCGCGTTGGGCAACCGCCCGACCAACGTGCCGGCCAGCAGCCGTACGGCATGCCGAGCCCGGAGAATGTCCAGATATCCGGCGACCACGACGCACCTCCCTGTCCCCACTCGCAGTACGTGTTACGTATAACCTTCGCCGCCATACGTACCATGTCGCCAGTCCAGCAGTCCAGACGAAAGCGCAGGCGAACGGTGGCACGAGGCAGCACCCGCCCCACGAGCCGGGACGTCGCCCAGGCCGCCGGCGTCTCCCAGGCAGCCGTCTCCCTCGTCCTCGGCGACAAATGGCGCGGCCGCGTCTCCGAACCGACGGCCCAGCGCGTCCGCGACGCCGCGTCGGAACTCGGCTACCGACCCAACCTCGCCGCCCGCAACCTCCGCCTCGGCCGCACCCGCACCGTCCTCCTGGTCGTCCCCGCCCTCACCACCGAGTTCTTCGCCGAGGTGTACACCGGCGCCGCCCGCGTCGCCGCCGCACACGGCTTCGGCGTCGTCCTCTACCCCTCACCCGAAGGCGTCGGCCCCGCCCGCGACCCCTTCGCCTCCGCACAGGCCGCACTCGACGGCGTCATCGCCTCCTCCATGGCCGCCGACGCACTCACCGCCATCCGCGGCGACCAACTCCCCCTCGTCATGCTCGACAGCGACCCCGAAGGCAGCCTGGGCGCCGCCACCGTCAACCTCGACATCGCCGACGGCATCCGCCAGGTCACCGAACACCTGCTGTCCCTCGGCCACCGCAGCTTCCTCCACCTCGCCGCGGACATCCCCTCCTGGACCTTCGAGGTACGCGCCCGCGAACTCGCCTCACGCCTCGCCGACGCCCCCGGCACCGAACTGCGCACCATCCGAGCCCCCATCTCCATCGAGGGCGCCCTCGACGCCACGGAAGCCGCCCTCGCCGCACCCGGACCCCGGCCCACCGCACTGGTCTGCGACGACGACAAACTGGCGGCCGGCGCCTACAAGGCCGTCCGGCGCGCCGGACTCCGCGTCCCCGACGACCTCTCCGTCACCGGCCTCGACGACCTCGGCCTCGCCACCGCCATCGACCCCGAACTCACCACCGTCCGCCTCGACGCGGAAGCCTTCGGCGAACGGGGCATGCGAGCACTGCTCGCCGTAATGGAAAGCAGGCCCCCCGAGAAGGGGGACCTGCCGGTCAGCCTGGTGGTACGGGGGTCTACGGCCCCGCCGCGACGAGCGAAGTGAGGTGGGCGCCTACTCCTCGTCCGACCCGGAGTCGCTCTCGGACTCCGTCCCGCTCTCCGCCGACACCTCGCCCGCAGCCGCACCGGAATCCAGCAGCCGCGACAGCTGACCGCCCACGATGCGCTTGAACTTGCGCTGCTGCGGACGCGTCCGGTCCAGCACCGCGACCTCCAGCCGCTCCGCCGGAATCTCCCGCTCACTGCCGTTCGTGTCCCGGGACAGCGCCTGCACCGCCAGCTTCAGGGCCTCCGCCAGCGTCATACCGTCCCGGTGCCGCTGGTCCAGATACCCGCTGATCTGCTCCGCGTTGCCCCCGACCGCCACCGAACCGTGCTCGTCCACGATCGAACCGTCGTGCGGCAGCCGGTAGATCTGGTCACTGTCCGGACTGTCACCCACCTCGGCGACGACCAACTCCACCTCGTACGGCTTCTCGGCCTGACTGGAGAAGATCGTGCCCAGCGTCTGGGCGTACACGTTGGCCAGACCGCGCGCCGTCACGTCGTCACGGTCGTAGGTGTAACCACGCAGATCGGCGTAGCGCACCCCACCGATCCGCAGGTTCTCGTACTCGTTGTACTTGCCGGCGGCCGCGAAGCCGATCCGGTCGTAGATCTCGCTGAACTTGTGCAGCGCACGGGACGGATTCTCACCGACGAACACGATGCCGTCGGCATACTGCAGCACGACCAGGCTGCGGCCACGCGCGATGCCCTTGCGGGCGTACTCCGCCCGGTCGGCCATCGCCTGCTGAGGAGATACATAGAACGGCGTCGACACCGGTTATCCGTCCCTTTCTGTCGAAGTCACTGGACCACCTGACAACACGAAGACACGCTCCCGCTACAGCAGCGCGGCCCGCGGACCGTCGGGCTGCTCGAGCCGGGCCTGCAGCACCGAACCGGTCAGCTCCGCGGCCTCGTCCTCGCCGAGCCGGCGGAAACCGTCCTCGGTGATCACAGTGATGATCGGATAGATCCGGCGGGCGACATCGGGACCACCCGTCGCCGAGTCGTCGTCAGCCGCGTCGTACAACGCCTGCACCACGAGCGTCGTCGCCTGCTCCTCGGTCAGGTCGTCGCGGAACAGCTTCTTCATCGCACCCCGGGCGAAGACCGAGCCCGAACCCGTGGTCGCGTAGTTCCGCTCCTCGGACCTGCCACCCGTCACGTCGTACGAGAAGATGCGACCCCTGCCCCGGTCCACGTCGTACCCGGCGAACAGCGGCACCACGGCCAGCCCCTGCATCGCCATGCCCAGGTTGGACCGGATCATCGTCGACAGACGGTTCGCCTTGCCCTCCAGGGACAGCTGCGCGCCCTCGACCTTCTCGAAGTGCTCCAGCTCCAGCTGGAACAGCTTCACCATCTCCACGGCCAGGCCGGCCGTACCGGCGATGCCCACCGCCGAGTACTCGTCGGCCGGGAAGACCTTCTCGATGTCCCGCTGGGCGATCACGTTGCCCATGGTCGCCCGCCGGTCACCGGCGAGCACGACACCGCCGGGGAACGTGACCGCCACGATCGTGGTGCCGTGCGGTGCCTCGACGACGCCCTGCACCGGCGGGAGCTGCCGGTTGCCCGGGAGGATCTCCGGCTGGTGCTCACCGAGGAAGTCCATGAAGGAGGAGGACCCGGGCGTCAGGAAGGCAGCTGGTAGACGCCCGGTGCTACGAGTGTTGGCTTCCACGCGATTCCTTCCACGTAAGCGGCAGCCCGCCTTATGGCATCGGGCCGATCCTTGAACTGCCCCAGCGCAGCGTTGCAGCTGAAGCACAGTACGCCACGGACCCTACCCGTCCCGTGGCAGTGATCCACATGTGCGGCGGGAGCGGCGATGGCGATTCCGGGTCCACTCACTGTGTGGTTTGGTCTCCCCTCACGTCCGGCAGAGCTTGTGCCCCTCGGGCACCTCCGCTCGCGGGCGGACGTTTCGCCTCTTGGCCACCTGGCGTTCTTGGTGATAGGCCGCAGCGTGCTCTCGGCAGTAGGCCTGCAGCCCGTCGCGCATCGCCTTGTTCCGTGCAAACGCTGCCCGCGGCTTGTGGTCCCTACACCGCGAGCAACGCCTACCAGATTCTTCGATCGACAAGCGAACCCCCCGCTGCAACCTTCATTTCGAAGGCTACTCGCCGCCCTTTTGAACAAATGAGCGAACGAAATCCTCTGCGTTCTCCTCGAGTACGTCGTCGATCTCGTCCAGGACGGAGTCCACGTCGTCGTTCAGCTTTTCCTGGCGTTCCTTGAGGTCCTCCGATGCCTGCGCGTCCTGCGCCTGCTCCTCGACCTCCTCGGTGGACCGCGTGGCCTTCTGCTGCCCGCCGCCGGTGTCCTTGGTCGCCATAACCCTCACCCCGCTCGGTTCGCCCGACACAGTTGCTCGGTCAAGATCAGACCCTACAAGTCCGGTCCGACATCGGCCCCGCACTTCCTCCAACGTACGGGGGCCATCTCCATGGTTCCCGGACCTGGGATATTCCACCCTGTCCGGCTGTCTACTCCCCGGTACCCGCTCGGGCCGCTCACCCGCCGGACAGGACCCTGACCAGGTCGTCCGCGGTGCGGCAGCGGTCCAGGAGCTCCTTGACGTGATTACGCGTTCCGCGAAGCGGTTCCAGGGTTGGGACCCGCTGGAGCGAATCCCGGCCCGGCAGGTCGAAGATCACCGAGTCCCAGGAGGCCGCCGCGACGTCGTCCGCGTACTGCTCCAGGCAGCGCCCGCGGAAGTAGGCCCTGGTGTCCTCCGGCGGCTTCGTACGGGCCCGCTCGACCTCGTTCTCGTCCAGCAGGCGCTTGATGCGGCCGCGGTCCACCAGACGGTTGTACAGGCCCTTGTCGGGCCGTACGTCGGCGTACTGGAGGTCGACGAGGTGCAGCCTGGCGGCATCCCAGTCGACGTTGTCGCGGCGGCGGTAGCCCTCCATGAGCTCCCGCTTGGCGACCCAGTCCAGCTCGCCGGCGAGGCTCATCGGGTCGTTCTCGAGCCGGTTGAGGGTGTCCTCCCAGCGGCCGAGGACGTCCTTGGTCTGGTCGTCGGCGTCGGCGCCGTAGCGTTCCTCGACGTACTTGCGGGCCAGCTCGTAGTACTCCATCTGGAGCTGTACGGCGGTCAGTGTGCGGCCGCTGCGCAGGGTGACGAGGTGCTTGAGCGTGGGGTCGTGCGAGACCTGGTGGAGGGTGCGTACGGGCTGGTCGACGGCGAGGTCGACGGCGATGAAGCCGTCCTCGATCATGGACAGGACCAGGGCCGTCGTGCCCAGCTTGAGGTAGGTCGAGATCTCCGACAGGTTCGCGTCGCCGATGATCACGTGCAGGCGGCGCCATTTCTCGGCGTCGGCGTGCGGCTCGTCGCGGGTGTTGATGATGGGGCGCTTCAGCGTCGTCTCCAGGCCGACCTCGACCTCGAAGTAGTCGGCGCGCTGGCTGAGCTGGAAGCCGTGTTCGTGGCCGTCCTGGCCGATGCCGACGCGGCCGGCGCCGGTGAAGACCTGGCGGGAGACGAAGAAGGGCGTCAAGTGGCGCACGATGTCCGAGAAGGCGGTCTCGCGCTTCATCAGGTAGTTCTCGTGCGTGCCGTAGGAGGCGCCCTTGTTGTCGGTGTTGTTCTTGTAGAGGTGGATGGGCTGGGCACCGGGGAGCTGGGCCGCGCGTTCGGCGGCTTCGGCCATGATGCGTTCGCCGGCCTTGTCCCACAGGACGGCGTCGCGGGGGTTGGTGACTTCCGGAGCGCTGTATTCGGGGTGGGCGTGGTCGACGTAGAGCCGTGCTCCGTTGGTGAGGATGACGTTGGCAAGGCCGATGTCCTCGTCGGTGAGCTGGCTGTTGTCGGCGGCCTCGCGGGCGAGGTCGAAGCCTCGCGCGTCCCGGAGCGGGTTTTCCTCCTCGAAGTCCCAGCGGGCCCGGCGGGCCCGGTGCATCGCCGCCGCGTAGGCGTTGACGATCTGGGACGAGGTGAGCATGGCATTGGCGTTCGGGTGGCCGGGGACGGAGATTCCGTACTCCGTCTCGATGCCCATTACTCGCCGTACGGTCATGCGGCCCTCCTTGCCCGGCAGCGCCCGTAGTGGGCGTCGCTCAAGTACCGCTGGCGCTCCGATGCGTGTGCGGTGCCCGTCCCCGCACTGCGCGACTCGGCGGTATGGAAGAGCCTAGAACGCCTTTGCGCTGGCGGGGAGATCATTTGCGTCATTGCCTTGCTCCAGCCGGGGCTCCGGAAAACAGTCGGCTGCGGGTACCCCGGTGAGGGCACCCGCAGCCGCCCAGCCTTTTACAGGTACTGACCGGTGTTTGCCACCGTGTCGATGGAGCGTCCGGTGTCCGCGCCCTGCTTTCCGGTGACGAGCGTACGGATGTACACGATCCGTTCGCCCTTCTTTCCGGAGATGCGGGCCCAGTCGTCGGGGTTGGTGGTGTTGGGCAGGTCCTCGTTCTCCTTGAACTCGTCCACGCAGGCCTGGAGGAGGTGGGAGACGCGGAGGCCCTTCTGGTTCTTGTCGAGGAAGTCCTTGATCGCCATTTTCTTGGCGCGGCCCACGATGTTCTCGATCATGGCGCCGGAATTGAAGTCCTTGAAATAGAGGACTTCCTTGTCGCCGTTGGCGTAGGTGACTTCCAGGAAGCGGTTCTCCTCGGATTCGGCGTACATCTGTTCCACCGCCGTCTGGATCATGCTGGAGACGGTGGCCGCCTTGTCCTTCTCGTGTTCCGCGAGGTCGTCGGAGTGGAGGGGGAGGCGTTCGGTGAGGTACTTGCCGAAGATGTCCTTGGCCGCTTCGGCGTCGGGACGTTCGATCTTGATCTTCACATCGAGCCGGCCGGGCCGCAGGATGGCGGGGTCGATCATGTCCTCGCGGTTGGAGGCGCCGATGACGACCACGTTCTGCAGGCCTTCCACGCCGTCGATCTCGGCGAGGAGCTGGGGGACGATGGTGTTCTCCACGTCCGAGCTGACGCCGGAGCCGCGGGTGCGGAAGAGGGATTCCATCTCGTCGAAGAAAACGATGACGGGGGTGCCCTCGCTGGCCTTCTCGCGGGCTCGCTGGAAGACGAGGCGGATCTGCCGCTCGGTCTCGCCGACGTACTTGTTGAGGAGCTCGGGGCCCTTGATGTTGAGGAAGAAGCTCTTGCCGGCGGCCTGGCCGGTGACCTCGGCGACCTTCTTGGCCAGCGAGTTCGCGACGGCCTTGGCGATGAGCGTCTTGCCGCATCCGGGGGGCCCGTAGAGCAGGACGCCCTTGGGCGGGCGCAGCTCGTGCTCCTTGAACAGGTCGGGGTAGAGGTAGGGGAGCTCGACGGCGTCGCGGATCATCTCGATCTGTCCGCCGAGGCCGCCGATCTGCTCGTAGCCGATGTCGGGGACCTCTTCGAGGACGAGTTCCTCGACCTCGCTCTTGGGGACGACCTCGTAGACGTAGCCGGAGCGGGGTTCGAGCAGGAGGGCGTCGCCGGGGCGGATGGTGAGTCCGCGCAGGGGTTCGGCGAGCCGTACCACCCTTTCCTCGTCGGTGTGGCCGAGTACCAGGGCGCGCTCGCCGTCCTCGAGGATTTCCTTGAGGGTGACGATGTCGCCGACGCTCTCGTACTCCATGGCCTCGACCACGTTGAGTGCTTCGTTGAGCATCACTTCCTGGCCGCGTCGGAGCTCGTCGAGCTCGACGCTCGGGCTGACGTTCACCCTGAGTTTGCGGCCGCCGGTGAAGATGTCGGCGGTGTCGTCCTCGTTGGCCTGCAGGAAGACGCCGAAGCCGGCCGGTGGCTGGGCCAGCCGGTCGACCTCCTCCTTGAGGGCCACGATCTGGTCGCGGGCCTCTCGGAGGGTGCCGGCGAGTCGTTCGTTCTGGGCGGACACGCCGGCCAGGTTGGTCTGCAGTTCGACGATCCGCTCTTCGAGAATTCTCGTGTGTCGCGGAGATTCGGCGAGCTTGCGTCGCAGGACGGCGATCTCCTGCTCAAGGTAGGCCACCTGCCCGGCCGGGTCCTCGGACCCGCGTCCCGGGCGGATGCCGCGGTTCATGTCGTCGTCGTGGGCTGCCACGGTCCTCACCTCCTCCAAGGGGAGCTGGACGCTTCCAGACCCTACCTGGGTGGGTGTCGATTGAAACCCCTAGATCACAAAGACGGTAGAGGTGTGTCCGATCTTCACCCTTGCGCTCTCCCTCACGCCAGGGGAATACCCACGGAACGTGATTGGAACCCAGGCGGGGGTAGGGTCGAAGTGTTCAACACCCGTCGGAGCTGGCCGGATTCCCGGACGGCTCGGCGCAGGAAACGGCAGGAGAGATGAGCGTGCAGCAGGAGGCCGGAGTCGGCGGCGAGGCTCTGGAGGTCTGGATCGACCAGGACCTGTGTACCGGTGACGGTATCTGCGCCCAGTACGCGCCGGAGGTGTTCGAGCTGGACATCGACGGTCTGGCCTATGTGAAGGGCGCGGACGACGAGCTTCTGCAGGCGCCGGGGGCGGCAACGCCCGTGCCGCTGCCGCTTCTCACGGATGTGGTCGACTCGGTGAAGGAGTGTCCGGGCGAGTGCATCCATGTGCGTCGCGTTTCGGACAGGGCCGAGGTCTACGGCCCGGACTCAGAGTGACCGAATCGTAACTTGGCGCCTACGTTCCGTGACTGCTGTCTGGTGTGTCACACGGTCCGTCCGGGGTGCCGGTCACACGGTGCGTGTCTGTGAGGGTGTGTCGCTGACGAACGTGCCGTTCTTCCACTGCCACTTCACGTCGTCGGTGACGTCGGGGCAGCAACTGGGCACGTCGGGCGAGGAGTAGCCGAGGAGCGTGGCGTGGACGGCACCGTCGCGCACCGAGAGTGCGGTGGCCGTGCGGCGGTCCTTGGGGTCGACGAGGGTGGCGACGACGCGGGGCTTGCCGCTGTCGGTGTCCCGGGTGAGGACGTACACGCCGTCGGGCGGGGTGCCCATGGGTGCGTCGCAGTGCACGACGGCCACGGTCTCGGGCCGGCCGTCGCCGTCGAGGTCGCCGGAGGCCTTCTTCTGTACGAGGGCCTTGACCGGGCCGCATTCCAGGGGGAAGGCGACGGTGGCGGGGTCGGGCGGTGCGATGTGTGCCGGCGCGCTCTTCGGCCCGGCGGCTGCCTGGCCGGTGGTCTGGGCCGCTGTCGCGGCGTCGGGCTGGAGGACGGAGGACAGGGCGACCACGCCGGCGACGGCCGTGGCGGTGGCGACCCAGTGGATCGGCCGGGTGTGCGTGTGCGAGAGCTCCGGAACGGCGGGGTGCTGCACGAGGAGTGTCTCCTGTGAGGGCTGTGCCGGTGGGGGGGGTGGCCAGCATCGTGCCACACGTCACAGTGCGGGGGAACGGCGGGGTGGGTACTGGTACCGATTTCCCGGCTGGCCGCTTCTCGCTCGGGGGGTGCCGGTCAACGCGGCGACGCCGTGGTGCAGTTCCGGGACGCTGCCGGAACTGCACCACGGCGTCGGTACGTTGGGTGCGGCGGGGTGCCGCTTCAGCGGCCGGAGCCTCCGCCGGCGTTGGGGCCGTCGTAGTCCTCGCCGTAGGCGCCCTTGGCGGGGCGGCGGCGGCGCATGGGCGGTTCGACGCCGTCGGCGAGGCGGCGGGCGGTGAGGAGGAAGCCGGTGTGGCCGATCATCCGGTGGTCGGGGCGGACGGCGAGGCCCTCGACGTGCCAGTTGCGGATCATGGTCTCCCAGGAGGTCGGCTCGTTGAAGCAGCCGATCTCGCGGATGGACTCGACGGTCCGGGCGAGCTGGGTGGTGGTGGCGACGTAGCAGCACAGGATGCCGCCGGGCACGAGTGCCTTCTTGACGCCGTCCAGGCACTCCCAGGGGGCGAGCATGTCGAGGATGACGCGGTCGACGTCGGTGTCGGACAGGTTGTCCTGGAGGTCTCCGACGGTGAGCTGCCAGGCGGGGTGAGGGCCGCCGAAGTAGCGCTGCACGTTCTGCTGGGCGATCTCGGCGAAGTCTTCGCGGCGCTCGTAGGAGTGCAGCATGCCCTGGTCGCCGATGGCGCGCAGCAGGAAGCTGCTGAGGGAGCCGGAGCCCACGCCGGCCTCGACGACGCGTGCGCCGGGGAAGATGTCGGCGAAGGCGAGGATCTGCCCCGCGTCCTTCGGGTAGACGACGGCTGCCCCGCGGGGCATGGACAGGACGTAGTCGGGGAGCAGGGGGCGCAGCGCGAGGTAGGCGACGTTCCCGGTGGTGCGGACGACGCTGCCCTCGGGAGCACCGATCAGTTCGTCGTGGGGGAAGGAACCCTTGTGGGTGTGGAAGTTCTTCCCGGCCTCGAGCGTGAACGTGTAGTGGCGGCCCTTGGGGTCGGTCAGCTGAACCTGGTCCCCGACCTTGAAGGGCCCGCGCCTGCGGGCGGCACCGGTCGGTTCGGACATGTGACCAGCCTACCGGTTTCCTGCCGGGGGCTTTACCGCCGGAGGGTGGGGGCGGTGGTGGGTGCCGGACGGTGCGGGCCGTCCGTGGTCGCCCGCGCCGTTCACCGCGCCCTTCCGGGGCGCTTTCAGCTGGGCCGTGCCATGGCCTTGACGAAGGCGCGCTCGACGTCGGCGGCGGACAGGACGCCATAGATCTCGCCGGTCTCCTCGACGACGAGGTACTCGGTGGCGGGGTTGGCGCGCAGGGCGTCCAGGAGTTCCTCGCCGGACAGTTCGGCGGAGACGCGCATGCCGTCGGTGAGGTCCTGGGCGAGGGTGCTGACCGGGACCCAGGGGCGGCGGTGTTCGGGTACGCCGACGATGGCGGCCTCGCGGACCAGTGAGGCGGGGGTGCCGTCGGCGTCGACGACGACGAGGGCGCGGGCGCCGGAGGCGTTGGCTCGGCGCAGGGCCTCGGAGAGGGGGGTGTCGGCCTGGACCGGGACGGCGCGCCGGGTGAGGGCGCGGGCGCGCAGTTCGGGCAGGTGTTCGCGCAGGCGGGCCATGCGGAGGCTGTTTCCTGCGCCGGTCCAGATGATCGCGGCGAGGATGGCGGCGAGCAGGGCGTCCATGACGGTGTCCATGCCGACGTCGTCGGCGGCGTCGCTGCCGAGCGAGGTGGTGAGCAGCGGCAGGCCGATCAGTACGGCGATGGCGAGGGCGCGGCCGACCCAGGCGGCGGCGACGGTGCCGCTCATCGGCTTGCCGGTGATCTTCCAGACGACGGCGCGGAGCATGCGGCCGCCGTCGAGGGGGAGGCCGGGCAGCAGGTTGAAGGCGGCGACGATGAGATTGGAGACCATCAGGCCGGCCAGGAGGACGCCGGGGACGCTGTCGGGTTCGACGGGCAGCAGCGCGGCGTAGAAGACGCCGGCGAGGACGAGGGAGAGCAGGGGGCCGACGAAGGCCAGCACGAATTCGCGGCCGGGGGTCTCGGCCTCCTTCTCGATCTCGGAGACGCCGCCGAAGAACTGGAGCTGGATACGGCGGACGGGGAGTTTGAAGCGGAGGGCGGCGACGGTGTGGGCGAGTTCGTGGACGAGGACGGAGGCGTAGAAGGCGACGGCGAAGAAGAGGGAGACGAGGTAGCGGGCGGCGCCGAGTTCGGGCAGTACGCGGTCGAGCTGGCCGCCGAAGACCCAGGTGATCAGGGCGGCGACGAGGAACCAGCTGGGTGCTACGTAGACGGGTACGCCGAAGGGGCGGCCCATGAGCAGTCCGCCGCCGGGTTCCGGCCGGCGCTGCGGGGGCCGCCCCGGTCCGCCCGTGCCGGGGGTGTGGGCCTCGGTGCGGTGGTGTGGGGCGCCGGTGCCGTGGGCGGCGTGCCGGTGGTCCGCGGCCGGTGCGGAGGGGTCGCGCGGGGGTGCGGAGGGGTGGTCGTGGCCGGATGGCCGTTTGGGCCGGGCGCCGGTGTCGTCCTCGTCGTCGTCGGACGGCTCGGCCGGGGGTCGGGAGGTTGCGTCGTCCCCGGGGGCCGGCTGCCCGGGCGGTTCGCCTGCCGTGCCGGGGGCGGGGCCCGAGGTGGTGCGGTCGGGCCGCTCGTGCGGGGCGGGGGCTTCGGTGGGGCTGTCCCCCGGTCGCGTGGGCGCCGGTGGGCCGGTCTCCGGTGGGCCGGGGTGCGGCGTCCCGGCTTCCGGCGTCTCGTCGTGGCCCGGCGATCCGGGGCTGGTGGCTGTGGGGCCGGCGGGTTCCGGCCGTGCGGTGTCGTCGGGGCCGGTGGCCGGGGCCGTGGGATGTGCCTGGGGCTCGGCCGACTCGTCGTTGCCGGACCGCGGCTGCCCGCTCCCGCCGCTCACGTCCACGATGTCCCCTCGTTCGAAGCGTCTCCCGCCTGCCGGTCGGGAGGGTCTCGTGTCGATGGTATGCGTCCGTCCCGGCCCGTTCAGCCCCGGCACCCCTGTGCTTGCCTTCCGTCGCACGGGTCACAGCCCGCGGGCTGGGTCGCTGTCAGTGGCCGGCCGTAAGGTCTGGGGGCATGGAGACGAGTACCGAGGGTGTCGCGGAGGACGCCGGCGGATCCGCCCGGCCGGCGGCGGCAGTGGCGGATCAGGCGGGCGTGGCGGTTCGGGCGGCGGGCGTGGCGGCGGGTGCCACGACGGCGGCGGCCCTGCCCGTGGGCACAGGACCCACCTCGCTCTCGCCCTCGCGGGCCGGTGACTTCATGCAGTGCCCGCTGCTGTACCGGTTCCGGGTCATCGACCGGCTGCCGGAGAAGCCCAGTGAGGCGGCGACCAGGGGCACCCTGGTGCACGCGGTGCTGGAGCGGCTCTTCGACGCCCCGGCGGCCGAGCGCACGGCGCCGCGGGCGAAGGCGCTGGTCCCGGGCCAGTGGGACCGGCTGCGGGAGAGCCGGCCGGAGGTCGTCGAGCTGTTCGCGGACGATCCGGAGGGCGAGCGGCTGGCTCAGTGGCTCTCGGAGGCGGAGCGGCTGGTCGAGCGGTGGTTCACGCTGGAGGATCCGAGCCGGCTGGAGCCCGCCGAGCGGGAGCTGTTCGTCGAGGCCGAGCTGGACTCCGGGTTGCGGCTGCGCGGCATCATCGACCGGGTCGACGTGGCCCCCACCGGTGAGGTGCGGATCGTCGACTACAAGACGGGCAAGGCGCCCCGGCCGCAGTACGCGGAGGGCGCGCTGTTCCAGATGAAGTTCTACGCGCTGGTGGTGTGGCGGCTGAAGAAGGTCGTCCCGCGACGGTTGCAGCTGGTCTATCTCGGCAGCGGTGACGTGCTGACGTACGACCCGGTCCCGGCGGACCTGGAGCGGGTCGAGCGCAAGCTGCTGGCGCTGTGGGAGGCGATCCGGCTGGCGACGGAGACCGGTGACTGGCGGCCCCGGCCCACGAAGCTGTGCGGCTGGTGCGACCACCAGGAGCACTGTCCGGAGTTCGGGGGTACTCCCCCGCCCTATCCGCTGCCGGTGAGGGCGGCCGACTCCGGCGGCGCCGAGCAGGGCAGAATGGGACCGGACTAGGGCCTGTCCCATCGAAGGAGACTTACGTGGCCATCCGCGTCCTACTGGTCGACGACCAGCCGCTGCTCCGCACGGGCTTCCGGATGATCCTGGAGGCGGAGCACGATCTCGCGGTCGTCGGCGAGGCCGGGGACGGCCTCCAGGCCCTCGACCAAGTGCGGGCGCTGCAGCCCGATGTGGTGCTGATGGACATCCGCATGCCGCGAATGGACGGCGTGGAGGCGACCCGGCAGATCACCGGGCCCGAGCGGGACGGCCCGGCGAAGGTGCTGGTGCTGACCACCTTCGATCTGGACGAGTACGTGGTGGAGGCGCTGAAGGCGGGTGCCAGCGGCTTCCTGCTCAAGGACGCCCCGGCCAACGAGCTGGTGCAGGCGATCCGGGTGGTGGCAGGCGGCGAGGCGATGCTCGCGCCGAGCATCACCCGTCGGCTGCTCGACAAGTACGCCACGCATCTGCCGTCCGGTGACGAGCCGGTGCCGGACACCCTGCACACGCTGACGGACCGTGAGGTCGAGGTGCTGAAGCTGGTGGCCCGCGGGCTGTCGAACGCGGAGATCGCCGCGGACCTGTTCGTCAGCGAGACCACCGTCAAGACGCACGTGGGCCATGTGCTGACCAAGCTGGGCCTGCGGGACCGGGTTCAGGCCGCGGTGTACGCGTACGAGAGCGGTCTGGTCCGTCCCGGCGCGCAGTAGCCACTGCACGCTGCACGCGCACAACGCGAAGGGCGCCCTCTTCCCGGCGGAAGAGGGCGCCCTTCGGGTGTGTCCGGGGCCGGCGTCAGCCGCTCACGCCCCGGCCCAGCTCCCACAGCTGGAGCGAGGAGGAGGAGTTGAGGACGTAGGCAGTGCCGGTGACGTCGTCGCGGGTGGCGACGTACTGCTTGCCCTGCCACAGCGGGATCAGCGGGACGTCCTTGGCGGTGATGTCCTGGATCTCGGTGAGGCTGTCCACCGCGGAGAGCCGGTCGGCCTCGCCGCGGGAGGCGGGGATCAGGTCGTTGATGATCTCCGAGTTGGCGTACGGCGAGTTGAGGGTGTTGCTCTTGTCGAGGAACGGCGCGATGAAGCTGTCCGCGTCCGGGAAGTCGGGGAACCAGCCCATGCCGAAGGCGTCGTACTCGCGGTTGAGCTCGGCCTTGCGGAACTTGTTCCAGGGCGTGCCCTTGATGTCCACCTGGAACAGCCCGCTGTCGTTGAGCTGCTTCTGGAGCTGCTCGAACTCCTCCTTGGTCGCGGCGCCGTAGTGGTCCGTCGTGTAGTTCAGCGTCAGCTTGACCGGCGTGCTGATGTCCGCGTCCTCCAGCGCCGCCTTCGCCTTGGAGACGCTGGGGTCGCCGTACTTGTTGAAGAACGAGTTGGAGTGGCCGGTGATGCCCGCGGGAACCATCGAGTACAGCGGTTCGGCCTGGGATCCGTAGACCGCGGAGACGAGTTCGCTGCGGTTGATGAGCTGGGCCACCGCCTCGCGGACGGCCTTGTCCTTGACCGTCGGAGCGTCCGTGTTGAAGGCGAGGTAGCGGATTTCGAGACCGGCCACCTCCACCAGGCCGACGTCGCCGTCCGTGGCCTTGGAGAGCTTCTGGACCTGCTCGGGCGTCATCGCGCGGGTCATCACGTCGATGTCGCCCTTGTCGATCGCCTGGCCCATCGCGTCGGCGTCGGCGAAGGACACGATCTCGACCTTGTCGTTGTTCACCTTGAGACTCCCCTTGTACTTGGGGTTCTTGGTGAACACGGCCTTGGTCATCTCGTCGCCCTTGACCTCGGCCTTCATCGTGTACGGGCCCGAGCCGGTGAGCTCGAAGCCGTCGCGGAGCTTGCCCTTCTCGTAGTCGGCCGGGTTGACGATGCCGGCGACCGGCGTCGACAGCTTGAACGGGAAGGTGGCGTCGGCGGTGTTGAGGTGGAAGATGACCTCACGGTCGCCCTTGGTCTCGACGGTGTCGACCGTGGAGAGCAGCGAGGCCACCTCGGTGTCCGCGTCGATCTTCCGGACGCGCTCGATGGAGTACTTCACGTCCTCCGCGGTGACGGGGTCGCCGTTGGCGAACTCCAGGCCGTCCCGCAGGGTGCAGGCGTAGCGCTCGTTGCCGGTGTCGGTGAATCCGCACTGCTCGGCGGCCTCGGGCACGGGTTCGCCGTCGCCGCGGGGCAGCACCATCAGCGTCTGCGACGTCTGGCGCATGATGTTCCAGGCGCCGACGTCGTATGCGTACGCCGGGTCGAAGGGCGCGGGCATGTCCGAGACGCTGAACCGGTCCGTGGTGCCGACGACGATCGCGTCCCCGCCGCTGCCGCTGTCCGAACCGCCGCAGGCGGCGAGCACCGGCGCGAGCAGGCCGACGACGGCCGGCAGCACCAAAGTCTTGCGGTTCATGCTCGAGTTTCTCCAGAGCTGTCGGTCCGTGTATCCGGCATGCAGGGGTGTCGCGGCGGATCACGGGGGTAGTGGCCGATGTTCTCGCGACGAGATTAGTCCGCGCTCGCACGGGCGCTCGCAGCCACCGGAGTTGAGGGCTCATCACGGAGCGAAACCGGGTGTGGACACACCGAAAACCCGACAGTGGAAGGATTAGTGCAGGGTTCCATCAATCAGGACACAAGGGCTCCTCGACAACGTTCGCCAAGCGGCCTGCGGCACACCTGCGCACCCCTGTCGACCCTTGCGGGCGTGGCGAACATCACACTTGGACTTCGGCCGCCGGTGCCGGAATTCGGCCATCCGAGGTCGTGGAATTAGCCCTGGAACACCGGCCGGGCGGCCCGAGGCGGCCCTTCCCGGAATTGCCGCTTAACGCCGCCGCACGCTCGGTGAACGGCTAGCGCATTTGTGTCATCAGGCCGCGCAGAAATGTCAGGTCGACGTCTTCCAGGGAGGGGACCACCGTGCGCCGGGCGGCCGGTGTGATGGGGGCGACCGAGGGCACCGCCACGACATGGCAGCCGGCCGACTCCGCGGCGGCGACGCCGGTCGCGGTGTCCTCGACGACGGCACAGCGGGCCGGGTCCGCGCCGAGTCCGGCCGCGGCGGCCAGGTACGGGTCGGGGTGCGGCTTGGTGCGGGGCACCTCGTCGCCGGCGACGGTGAGGGCGAAGTACTGGGGGCCCAGCGACTTCAGGACGCGGTCGATGATGCGCCGGTGCGAGGCGGAGACCAGGGCCGTGGGGATCTCGTGCGCGGACAGTTCCGCGAGCAGCCGGGCGGCACCGGGCATGAGCGGCAGATCGAGGCCGATGCGCTGCTCGAAGCCGTCGTTGAGCAGGACGCTGAGCTCGGCGAGGGTGATGTCGGCGCCGGTGGCCTCGATGAGGAAGCCGGCGCTGCGGGTCATGGGGCCGCCGACCACGACGTGGCGCCAGGAGTCGTCGAGGGTGTGGCCGAGGGAGGCGAAGACCTCCCTCTCGACGTCCCACCAGAAGCCCTCGGTGTCCACCAGGGTGCCGTCCATGTCGAGGAGCACGGCTTGCAGGGCGGAGCCTTCGGCCGTACGGGTTCCGAGCGCGGGGACCGTACTGGTCATCCACGTACCTCCTTGAGGGACGATCAGGCCGGCTCCCACGAAGGGAGCCGGCCTGCAGTGGACCGACCAGTGTACGTCGTGCGGGGCGCGAACGCCTGGTGAGGCGCTGGAGGCGGTACGGGGCCTCAGCGGGCGTTGAAGTACTTGGCCTCCGGGTGGTGGATGACGATGGCGTCGGTGGACTGCTCGGGGTGGAGCTGGAACTCCTCGGACAGGTGGACGCCGATGCGCTCCGGCTCCAGGAGCGCGGCGATCTTGGCGCGGTCCTCCAGGTCGGGGCAGGCGCCGTAGCCGAGGGAGAAGCGGGCGCCCCGGTACTTCAGGGCGAACATGTCCTCCATCTCGGCCGGGTCCTCGCCGGCGAAGCCGAGTTCGGAACGCACGCGCGCGTGCCAGTACTCGGCGAGGGCCTCGGCGAGCTGGACGGACAGGCCGTGCAGTTCGAGGTAGTCGCGGTAGGCGTTGGCCTCGAACATGCGGGCCGTCTCCTCGCCGATGCGGGAGCCGACGGTGACGACCTGGAAGCCGACGACGTCGGTCTCGCCGGACTCCTCGGGGCGGAAGAAGTCCGCCAGGCACAGGCGCCGGCCGCGGCGCTGGCGCGGGAAGGTGAAGCGGGTGCGCTCGTTGCCGTCGTCGTCGAGGACGATCAGGTCGTCGTCCTTGGAGACGCAGGGGAAGTAGCCGTAGACCACGGCCGCCTCCAGGAGGTTCTCCGTCTGGAGCCGGTCGAGCAGGCCGCGCAGTCGCGGCCGGCCCTCGGACTCGACGAGTTCCTCGTAGGAGGGTCCCTCGCCGGTGCGGGCCTGCTTGAGGCCCCACTGGCCCTTGAAGAGGGCGCCCTCGTCGAGCCAGGAGGCGTACTCCTTGAGCTGGATGCCCTTGACGACGCGGGTGCCGCGGAAGGGGGGCTCGGGGAGGGGGTTCTCGGTGGCGACGTCGGAGCGGACGTGGCCTTCCTCGGGGCGTTCGTCGATCTCGACGGTGGCGGCCCGCACCCGGCGCTGCTTCAGCTCGGGCAGCTTGGCGCCGGGCACGCCGCGCTTGATGCCGATGAGGGCGTCCATCAGGCGCAGGCCCTCGAAGGCGTCGCGGGCGTAGCGGACCTCGCCGTCGTAGATCTCGTGGAGGTCCTGTTCGACGTAGGCCCTGGTGAGGGCGGCGCCGCCGAGGATGACCGGGTAGTCGGCGGCCAGCTTGCGCTGGTTGAGCTCCTCCAGGTTCTCCTTCATGATCACCGTGGACTTGACCAGGAGCCCGGACATGCCGATGACGTCGGCCCTGTGCTCGTCGGCGGCCTCCAGGATGGCGGAGACGGGCTGCTTGATGCCGAGGTTGACGACGTTGTAGCCGTTGTTGGAGAGGATGATGTCGACGAGGTTCTTGCCGATGTCGTGGACGTCGCCGCGGACGGTGGCCAGCACGATGGTGCCCTTGCCGTCGTCGTCGGTCTTCTCCATGTGCGGCTCCAGGTGGGCCACCGCGGTCTTCATGACCTCGGCGGACTGGAGCACGAAGGGCAGCTGCATCTGGCCGGAGCCGAACAGCTCGCCGACGACCTTCATGCCGTCGAGCAGGGTGTCGTTGACGATGTCGAGCGCCGGGCGCTCCCGGAGGGCTTCGTCGAGGTCCTGTTCGAGGCCGTTCTTCTCGCCGTCGATGATGCGGCGCTTGAGGCGCTCTTCCAGCGGGAGGGAGGCCAGTTCCTCGGCCTTGGACGCCTTCAGCGACTTGGCGGTGGCGCCCTCGAAGAGCTGCATCAGCTTCTGCAGCGGGTCGTAGCCCTCGCGGCGGCGGTCGTAGATCAGGTCGAGGGCGGTGGTGACCTGCTCCTCGTCGAAGCGGGCGATCGGCAGGATCTTGCTGGCGTGCACGATCGCCGAGTCCAGCCCGGCCTTGACGCACTCGTCGAGGAAGACGGAGTTGAGCAGAATGCGGGCGGCCGGGTTGAGGCCGAAGGAGATGTTCGACAGGCCGAGGGTGGTCTGTACGTCCGGGTGGCGCCGCTTGAGCTCGCGGATGCCCTCGATGGTGGCCAGGCCGTCCCCCCGGGACTCCTCCTGGCCGGTGCAGATGGTGAAGGTCAGACAGTCGACGAGGATGTCGGACTCGTGGATGCCCCAGTTGCCGGTGAGGTCGTCGATGAGCCGTTCGGCGATCTCGACCTTCTTCTCGGCGGTGCGGGCCTGGCCCACCTCGTCGATGGTCAGCGCGATCAGCGCGGCGCCGTGCTCCCGCGCGAGCTTCGTGACGCGGGCGAAGCGGGACTCGGGGCCCGCGCCGTCCTCGTAGTTGACCGAGTTGATCACCGCGCGGCCGCCGAGCTTCTCCAGGCCGGCCCGGATGACGTCGACCTCGGTGGAGTCGAGGACGATCGGCAGCGTGGAGGCGGTGGCGAAGCGGCCGGCCAGTTCCTCCATGTCGGCTACGCCGTCCCGGCCGACGTAGTCCACGCACAGGTCGAGCATGTGCGCGCCCTCGCGGATCTGGTCCCGGGCCATCTCGACGCAGTCGTCCCAGCGGCCGTCCAGCATGGCCTCGCGGAACTTCCTGGAGCCGTTGGCGTTGGTCCGTTCGCCGATGGCCAGGTAGGAGGTGTCCTGGCGGAAGGGCACGCTCTGGTAGAGCGAGGCGGCACCGGGCTCGGGCCGCGGGTGGCGCTCGGTGCGCTCGGCGCCGCGGACCCGCTCGACGACCTGGCGCAGGTGCTCGGGGGTGGTGCCGCAGCAGCCGCCGACCAGGGACAGGCCGTACTCGCGGACGAAGGTCTCGTGCGCGTCGGCGAGCTCGGGCGCGGTGAGCGGGTAGTGGGCGCCGTCCTTGCCGAGGACGGGCAGACCGGCGTTGGGCATGCAGGTCAGCGGGATGCGGGAGTGGCGCGCGAGGTAGCGCAGGTGCTCGCTCATCTCGGCCGGGCCGGTGGCGCAGTTCATGCCGATCATGTCGATGCCGAGCGGCTCCAGCGCGGTGAGCGCGGCGCCGATCTCGGAGCCGAGCAGCATGGTGCCGGTGGTCTCGACGGTGACGGAGACGATGACGGGCAGGTCCAGGCCGAGGGCGTCGAGGGCGCGGCGGGCGCCGAGCACGGAGGCCTTGGTCTGCAGGAGGTCCTGGGTGGTCTCCACGAGCAGCGCGTCGGCGCCGCCGGCGACCAGGCCCTCGGCGTTGCGCTGGTAGGCGTCGCGCAGGACGGGGTACGGGGCGTGGCCGAGGGTGGGGAGCTTGGTGCCGGGGCCGATGGAGCCGAGGACCCAGCGCTGCCGGCCGTCGCGGGCGGCGAACTCGTCGGCGACCTCGCGGGCGACGCGGGCGCCGGCCTCGGACAGTTCGTGGACGCGCTCGGGGATGTCGTACTCGCCGAGGGCGGAGTGGTTGGCGCCGAAGGTGTTGGTTCCGACGCAGTCGACGCCGGCCGCGAAGTACTCCTCGTGCACCGAGCGGACGATGTCGGGCCGGGTGATGTTGAGGACCTCGTTGCAGCCCTCGAGCTGCTGGAAGTCGTCCAGCGTCGGGTTCTGGGCCTGGAGCATGGTGCCCATGGCGCCGTCGGCGACCACCACGCGGGTGGCGAGGGCCTCTCGGAGGGCGGACACGCGGGTGCGGGTGTCGGCGGTCGGGGTGGATGGCGACGAGGCCATGAAAGGGCTCCCTAGGATGCGACGGCTGTCGGCTTTGCGCCTGCCCGGTGCCGTCCGCGGTGGACGCCCCCGGGGGGGAACGCACGCCGCCAGGGTAGCCGGGTCCGGGGGCCGATGGTCAGGGCGTCCACGAGACGGACGAGGATGGCGGGCGAAGACCGGCCGAACGGACGAGTGCTCCCTCCCCGAACGGCCCGCGACGGCGGCGGCACGCGTCCGGTGCGCGTGCCTGCCGGGGGGCGTCCGCGGTCACCGGGAGGTGGCCGAAGTGCAACAGTTGCCCGCCGACCATTAGCGGGAGGTCGGCATCGACCGGTAGTGTTCGGCATTGCCGAACGACGTCAGCGACGCCGAGGTCGGCAGTCGAAGGGGACGGAGGCAGTACGTCGATGGCACGGAACATCCAGTCGCTCGAGCGGGCGGCCGCGATGCTGCGTCTGCTCGCGGGCGGCGAGCGGCGGCTCGGCCTGTCGGACATCGCCTCGTCGCTGGGTCTGGCCAAAGGCACCGCGCACGGCATCCTGCGCACCCTCCAGCAGGAGGGCTTCGTCGAGCAGGACGACGCCTCCGGGCGCTACCAGCTGGGCGCCGAGCTGCTGCGCCTGGGCACGACCTACCTGGACGTGCACGAGCTGCGGGCCCGTGCCCTGGTGTGGACGGACGACCTGGCCCGCTCCAGCGGCGAGAGCGTCCACCTCGGCGTCCTGCACCAGCAGGGCGTCCTGATCGTGCACCACGTCTTCCGGCCCGACGACAGCCGGCAGGTCCTGGAGATCGGGGCCATGCAGCCGCTGCACTCGACGGCGCTGGGCAAGGTGCTCTCCGCGTACGACCCGGTGGCGCACAGCGAGGCGCTGGAGGCCGACCGCAAGGCGTTCACGGCCCGGACGGTCTGCGAGCCGGACGGCTTCGAGCACGTCCTGGACATCACGCGCGCGCGTGGGTACGCGGCCGACGTCGAGGAGACCTGGGAGGGCGTCGCCTCCATCGCCGCCCCCATCCACGACCGCAGGCGGATGCCGGTCGGCGCGGTCGGCATCACCGGGGCCGTGGAGCGGCTGTGCCGCGAGGGCGAGCTGCGGCCCGAGCTGGTCGCGGCGGTGCGGGACTGCGCCCGCGCGGTGTCGCGGGACCTGGGCGCCGGGCGGTTCTAGGGCACACGCGGGCAGGCGCGGGCACGCGCGCGTACGGGCCGGGACGCCGAGGGCGTTCCGGCCCTCGGCGTTTCGACGCCACGGCCGGGGAAGAGATCGATAGCCCACGACGATCAATAACGATCGTGCTTTCGATAACACAGCTCTTGACGCGCGCGTGACGCCGAACGAGACTCGCGTCCATCGGTCGGCATTGTCGAACACCTACCGGCAATACGCGTTAGAGTGTGCACAGTGCCAAGGGCCGCCATAGCTCTCACACCGAGGGCGCCGGAACACCCGGAGGGACCCGGGGGTTCGGCTTCCCCTGGACGAAGGACAAAGGAGTCGCGGGTGTCCAGCTCCGACATCTTCATCGGCGAGACCATCGGTACCGCCCTGCTCATCCTGCTCGGCGGCGGCGTGTGTGCCGCCGTGACGCTCAAGGCCTCCAAGGCACGCAACGCCGGCTGGCTCGCCATCGCCTTCGGGTGGGGCTTCGCCGTCATGACGGCGGCGTACATATCGGGTCCGCTCTCCGGCGCCCACCTCAACCCGGCCGTGACGGTCGGCATCGCGATCAAGGACGGCGACTGGAGCAACACCGCGACGTACTTCGCGGGTCAGCTCCTCGGCGCCATGATCGGCGCGGTCCTGGTCTGGCTCGCCTACTACGGCCAGTTCCAGGCCCACCTCACCGACCGCGAGATCGTCGGCGGCCCCGGCGCACAGGACACGGCCAAGTCGGTCGAGGCGCAGGAGAAGGGCGCGGGCCCCGTCCTGGGCGTCTTCTCCACCGGCCCCGAGATCCGGCACACGGTCCAGAACCTCGCCACCGAGATCATCGGCACCTTCGTGCTGCTGCTCGCCATCCTCACCCAGGGCCTGAACGACGAGGGCAACGGCCTCGGCATCCTGGGCGCCCTGATCACCGGGTTCGTGGTCGTCTCGATCGGCCTCTCGCTCGGTGGCCCCACGGGATACGCGATCAACCCGGTCCGCGACCTCGGCCCGCGCATCGTGCACGCCCTGCTGCCCCTGCCCAACAAGGGCGGCTCCGACTGGTCCTACGCCTGGATCCCGGTCGTCGGTCCGCTGATCGGCGGTGCGATCGCCGGAGGTGTCTACAACGTCGCGTTCGCCTGAGCGGGCCCCCGCTCGGCGATCATCGAGCCGCAGACCACGCGCCGTACGCACCGGCCACCCACCACGGAACCCCAGGAGCACACAGTGACCGACGCCCACACCGCCGGAATCGCCTCGCACGGCCACGGGCCGTTCATCGCCGCGATCGACCAGGGCACCACCTCCTCGCGCTGCATCGTCTTCGACCGCGACGGGCGCATCGTCTCCGTCGACCAGAAGGAGCACGAGCAGATCTTCCCCAAGCCCGGCTGGGTCGAGCACGACGCCGCCGAGATCTGGACCAACGTCCAGGAGGTCGTCGCCGGAGCGGTCGAGAAGGCCGGCATCACCCGCGACGACATCAAGGCCATCGGCATCACCAACCAGCGCGAGACCACGCTCGTCTGGGACAAGAACACCGGTGAGCCCGTCCACAACGCCATCGTCTGGCAGGACACCCGCACCGACGCCCTGTGCAAGGAGCTCGGCCGCAACGTCGGCCAGGACCGTTTCCGCCGCGAGACCGGCCTTCCCCTCGCCTCCTACTTCGCCGGTCCCAAGGCCCGCTGGCTGCTCGACAACGTCGACGGGCTGCGCGAGCGCGCCGAGGCGGGCGACCTGCTCTTCGGCACCATGGACACCTGGGTCATCTGGAACCTGACGGGTGGCGTCGACGGCGGCAAGCACGTCACCGACGTCACCAACGCCTCGCGCACCATGCTGATGAACCTGCACACCATGGCGTGGGACGAGAAGATCGCCGAGTCGATCGGCGTGCCGATGCAGATGCTCCCGGAGATCCGCTCCTCCGCCGAGGTCTACGGCGAGATCACCGGCGGCCGCCTCGGCGAGCTGCTCGGCGGCATCCCGGTCGCCTCCGCGCTCGGCGATCAGCAGGCGGCCCTGTTCGGCCAGACGTGTTTCTCCGAGGGCGAGACCAAGTCGACGTACGGCACCGGCACCTTCATGGTGATGAACACCGGTGACAAGCTGATCAACTCCTACTCGGGCCTGCTGACCACGGTCGGCTACAAGATCGGCGACCAGGACACGGTCTACGCCCTGGAGGGCTCGATCGCCGTCACCGGTTCGCTGGTGCAGTGGATGCGCGACCAGATGGGCCTGATCTCCACGGCCGCCGAGATCGAGACCCTCGCCCTGACCGTCGAGGACAACGGCGGCGCCTACTTCGTACCGGCCTTCTCCGGCCTGTTCGCCCCGTACTGGCGCTCCGACGCCCGCGGTGTGATCGCCGGCCTGACCCGGTACGTGACCAAGGCGCACCTCGCGCGCGCCGTCCTGGAGGCCACCGCCTGGCAGACCCGTGAGATCGCGGACGCCATGACGAAGGACTCCGGCGTGGAGCTGACCGCCCTCAAGGTCGACGGCGGCATGACCTCCAACAACCTGCTGATGCAGACCCTCGCCGACTTCGTGGACGCCCCCGTGGTGCGCCCGATGGTCGCCGAGACCACCTGCCTCGGCGCCGCCTACGCCGCCGGTCTGGCCGTGGGCTTCTGGAACAGCACCGACGACCTGCGCGCCAACTGGCGGCGGGCCGCCGAGTGGACCCCCCGCATGGACGCGGACATCCGCGACCGTGAGTACAAGAGCTGGCTCAAGGCCGTGAACCGGACCATGGGCTGGCTCGAGGACGAGGAGTAAGAACCGCAATGACCACTCAGTCCACCCTGCAGTCCGTGCCTGCCCTGGGTACGCACCCGGCCTCCGGCTCGAACCCGAGCCGGGCCGAGACCCGGGAGCAGCTTTCCAAGGCGTCGTACGACCTTCTCGTGATCGGCGGCGGCATCCTGGGCATCTCCACCGCCTGGCACGCCGCGCAGTCCGGCCTCAGGGTGGCCGTGGTCGACGCCGGCGACTTCGCCGGCGCCACCTCCTCCGCCTCCTCCAAGCTGCTCCACGGCGGCCTGCGCTACCTGCAGACCGGTGCGGTGAAGCTGGTGGCGGAGAACCACTTCGAACGCCGTGCGGTCTCCCGCCAGGTGGCCCCCCACCTGGCCAACCCGCTCACCTTCTACCTCCCCGTGTACAAGGGCGGACCGCACGGCGCGGCGAAGCTCGGCGCCGGCGTCTTCGCGTACTCGGCGCTGTCCGCCTTCGGTGACGGCGTCGGCCACCTGCTCTCCCCGGCCAAGGCCGCGCAGGACGTGCCGGAGCTGCGCACCGACAACCTCAAGGCCGTGGCCGTGTACGGCGACGACCAGATGAACGACGCCCGCATGGCGCTGATGACCGTCCGCGCGGCGGTCGACTCCGGTGCGGTCGTCCTCAACCACGCCGAGGTCACGGGGCTGCGCTTCACCGACGGCCGGGTGACCGGCGCCGAGCTGAAGGACCGGCTGTCCGGCGACGAGTTCGGGGTGAACGCGCGCCTGGTGCTCAACGCCACCGGCCCGTGGGTCGACCACCTGCGCCGCATGGAGGACCCGGCCGCGGCCCCGTCCATCCGCCTGTCCAAGGGCGCGCACCTGGTGCTCAAGCGCACCGCGCCCTGGAAGGCGGCGCTGGCCACCCCGATCGACAAGTACCGGATCACCTTCGCCCTCCCCTGGGAGGACATGCTGCTGCTCGGCACGACCGACGAGGCGTTCGAGGGCGACCCGGGGGACGTCGCGGTCAACGACAAGGACGTGGCCCAGATACTCGACGAGGCCGCGTTCTCCATCCGCGACCAGCAGCTGGACCGTGACCTGATCACGTACTCCTTCGCGGGTCTGCGCGTGCTGCCGGGCGGCCCCGGTGACACCGCGAAGGCCAAGCGCGAGACGGTGGTCACCGAGGGCCGGGGCGGGATGCTGTCCGTCGCGGGCGGCAAGTGGACCACCTTCCGTCACATCGGCCGTACGGTGATGAAGAAGCTGGAGGCGCTGCCCGGCCACCCGCTGGGCGACGGCTTCGAGCCGATCGCGTCGCTGCCGAAGAAGCTGCCGCTGCCCGGCGTCGCCAACCCGCGCGCGGTGGCCCACCGGCTGCTGGTGGACGGCTCCGCGCCCGGCCCGCGCATGGCGGCGGACACCGCCAGGCACCTGGCCACGCACTACGGCTCGCTCGCCTTCGACATCGCCCGGCTCGCCAACGAGAGCCCGGAGCTGGCGCAGCGTGTCCACCCCGACGCCCCGGAGATCTGGGCGCAGGTCGTGTGGGCCCGGGACAACGAGTGGGCCGAGACGGCGGACGACGTGCTGCGCCGCCGTACGACGCTGACGATCCGCGGCCTGGCCACGGACGACGTCCGCGCGCGCGTCCAGGACGTGCTCGACAAGAAGTAGGGCCCGCGTTTCAACGACGGGCGGCGGGTGTCCGGACGCCGGGCACGGGGCAGTGATCCGTTCACTGCCCCGTGCAAAGGGGCTGCGGGCGGCCCCTCGGCACGCCGTAAGGTTGGGGGGTACGCGAGGGCACGTCGGAAGGAGGCGCTGGGTGATCGAGCTCGAGGGGGTTCCCGAGCTGGTCGACCCGGTCATGGTGGCCGCGTTCGAGGGCTGGAACGATGCCGGTGACGCCGCCTCCACCGCGGTCGCGCATCTCGACAAGGAGTGGAAGGGCGAGGTGTTCGCGGCGCTGGACGCCGAGGACTACTACGACTTCCAGGTCAACCGTCCCACCGTCTTCATCGAGGACGGCGTCCGCAAGGTCACCTGGCCGACGACGAGGCTGTCGGTGGTCCGGGTCGGCGGCGACAAACCGCGCGACCTCGTGCTCGTCCGGGGCATCGAACCGTCCATGCGCTGGCGCTCGTTCTGCAACGAGCTGCTCGGCTTCGCCCACGAGCTGGGCGTCGAGCTGGTGGTCGTCCTGGGCGCCCTGCTGGGCGACACCCCGCACACCCGGCCGGTCCCGATCAGCGGGACCACGTCGGACGCGGACCTGGCGCGGCGCATGGATCTGGAGGAGACCAAGTACGAGGGGCCCACGGGCATCGTCGGCATCCTCCAGGAGGCGTGCACGCACGCGGGCGTGCCGGCCGTGTCGCTGTGGGCGGCGGTGCCGCACTACGTGTCGCAGCCGCCGAACCCGAAGGCGACGCTGGCCCTGCTGAACCGGCTGGAGGATCTGATCGGGGTCCGGGTGCCGCTGGGCGAGCTGCCCGAGGACGCGCGTGCCTGGCAGGTGGGCGTGGACCAGCTGGCCGCGGAGGACACCGAGGTCGCGGAGTACGTGCAGTCGCTGGAGGAGGCCCGGGACACGGCGGAGCTGCCGGAGGCGTCGGGTGAGGCGATCGCGCGGGAGTTCGAGCGGTATCTGCGGCGGCGGGACGGGGGCGGGACGGGCGGGCACGCCACGGCGGACGGGGCCGAGGGGCCGGCCGGTACGCCGTTCCTGCGGGACAATCCGAGCGGGCGGGCCCGGCCGCCGAAGCCGCCGAAGGCGGGCGGGGAGGACGAGGAGTCCTCGGAGGACTGAGCCGGTTGGGCATGAGTGAGGGGCGCCTCCCTGGTGGGAGCGCCCCTCGGTCATTTTGGTGCGGGTTACTGCGGGAGGGCGTGGGCCGGCACTGGGCCGGTTGCCGCCTGCGCCCACCCGTGCCGCCCCAGCGGCACGACTGCCCGCAGCTGGGGCGGGCGGCGTGGCGACTGCCCGCAGTTGGGGCCTTACAGCGCTACGCCCAGCAACGCGTCCACCGCGCGGGAGACCACGCCCGGGGCGCCGATGTCCGTGCCGCCGGTTTCCTGCTGGCGGGCGGCCCAGCGGTCGACCGCGTCGAGGGCGGTCGGGGAGTCGAGGTCGTCGGCGAGGGCGTCGCGGATCTCCTCGACCAGGGCCTCGGCGGGCGGGCCGTCGGGGCGGGAGACGGCGGCGCGCCAGCGGTCGAGGCGGGCGAGGGCGTCTTCCAGCACCTTGTCGGTCCACTCCCAGTCGGAGCGGTAGTGGTGGGCGAGCAGCGTGAGCCGGATGGCGGCCGGGTCGACGCCCTCGCGGCGGAGCTGGGAGACGAAGACCAGGTTGCCCTTGGACTTGGACATCTTCTCGCCGTCGAGACCGACCATGCCGGCGTGCACGTAGGCCTTGGCCATGGGGAACTCGCCGGTGAGGGCCTGGGCGTGCGAGGCGCCCATCTCGTGGTGCGGGAAGGCGAGGTCGGAGCCGCCGCCCTGGACGTCGAAACCCATGCCGAGGTGGTCGAGGGCGATGGCCACGCACTCGATGTGCCAGCCGGGGCGCCCGCGGCCGAGGGTG
This sequence comes from Streptomyces sp. NPDC093065, assembly GCF_044754585.1. Taxonomy (NCBI): domain Bacteria; kingdom Bacillati; phylum Actinomycetota; class Actinomycetes; order Kitasatosporales; family Streptomycetaceae; genus Streptomyces; species Streptomyces sp. NPDC093065. The sequence goes on along the minus strand of NZ_JBIVPJ010000020.1, from coordinate 128,408 downwards.
GCGCCGTCCCAGCTGGGCTCGCCCTCACGCGCCGCCATCCACAGCATCGGGTCGAGCGGGTTCTTCTTGCCGGGCCGGTCGGGGTCGCCGCCGCGTTCGGCGGAGAGCAGCCGCATGGTGGCGGCGTCGAGGTGGGAGACGCCGCCGAAGTGGGGGTCCGCCTCGACGGAGAAGTAGATGTCGCCCTCGAGTTCGTAGGCCGCGCCGGCGTCGCGCAGCCGCTCGACGAGCGGGACGATGCCGGGTATGGCCTCGACGGCGCCTATGTAGTGCCGGGGCGGGAGCATCCGCAGCGCCGTCATGTCCTCGCGGAAGAGGGCGGTCTCCTGCTCGGCGAGGGCGGTCCAGTCGACACCGTCGCGCACGGCCCGCTCGAGGAGCGGGTCGTCCACGTCGGTGACGTTCTGGACGTAGTGGACCTGCCGCTTGGTGTCGAGCCACACGCGCTGCACGAGGTCGAACGCGTTGTAGGTCGCCGCGTGCCCCATGTGGGTGGCGTCGTACGGGGTGATGCCGCAGACGTAGATGCGGGCGACGGGACCGGGGTCGAGGGTGACCGGGCCGCCGGTCGCGGTGTCGTGGATCCTCAGGTCGCGGCCCTGACCAGGCAGGGCGGGGACCTCGGAAGCGGGCCAGGCATGCATGTCATGAGCCTAACCGGACGGATGTTCCGTACACGAACCGGACCGGGCCGGATGGCCGGTAAGGCGCTCTTGCGCGAGACCGGCCGACGTGCCGTCGGACGCCTACACGGGCGGCCAGGGGATGGCCGGCCACTCGCCGCCGGGTTCGGGGTGCCTGCCGGAGGTCAGCAGGGCGTCGACCCGCGCGCGCGTGGCGTCGAGTTCGGCGGTGGTGATGAGCGCGGCGAGCCGGGTCGCCAGGGTGCCGCCGTCCTTCAGCGCCTCCTTGAGGACGTCCAGGACCGCCAGGGCCTCCGCGGTGAGCGGGTCGCCCGCCCAGCCCCACAGGAGGGTGCGCAGCTTGTCCTCGGCGTTGAAGGTGACGCCGTGGTCGATGCCGTACAGCCGCTCCCCCGCCGCGGGCAGCAGGTGGCCGCCCTTGCGGTCGGCGTTGTTGATCACTGCGTCCAGTACGGCGAGCCGGCGCAGCCGTTCGTCGTCCGCGTGCACGAGCAGGGCGGTGCGGCCCTCCCCGACCTCGGCGAGGGCGATGCCCTTCCAGCCGGGGCCCGGCTCCTCCTCGTCGACCAGGGCGAGCAGTTCCGTGTCCGGCAGGGTCTCGATCCACAGCTGGACCATGCCCTCGCCGTACGGGCCGTCGCGCAGCACGGTGGGCGGGACCAGGCCCCAGCCGGTGGCCTCGGAGACCTCGTAGGCGGCGACCTCGCGCTGGGCGAGGGTGCCGTCGGGGAAGTCCCACAGCGGCCGCTCACCGGCAACCGGCTTGTAGACGCAGGCCGCCTCGCGTCCCTCGTGCGTCACCGTGCAGTACAGCGCCGCGTTGGACGCGTCACGGATGCGTCCGCGCACGGTCAGCTCGCCCAGCGCGAGCAGTTCGGCCGCCGTCGCGTCGGTGGTCACGCTCCGCGGCGGTATCCGTTCTGGCGCGGACATACGTGTCCTTCCGGGTCGAGCGGGAGGCTGCACAGCGGGCACGGCGGCCGCCCGGCGTTGACGACGTCGAGGGCGCGCTTGGCGAAGGCCCTGGCCTGCGCGCCGGTGAGGCGGACCCGGAGCATCGGCGGGCCGTTCTCCTCGTCCTGGAGGAGCCGCTCCTCGGCCTCGGCCAGGTCCTCCTCGGACTCGGCGTCCAGCTCCACGAGGGCCTGCGCCTCGACGATCATGCGCTGGTCCTCGCCGTCCCAGGCCAGCGCCATGGTGCCGACGCGGAACTCCTCTTCGACGGGGGTGTCCAGCGGCGCGGTGTCGGCGGGCCCGGCGGGTGCGGTGGCGGGGACGACGGTGCTGCCGCCGCTGCGCCGTACGACTTCGTCCAGAAGCTCGTCCATGCGCTCGGCGAGGGCGGCGACCTGGGTCTTCTCCAGGGCCACGCTGGTCACCCGGGAGCCGGCGATGGCCTGGAGGAAGAACGTACGGCGCCCGGGCAGCCCGACCGTACCGGCCACGAAACGTTCCGGTTGGTCGTAGAGGAACACCTGACGGGACACGTCCTGTCTCCATGGGAGTCGGGGAAAGCGGAAGATCGGAATCGGGGACACTGCCGCGACCGGTTCACCCTACTGCGGCGGACGATCACGGTGCGCCCGCACCACCCCCGACCGGGGCCTCGTCACCGGACGGTTCCTCGCGCGGGGCGAGGGAGGCGAAGTCGCCGGTGTCGCCGAGGCGGACCAGGAACGGACGCAGCCGGGTGTAGCGGATCGCGGTGACGGAGCAGGGCTCGACGGAGATCCGCTGGAAGAGGTCGAGGTGGAGGCCGAGCGCCTCGGCGACGAGGGACTTGATGATGTCGCCGTGGGAGCACATGAGGTAGACGGCGTCGGCGCCGTGGTCGCGCTCCACGCGCGCGTTCCACTCGCGCACGGCCTCGGCGGCGCGGGTCTGCATGGCGCGCATCGACTCGCCGCCGGGGAAGGCCGCGGCTGAGGGGTGGGCCTGCACCACCTCCATCAGGGGCTCGTCCTTGAGTTCGGCGAGCTTGCGGCCGGACCAGTCGCCGTAGTGGCACTCCCCGATCCGTTCGTCGGTGTGGGCCCGCAGCCCGGGCCGGGCGTCGAGCAGCGGCCGGAGGGTCTCCTGGCAGCGCTGCAGGGGGCTGGTGACGATCTCGGAGAGCGGCAGGCCGGCGAGCCGCCCGGGCAACGCGGCGGCCTGCGCGGCGCCGCGCTCGTCGAGGGCGACGCCGGGCGTCCAGCCGGCGAGCAGCCCTTCCGTGTTGGCGGTGGAACGTCCGTGCCTAACCAGGATCAGCGTGGGCATGCGGCCAGGGTAGGCGTACGGCGCGGCGCAGGGGCGTCCGGGCGAGGGGAGAATGGGTTCGGTGATCGTCGACTGTGCCATCTACCGCGACGGGCACCGCACGGACGGGCCCGAGGACCTCTCCGACGCGCTCGGCGCGGCGCGGGGAGCGGGCGGTTTCGTGTGGATCGGGCTGCACGAGCCGACGGAGGAGGAGTTCGAGCTGGTCAGCCAGGAGTTCGGGCTGCATCCGCTGGCGGTGGAGGACGCACTCAAGGCGCATCAGCGGCCCAAGCTGGAGGTGTACGACGACTCGCTCTTCGCCGTCCTCAAGCCGGTGGTGTACGAGCCGCACAGCGACGCCGTCTCCACCGGCGAACTCATGATCTTCCTGGGCGACGCCTTCGCAGTCGTCGTCCGGCACGGCGAGGGCTCCCCGCTGAAGGCCGTGCGCAAGCGGCTGGAGCGCGAGCCGGAACTGCTCGGCAAGGGGCCCACCGCCGTGCTGTACGCGATAGCGGACGCCGCCGTCGACCACTACCTGGACGTGGCGGTGGAGCTGCAGACCGACCTGGAGGAGCTGGAGGCGGAGGTGTTCTCGCCGGACGGCGGCGGTTCCCGGCACACGGCGTCGCGGATCTACACCTTCAAGCGGCAGGTGCTGGAGTTCCGCCGGGCGACCGGTCCGCTCGGACCTCCGCTGGCGCGGCTGGCCGGTACGGGGGCGTACGGCGGCGGGGTGCCGTTCGTGAACGACAGGGCGCGGCCCTTCTTCCGGGACGTGAGCGACCACCTCACGCGCGTGAACGAGTCGGTGGAGAGCCTGGACCGGCTGGTCTCGGACATCCTGTCGGCGCATCTGGCGCAGACGAGCGTCCGGCAGAACGACGACATGCGGAAGATCTCCGCGTGGGCGGCCATGGCGGCGGTGCCCACGATGCTCGCGGGGATCTACGGCATGAACTTCGACCACATGCCGGAGCTGCACTGGCTGTGGGGGTACCCCGCGGTGATCGCGCTGATGGCCGTCCTGGAGGTGCTGCTGTACCGGCAGTTCAAGCGCCGGGGCTGGCTGTAGGGCACGCCGGGGCCGGTCAGGCGATCTCGGGGGCCGCGGTGGCGGGTCCGCCGAGCGCGTCGCGCCGTTCGGGTGTCCGGAGTGTCACCATGCGCCGCCAGCCGGCCGCGCGCTCGGCGGCGTACACCGCGTGGATGCCCGCCGCGAGCAGCGCCGACCTCGCCCGCGACCAGCCCAGGATGCGGCCCATGCGGGCCATCACCGCGAGGCTGACGTCGCGGTGGACGCGGATCTCGGAGTGCGCGCACTCGCGCAGGGTGCGCCGGATGTACGGGCCGTGTCCGGCGGCGGCGTAGCGCAGCAGTTCCTCGTGGGAGTAGGCGAGGTGGTTGTCCTCGTCGGCGGAGATCATCCGGACCGCCCGGCCGAGGTCGGGGTGGTCGGCGAAGTACTTGAGGAGCATCGCCATCTGTTCGGCGGCGCGCTGCTCGGTGACCCGGCTGTGGGCGAGGTAGGTGATGACGTCGCGCACGGTGAGGGGCCGGTCGGCCTTGAGCTTCTCGTGGGCGAGGCCGATGCCGTGCCGCTCCAGGAGCATCGTGTAGTCGGTCTCGGGCGGTACCTCGACGGGGTCGAGCCCGCGCTTCTTCAGCAGGGCGTTGAAGATCCGGCCGTGCTTGTCCTCGTCCGCGCCGTGCCGGGTGATCTTGGGGGCGAGGTGACGCTCGCTCTCCGGCACCAGCGCCGCGATGCGCGCGTTCTCCCAGCCGCCCTGGGACTCGCCGCTGGCCGCGATGGAGCAGAAGAGACGGAACGACTCGTCGTTGTCGAGGATCTCCTGGAAAAGGCTCTTGGCCGAAAGCATCGGGGCTCCCTCTCTGCCGCTGCGTGGTCCGCCGGTTCCGCACACTCCGCGATGCACGAGTCAAGTGCGGGTGCGGGAGCGCGGCAACAGGTGCGGCGGACGACTGCGCCGAAAGAAGGACGGCCGGGGACGGCGGGGGGCGTAACCCCGCGCGTCCGGGCGCGTTGTTCCTCGTGACGGCCGTGGCGGGGAAGACCCCCGAGCCCCCACCACGGCCGCAGAACTTTCCCGCGGTACCTACGCCAGTCCGGCGCGCTCCAGGGCCTCGGTGCCGGCGCGCAGCGCGGCGAGCCGCTCGTCCAGGGTGAAGCCCGCGGGGGCGAGGGTCAGGGTGGTGACACCGGCCGCGGCGTAGGCCTTCATCCGGTCCGCGATGCGGTCGACGGAGCCGAGCAGTGTCGTCTGGTCGATCAGCTCGTGCGGTACGGCCTCGGCGGCGCCCTGCTTGTCGCCGGACAGGTACTTGTCCTGGATGTCGGCTGCTTCCTGCTCGTAGCCCATGCGTCCGGCGAGCTGGTTGTAGAAGTTCTGCCTGCGGCTGCCCATGCCGCCGACGTAGAGCGCGGTGTAGGGCCGGAAGGTGTCGGCGAGGGTGGTGACGTCCTTGTCCTCGCCGAGGGCGAGCGGCAGGGTCGGGACGATGTCGAAGCCGTCCAGTGTCCTGCCGGCCTTCTCGCGTCCGGCGCGCAGGTGCCTGACCGCGGTCTCCTCCAGGTGCTCGGCGGAGGGGAAGATCAGCAGGGCGCCGTCGGCGATCTCGCCGGTCTGCTCCAGGTTCTTCGGGCCGATCGCGGCGATGTACAGCGGGATGTGCTCGCGCTGCGGGTGCACCGTCAGCTTGATGGGCTTGCCGGGGCCGTCGGGCAGCGGCAGCGTCCAGTGCCGTCCCTCGTAGGACAGCCGCTCCCGGGTCATCGCCTTGCGCACGATCTCCACGTACTCGCGGGTGCGGGCGAGCGGCTTGTCGAACTTGACGCCGTACCAGCCCTCGGAGACCTGCGGTCCCGACACGCCGAGGCCGAGGCGGAAACGGCCTTTGGAGAGGGAGTCCAGGGTGGCGGCGGTCATCGCGGTCATGGCGGGCTGGCGGGCCGGGATCTGGAAGATGGCCGAGCCCACGTCGATGCGCTCGGTCTGGGCGGCGACCCAGGTCAGCACGGTGGCGGCGTCGGAGCCGTAGGCCTCGGCGGCCCAGCAGACGGCGTAGCCGAGCCGGTCGGCCTCCTGGGCGACGGCCAGGTTGTCCGCGTCCATTCCGGCACCCCAGTAGCCGAGGTTGATCCCGAGCTGCATGGCCGATTCCCCTTACCCATCAGTAACGTGGCTGGTGCCCCGACCTTAGCGCGCGGAATTCGGTTGTCCACAGGCCCCCACAGCACAAGGCGTGGCCAGTAATGTCGGCGTTCATGGAGCAGAGGCATCTCGGCCGCACCGGCCTGCGCGTGTCCCGCATCGGTCTCGGCACCCTGACCTGGGGCCGGGACACGGACGAGCATGACGCCGCGGACCTCTTGAAGACCTTCTGGGAAGCGGGCGGGACGCTCGTCGACACGGCTGACGTGTACGGCGACGGGGAGTCCGAGTACCTGCTCGGGCGCCTGATGGAGGGCCTGGTGCCGCGCCGGGACCTGGTGATCTCCACCAAGGCGGGCAGCGTTCCGGATCCGGACCGCCGCTTCGACGGTTCGCGCGCCCACCTGCTCTCCGCGCTGGACGGCTCCCTGGCCCGCCTGGGCACGGACCACGTCGACGTGTGGCACCTGCACGCCTTCGACCCGCACACCCCGCTGGAGGAGACGCTGCACGCCCTGGACGTGGCGGTGAGCAGCGGCCGGGCGCGCTACGCGGGGGTCTCCAACTTCTGCGGCTGGCAGCTGGCCAAGGCGGCGACCTGGCAGCTGGCGGCGCCGGGTGTGCGCAACAGGGTGGCGAGCACCCAGATGGAGTACTCGCTGCTCCAGCGGGGCGTCGAGCGTGAGGTGCTGCCGGCCGCCCTTGACCTGGGCATCGGGCTGCTGCCCTCGTCCCCGCTGGGCCGCGGCGTGCTCACGGGCAAGTACCGCAAGGACGCGACGCCGCCGGACTCGCGCGGCGCCTCGGACCACCTGGCCCCGTTCGTCGAGCCCTACCTCGACGACACGGCCGGGCACATCGTGGACGCGGTGGCGACGGCCGCGGACGGGCTCGCGGTGACCCCGCTCCAGGTGGCGCTGGCCTGGGTCCGCGACCGGCCCGGAGTGGTCGCCCCGATCATCGGCCCGCGCAACGCGCAGCAGCTCACGGCGGCGTTGTCAGTGGAGACCCTTAGTCTTCCTGACGAGATCTGCCGGGCTCTCGACGACGTGTCGGCGCCCGTGCACCGCTATCCCGATCACGACTGGAGCACGCTGTGAGCACGGAGCCCGAGCCCGCCGCGAAGGACACCACGGACGCCGTGGACCCCGGGCCCGAGGCCCCGGACACGGCCGAGGTGCCCGAGCCGGACACCGCCGCCGGGCCGGGGGACGGGACCGAGCCGTCCGCACAGGTGTCCGAGGTCGAGGCCGAGCTGGCCGCGCAGCGGGTGGAGCGGGAGCGGATCGAGCGGCGGAAGGCGGAGAAGCAGGGACCGGTCGAGGCCGGGGGCAAGCTCAGCGGAACGGCGGCCGATCTGCTCGCCGCCGTACGCGCCGTGGAGAGCGGCGAGAAGCCGGCGGCCACGGTCTTCGGCACCCCCGAGCCCGCGCGGCGGCCCGCCCCGGAGCCGGTACGACCGCCCCGCCCGGCGCCCGCCGGGCCGGCCGCCGGACCCGTGGGGCCGGCGCCGGAGGCCGTGCAGTCGGTGCGGCGCGTGCTGGCCGAGGGCGGCGCCCCCGAGTCGCTCGCGCCGCAGACCGCCGAGCTCCTCGGCGAGGGTGCCGAGGACGCGCTGCGCGCGGACCCCTGGCAGCTGCTCCGGGTCGGCGGAGTGCGGCCGGAGCAGGCCGACGGGTTCGCCCGCGCCCTGCTCGGCGCCCAGTGCGGCCCGGACGACGAGCGGCGCGGCCGTGCCGTCACCGTCTGGCTCCTGGAGCAGGCGGCCCTGGCCGGGCACACGGCGCTCGAGCTGCCGCGGCTCACCGCCACGCTGGCCCAGCGGGGCGTCCCCGATCCCGACGCGGCCGTGCAGAGCACGCTCGCCGAGGGCGAGGCCCTCGCCTTCCAGGACGCCCTGGAGGAGACCGGCGCCCGCCCCGAGCGTACGGCGAGCGCCGTGGAGGGCACGGACGGGCAGGGTGCCGAGGACGGGGAGGGCGAGGAGCGCCCCGTCCGGGTGCTGATCGGTCTGGAGCGGTACGCGCTCGCCGAGGAGAGCCTCGCCGACGGTCTGGCCCGGCTGGTCAGCTCGACGCCCAAGCAGGACGGTTCCGCCGCGGACTGGGAGCAGGGCGCCGCCTCCGCACCGGGCTCCGCCGCCGACCTGATCCGTGCCGTCGCGGGCCACGGGCTGGTCCTGCACACCGGCGGTGAGGCGTCCCTGGCCGAGCCCGCCGCCCTGCTGCACGCGGCACAGGGTCTGGGCCTGCGCGCCTGGGCCGCCGCGCCCGGTCCGCTCGGCCGCGACCGCTTCGCGGCCCTGCTGGGCGACCCGTCCTCCGCGGGGGACGCCCAGGCAGCCCCCGCCGCCGTCACCGTGACGGGGCTGCTGACCGGCGCCGAGGGACCGGGGCGGGACGCCGACGGAGCCCTGGACCTCGACCTGCTCGTCGTGCTCGACGCGCCGCAGCTCGACGTGGAGGCGGGCGCCCTGCTCGCGGAGTCGCTGCCGGACGGGGCCCGGCTGGTGCTGAGCGGGGACCCCGCGGTGCTCTGGTCCGCGGGTCCCGGAAGGGTCTTCGCGGATCTCCTCGCGGCACGGGTCTGCCCCCAGGTCGCCTCGCGGCGCCCGGACCCCGGTCCGCTCGGCGAACTGGTCTCCGGCGTCGGCATCGGTGAGCTGGGCCAGGTGGAGGCGCCCGGCAAGGAGATCGTGATCGTGCCGGTGCGGGACGCGGGCGAGGCCGTGCACCGCACCGTCCAGCTCGTGGCGGACTCGGTGCCGCGCGCTATCGGCGTCCCGGCCGAGGAGACCCAGGTCATCACGCCGGGCCACGGCGGTGCCGCGGGCACGCGGGCGCTCAACGCGGCACTGAAGGAGCGGCTGAACCCGGGCCCCGGCCGCTTCGGCGGCTTCGACCCCGGCGACCGCGTCGTCCACACCCCCGCGCCGGGCCGGGTGCTGCCGGGCCGAGTGGTCGGGGCCGACGAGGACGGGCTGCGTCTGGCGTGCGCGGGCGGGACCGTGGTCGTGCCCAGGGACCGGGTGGAGGGGTCGGTGCGGCACGGCTGGGCGCTGACCGCACACCAGGCGCTGGGCGGGCGCTGGCCCGCGGTGGTCGTGGTACTGCCCGGTGACGCCGTGCAGGCCCTCAGCCGCCCCTGGATCTACACGGCGTTCGGCCGGGCCGCCCGGCACCTGTCGGTGGTGCACGGCGTGGAGCAGGCGCTCCCGCGCGCCGTGGCGGAGATCCCGGCCAGGCCCCGGACGACCCGGCTGCCGGTCCTGCTCGCTCCGCAGGTCCCGGTCACCGACTGACCACGCCTGACCGCGGTCACCGGCGCTCCTGCCGCCCGGCGCCGGCCGTCGGGCGGCCACGGCACGGAGCGTGCCCGTCCCCGTGCCGCGCCTCCGAACTCAGCGGTCCGCCTCCAGGCGTGCCGCTTCCCCGTCGTCGTCCGGTTCCCCGTCGTCGTCCGGTTCGCCGTCGTCGTTCGTGTCCGCGTCGTCGTCCGTGTCCGCGTCCGTATCGAGCGCGTCGAGGTCGGTGTCGAGGTCCTCGTCCGGCTCCGGCAGGTCGCCGTCGCCGCCCTCGTCGTCATCGTCGTCGAACTCCTCGTCGAAGACCGCGCTGACGTCGAAGCGGCAGACCACCCGCTCAGCCTCGACCTCCTCGAACGGGGCCTCCAGCCACTCCCCGGGGTCGGCACTTTCGTCCGCGGCGGTCACCCAGAGCGTCGAGTCGCCCTCCTCCAGCCCGAACTCCTTGTGCCGGGAGGCGATCTCGTCCGGCTCGAACTCGCCGAACAGGAGGCCGAGCGCCCCGTGCACCGTGTCCGATGCCTCCCCGCCCGGCCCCTCCGCGTCCGCCGCCTCGACCCGTCGGGCCTGGGCCATCAGCCGCTGCGGCTCGGCCACGGCGTAGTCGCGGCGGATCAGGACGCTCAGCGCGCTGGGTTCCTCCGGGCCCGTGTACGGCGGCAGCGTGTCCTCGCCGGGGATCTCGAAGGGGGTGACCTCGTCGTACCGGTCGTAGAGCAGTTCGTCGTACGCCTCCGCGGCCGCGGCCAGCTCGTTGAACGCGTCGTAGACGGCCGGGTCTTCTTCCCCCGACCGGCGTTCGACCGCGGCAAGGTGGCGGTCGAGCGCGGTCTTGACCGCCTCGGCGGCGGCGCGTACCTCGGCAGCGGTGGGCTGCGCAGCATCAGACATAGTGCAGACGCTATCCGTACCGGGCCCCAGCCCGCACAATAGATTCGATGCCGGAATACGAATTTGTCGATGTGTACCTACCGCGCGGGGTCACCCGCAAGGAGGCGACACGTCAGCTGACGGACCATGCCGAGTACGGACACTGGGAGTTGTACCGCCTGACCCTGCTGCGTGACGGCAGCCGCAAGGTGCGGTTGCGGCGGCGGATCATCCGCCAGGTGCGCGCCACCTGGTGATCCGGTGGCCGGGACCGGTCGGGCGCGAGTGACGGAGGTGGACGCGGAGCGGGCCCCGCCGATGCGGAGCCCGCTGCGTGTGCCGGTGTGCCCGTCTCACGCCGAGGCGCGTGCCTTGCGGTAGAGCACCGTGCCCGCGAGCAGCGCGCCGGCGCCCACCGGCAGGGCGAGGCCCAGCGGCAGGTCGCTGCCGGTCTCGGCGAGCGCCGCGCCGCCGGGCCGGTCGCCGGTCTGGGTTCCGGGCTGGTTGTCGTCGGTGGAGTCGCCCGGCGTCTCGTCGTCCGGACCGGACGGCTCGTCCGGAGTGTCGGGGTTGTCCGGCCCACCGGGAGGCGTCTCGTGGTCGCCGGGGGGCGTCGAGTGGCCCCCGCCCCCGTTGCCGCAGTCGTTGCCGGTGGCCGGGTTGAGGACACCGACGACGTCGATGCTGTTGCCGCAGACGTTCACCGGCACGTCGACCGGCACCTCGATGTGGTTGCCGGAGCCCACGCCCGGCGAGTCCGTCGCATGGCCACCCGCGTGGGAGCCGCCGTGCGAGCCGTGGTGGCTCCCGGAGTCGCCGTATCCGCCCGAGTCGCCGTGTCCGCCGGAGGCGGCACCGCCGCCCCGGTTGGCGCACGCGTTGCCCATCGCCGGGTTGAGGACGCCGACCACGTCCACCGTGTTGCCGCAGACGTTGACCGGTACGTGCACCGGCGCCTGCACCGTGTTGCCGGACAGTACGCCGGGCGAACCCGAACTCGAGCCGTGCGCACCGGAGTCCGCGTGGGCACTGCCGCCCGCGGCGGCGATCACACCGGTGGCCGCGGCCACCGTCATCAGACCCTTGCGGGTGACCTGTCGCATTTCCTGAATCCCTGCCTTGTCCTGGTCCCGTGTGTACCGAGAATGCCGAGAGTGCCGGAATTCCGGCGTTGCCGTCGTCCCTTCGCCTCGAATGTCCCCCAAAAGGCCGTCGGCCCCGGAGCGCATGGCGTGCACTCCGGGGCCGGCGACATCAGATCCTCACGGGGCGAGGCACAACGTCACTTGTTGACGCAGGCGTTGCCGAAGGCGGGGTTCAGCAGGCCGATCACGGAGATCGTGTTGCCGCAGACGTTCACCGGCACGTGCACGGGAACCTGGACGACGTTGCCGGAAAGGACGCCGGGCGAGTGCACGGCGGCACCCTGGGCACCGGAGTCGGCGACGGCCATGCCCGCGCCCGCGAGAACCAGACCACCGGTGGCAGCCGCAGCGGCGACGACCTTCTTGAGCATTGTTCCTCCTAGTTGGCAAACGCGATCCCAAAATTGGCGATCGCATCACCTGTAACGAGGAGGGAGTAATGAGGCTACGAGCTTATGAGCGCATTCACTCGTCCCGGTCGCCTCCCGTACACACGGGCGATTCAGGACGCGTCGATGAAGCGGTCGAGCACCCGCACTCCGAACCGGAGTCCGTCCACCGGCACCCGCTCGTCGACGCCGTGGAACATGCCCGCGAAGTCCAGCTCCGGCGGCAGCTTGAGCGGCGCGAAGCCGAAGCCCCGGATGCCCAGGTCGTCGAAGGACTTGGCGTCCGTGCCGCCGGAGAGCATGTAGGGGATCGCCTTCGCGGCCGGGTCCTCGGCCACCAGAGCGGTCTGCATCGCGTCGACCAGCCCTCCGTCGAAGGTGGTCTCGACGGCCTTGTTGGCGTGCACGTCCTCGCGCCGCACGTGCGGTCCGAGGATGCGGTCGAGGTCGGCGAGGAACTCCTCCTCGTACCCGGGCAGATAGCGCCCGTCGATGTGCGCCGTGGCCTCGCCGGGGATGACGTTGACCTTGTAACCGGCGCCCAGCTGGGTCGGGTTGGCGGTGTTGCTCAGGGTCGCGCCGATGAGCTTGGCGATGCCGCCGAGCCTGGCGATCGTCCCCTCCATGTCCTCGGGGTCCAGCTCGGTGCCCAGCGCGTCGCCCAGTTCGTCGAGGAAGGCCCGGGTCGTCTTGGTGACGCGGACGGGGAACTTGTGCCGGCCCAGGCGCGCGACGGCCTCGGACAGCTCGGTGATGGCGTTGTCGCGGTGGATCATCGACCCGTGGCCCGCGGTGCCGGCCACCGTCAGCTTCATCCAGTGGATGCCCTTCTCGGCCGTCTGGATCAGGTAGAGGCGGCGCTGCTCGTTCACGGTGAAGGAGAATCCGCCCACCTCGCTGATCGCCTCGGTGACGCCCTCGAAGAGGTCGGGGTGGTGGTCGACGAGGTGCCGGGCGCCGTAGGTGCCGCCGGCCTCCTCGTCGGCGAGGAAGGCCAGCACGATGTCCCGCGGGGGCTTGCGCCCGCTGCGCAGCCGGTCGCGCACGACCGCGAGGGTCATCGCGTCCATGTCCTTCATGTCGACGGCGCCGCGCCCCCACACGCACCCGTCGGCGACCTCGCCGGAGAAGGGGTGGTGGGTCCAGTCGTCCGCGTTGGCCGGGACGACGTCGGTGTGGCCGTGGATGAGCAGCGCGGGCCGGGACGGGTCCTCTCCCTCGATCCGGGCCACCGTGGAGGCGCGTCCGGGGTGGGACTCGAAGATCTTGGGTTCGAGTCCCACCTCGGCGAGCTTCTCGGCGACGTACTCCGCGGCCTCGCGCTCGCCCGGCCCCGAGTGGTCGCCGTAGTTGCTGGTGTCGATCCGGATCAGCTCGCGGCAGAGGTCGACGACCTCGTCCTCGCCGGTGACGCTCCTGGCCGTGCCCGAGTCGCTCACGTGGTTCCTCCCGCTGTCACTGCTGCTGGGTCCCCTTCATCCTCCCTCCCCGGCCGTCCGGGCCCAAGGAGGGGGTGATCGGCCACCTCGGAAAGCCTGGTAATGTTTACGTCGTCGCCGCGGGAAACGAACCGCACGACAGACACCTTGTCCGGGTGGCGGAATGGCAGACGCGCTAGCTTGAGGTGCTAGTGCCCTTTATCGGGCGTGGGGGTTCAAGTCCCCCCTCGGACACCAGCTGAGACCCCTGCTGAGCAGGGGTTTTCTGCTTTTCGTCTCCTGTTCTTCCTCTACAGTGGCCGTCATGACCACCCCTCTCTGCCCCTGCGGGCGGTCCGAGCCCTACGAGCGGTGCTGCGGGCGTTTCCACGCCGGGGCGGCCGCCGTGCCCAGCGCCGAGGACCTGATGCGCTCGCGCTACAGCGCCTTCGTGAAGGGCGACGCCGGCTACCTGCTGCGCACCTGGCACCCGCGGACGCGGCCCGCACGCCTCGACCTCGACCCGGGCATGCGATGGACCGGTCTGGAGATCCTGGGCACGAGCGACGGGTCCCCCTTCCACGCCACCGGCACCGTGACGTTCCGGGCGTCCTACCGCGGCGGCTCGCTGCACGAGCACAGCCGCTTCGAGCGCGTGGACGGGGCGTGGGTGTACGTCGACGGCGAGTTCCTCGACTGACGCCGCCCCCCCCCGGCACGCCCCGGCGCCCTACGGCGCCAGGATGTCCAGCTCCTGCAGCGCGCCCTCGGTGATCTCCCGGGTCAGCCGCTCCGCGCGCTCGGCGTCGCGGGCGCGTACCGCCTCGGCGACCTGGACGTGCAGGGTGACGGCGGCCGGGTCGGGGTCCTCGAACATCACGTCGTGGTGCGTGCGCCCGGCCAGGACCTCGGCGACGACGCCGCCGAGGCGGGCGAACATCTCGTTGCCGGAGGCGGTGAGGACGACGCGGTGGAAGGCCACGTCGTGGAAGAGGTACTCCTCCAGCCGGTGACCGCGCGAGTTGGCGACCATGCCGAGCGCGCACTCGGTCAGCTCGGCGCACTGCTCGGGCGTCGCGAGCCGCGCGGCCAGACCGGCGGCCACCGGTTCGACGGCCGACCTCAGCACGGTCAGGGAGCGCAGCTGCCGGGGGCGCTCGGAGCCGGCCAGGCGCCAGCGGATGACCTGCGGGTCGTAGACGTTCCACTCGCACTCGGGCAGGACGGTGACGCCCACGCGGCGGCGCGATTCGACGAGGTGCATGGACTCCAGCACCCGGACCGCCTCCCGCATCACGGAGCGCGACACCTCGAAACGCTGCGCGAGTTCGTCCGTGCGCAAAACGCTGCCCGCGGGGTATTCGCCCGCTGTGATGGCGGGGCCGAGGGAGTCAAGTACGCGGCCGTGCAGCCCCCGGCCCGGTGTGCTCATGCACTCAGCGTACGGGGCGTGTCACCGGAATAAAAAGTCAGACTTATATGTCACAGGCTCTTGAATTCGTCGTACCTAATGGGTTTCAGTTACGTCGACATCAGGTGTCGACGAAGACAGCAGACAGCGAGAGTGCGATGCAGCAACTGCACACCCCCCACGTGGTCGTGGTCATGGGAGTCGCGGGCACCGGGAAGACCACCATCGGTCCCCTGCTCGCGGCCCGGCTCGGCGTTCCCTACGCCGAGGGCGACGACTTCCACCCACCGGCCAACATCGCCAAGATGACGGCCGGCACCCCGCTCACCGACGAGGACCGCTGGCCCTGGCTGGACGCCATCGGCGCCTGGGCGCACGGGCGGGCCGGGCTGGGTGGGGTGGTGAGCAGTTCGGCGCTGAAGCGGTCGTACCGCGACCGGCTGCGGGCCGCCGCTCCCGGTGTCGTCTTCGTGCACCTCACGGGCAGCCGTGAGCTGATCGAGGACCGGATGTCGCACCGGCAGGGCCACTTCATGCCGACGGCCCTGCTCGACTCCCAGTTCGCCACGCTCCAGCCGCTGCAGCCGGACGAGGCGGGAGTCGCGGTGGACGTCGCCGGCACCCCCGAGGAGATCACCGCACGGGCGGTCGACGCCCTGAAGGACCTTCCCGAGCCGGTCGCGTAACCCGTCGCACCCACCTCCCCCGGGGTCGTGCCGCTCCCCGCGCGCACCGCCCCGAACTCCCCCGAATCCCCATCACCGCAAGGGAACCACCGTGACCAGACTCAGCGTCGAGATGCTGGCAGCGGACCCCGTCGAGCCGATCACCTCGGCGGGCCACGCCCAGCTCGGCATCGCCGTGCTCCTGGGCATCGCCGTCATCGTCCTGCTCATCACCAAGTTCAAGCTGCATGCCTTCCTGTCGCTGACCATCGGGTCGCTGGCGCTCGGCGCGTTCGCCGGCGCACCGCTGGACAAGGTCATCACCAGCTTCACCGCCGGGCTCGGCTCCACCGTGGCGGGCGTCGGCGTCCTGATCGCCCTCGGCGCGATCCTGGGCAAGATGCTCGCCGACTCCGGCGGCGCCGACCAGATCGTGGACACCATCCTCGCCAAGGCGTCGCCGCGTTCGATGCCGTGGGCGATGGTGCTGATCGCCTCGGTCATCGGACTGCCGCTGTTCTTCGAGGTCGGCATCGTCCTGCTGATCCCGGTCGTCCTGATGGTCGCCAAGCGCGGCAACTACTCCCTGATGCGGATCGGCATCCCGGCGCTGGCCGGCCTGTCCGTGATGCACGGTCTGGTCCCGCCGCACCCCGGCCCGCTGGTCGCCATCGACGCGGTGGACGCCAACCTCGGCGTGACCCTGGCGCTGGGCGTGCTGATCGCGATCCCGACGGTGATCATCGCTGGTCCGGTGTTCTCGAAGTACGCGGCCCGCTGGGTGGACGTACCGGCCCCCGACCGCATGATCCCGCAGCGCGCGTCCGAGGAGCTGGACAAGCGCCCCGGCTTCGGTGCCACCCTGGCCACGATCCTGCTGCCGGTCGTGCTGATGCTGCTCAAGGCGCTGGTCGACATCATCGTCGACGACCCGGAGAACGGGGTGCAGCGCACCTTCGACGTCATCGGCAACCCGCTGATCGCCCTGCTGGTCTCCGTGATCGTCGGCATCTTCACGCTGCTGCGGCCCGCCGGGTTCGGCAAGGACCGTCTCTCCGGCCTGGTCGAGAAGGGCCTCGCGCCCATCGCCGGCATCCTCCTGATCGTCGGCGCGGGCGGCGGCTTCAAGCAGACGCTGATCGACTCCGGTGTGGGCCAGATGATCCTGGAGATCTCCAAGGACTGGTCGATTCCGGCGCTGCTGCTGGCCTGGCTGATCGCGGTGGCGATCCGGCTGGCGACCGGTTCGGCGACGGTGGCGACCGTCTCGGCGGCCGGTCTGGTCGCGCCGCTCGCGGCCGACATGTCGACCACGCACGCCGCCCTGCTGGTCCTGGCCATCGGCGCCGGCTCGCTCTTCTTCAGCCATGTCAACGACGCCGGCTTCTGGCTGGTGAAGGAGTACTTCGGGCTGAACGTCGGCCAGACCATCAAGACCTGGTCCGTCATGGAGACGATCATCTCGGTGGTCGCCGGTGCGCTGGTGCTGCTGTTGTCCCTGGTCATATAGCCGCACCACGCAGCAGCCAGTAGAAACAGGAGTACGACGATGACGGCTCACCCCCTCTTCGACATCGGCGGGCGCACCGCCCTGGTGACCGGTTCCAGCCGGGGCATCGGGCTGGCGCTGGCCCGGGGCCTCGCGGAGGCCGGCTGCCGCGTGGTCCTCAACGGACGCGACGGCGACCGCCTCGCGAAGGCCGCCACCGGACTTCCCGGCGAGGTCCGAACGGCGGTGTTCGACGTGACCGACGGTCCGTCCGTGGCCGCCGGGATCGCCGAGGTCGAGGAGCGGGTGGGCCCGCTCGACATCCTGGTCAACAACGCGGGGATGCAGTTGCGGGCGCCCCTGCTGGAGTTCGCGGACGCGGACTGGCACCGCGTCCTGGACACCAATCTCACCAGCGCCTTCCTGGTGGGCCGGGAGGCGGCGCGCCGGATGACGCAGCGCGGCCACGGCAAGATCGTCAACATCTGCTCGCTGCAGAGCGAGGTGGTCCGCCCGGGCATCGCGCCCTACGCCGCCACCAAGGGCGCGCTGAAGATGCTCACCAAGGGCATGTGTGCCGACTGGGGCCCGTACGGCGTCCAGGTCAACGGGCTCGGCCCCGGCTACATCGAGACCGAGCTGACCCGGCCGCTGGTCGAGGACGAGAAGTTCAGCGCCTGGGTGCGCGGGCGCACTCCTGCGGGCCGCTGGGGCCGTACGGAGGATCTGGTGGGCGGGCTGCTGTTCCTCGCCTCGCCCGCGGCGGACTTCGTCGGCGGACAGATCCTGTACGTCGACGGCGGAATGACGAGCGTCCTGTGAGCGCCGGGGCCGACCGCGTGCGGGGCTGTGTGATCCACGGTGCGGGCGATCTGCGGGTCGAGGACGTGTCCGTGCCCCGCCCCGGCCCGGGTGAGGCGCTGGTCGCCGTCCGGTACGGCGGGGTGTGCGGCTCGGACCTGCACTACTGGCGGCACGGGGGCGTCGGCGACTTCCGCCTGCGGGAGCCGATGCTGCTCGGGCACGAGGTGGTCGGGACGGTCGTGGCGTACGGCTCCCCCGACCCGGACGGCCCGGCGGCCGGTACGTCCGTCGCCGTGCACCCGGCGACCCCGTGCGGGGAGTGCCCGGAGTGCGTGGACGGGCGGCGCAACGTCTGCCGGGACACCCGCTACCTGGGCAGCGCCGCCCGCTTTCCGCACGTCCAGGGCGGATTCGCGGCGCGGATCGTCGTCCCCGCCCGGCAGTTGCGGCCCCTTCCCGCCGGTCTGGACCCGCGCCGGGCCGCCCTCGCCGAGCCCCTGTCCGTCGCCCTGCACGCCGTGCGCCGGGCCGGGGACCCGACCGGCCGGCATGTGCTGGTCACCGGCGCCGGGCCGATCGGTTGCCTGGTGGTCGCGGCGGCGAAGGCGGCGGGCGCGGCACACGTGACGGTGACGGACCCGCTGCCCGCGGCCCTGGAGTACGCGCGGGCCGCCGGCGCCGACACCCTCGTACGCGCCGACGTCCCGGAGGACTCCGGCCGGCCGGTGGAAGTGGACGCCGCCGTCGAGGCGTCCGGGGTGGCCGCGGGTCTCGACACCTGTCTGCGGCTGGTGCGGCGCGGCGGTGTGGTCGTCCAGCTCGGCATGCTGCCGCCGGGGCAGAGCCCCTTCGCCGGGAACCTGGTGGTGAGCAGGGAGATCGAGCTGCGCGGGGCGTTCCGCTTCGACGGCGAGTTCGACGACGCGCTGCGCCTGCTCGCCGCCGAGCCCGCGTTCGACGCGCTGGTCAGCGCGGTGGTGCCGGTGCGGGAGGCGGCGTCGGCGTTCGAGCTGGCCGCGGACCGGAGCCGGTCGTGCAAGGTGCTGCTGGACTTCGGCGCGGCTCCGGCCGGCTGAGCGGCCGGAGCCGGGAACACGCGAGGCCGCCCCTCCCCTGCGTCAGGAGGAGGCGGCCTTGTCCAGTTGGAACGCCTCGTTGCCCTGGCCGATGCGGGCGTGCCGTTCGGGCGCCCGGGAGCGCAGGACGAGTCCCTGCACCACGCCGGCGACCGCGGCGAGGCCGATGATGCCGGGCAGCACCCAGCTCAGGGCGGAGTCGGGTCCCGCGCCGACGAGGACGTCGAAGTCCTTGACCGTGTAGCCGGCGATCACCAGCAGGGCGAGGCCCGCGACGGTGGAGGTGACCAGGCGTACGCCCTGGGCCCCGGCGGCGCCGCGCCGGACGAAGAAGGCCACGACGGAGAACGAGGCGGCGGCCATCAGCACGATCACGCCGAGGGCGCCGATGTTGCCGCCCCAGGTGAACAGGTGCAGCACGGGCTGGGTCGGGTCGCCGTTCGGCTTGTCGTCGGCGACGGCGAAACCGACGACGACCACCGCGGACACGGCGGTCTGGAGCAGCGAGCCGGTGCCGGGCGCGCCGCTGGTGCCGCTGGTCCGCCCGAAGGCGCGGGGCAGCAGGCCCTCGCGGCCCATGGCGAAGGCGTACCGGGCGACGACGTTGTGGAAGCTGAGCAGCGCGGCGAACATGCCGGTGACGAACAGGACGTGCAGCACGTCGGTGAAGGTGTCGCCGAGCCGTGACTCGGTCAGGAAGAACAGCAGTCCGGCGCTCTGCTCCTGGGCGGCTCCGACGATCTTGTCGGGGCCGGTGGCCACGGTCAGGGCCCAGCTGCTGAGCGCGAAGAAGACGGCGACCCCGGCAACCGCCAGGAACATGACACGCGGGACGAGCACGTGCGGCCGGCTGGTCTCCTCCGCGTACACCGGCGCCTGCTCGAAGCCGAGGAAGGCGGCGATGCAGAAGCACAGCGCGGTACCGACCCCGGCGCCGGTCAGGGTGTCCGGGTTGAAGGCGTGCAGCGACAGGCCCTGTGCCCCCGGGTCGGCGACGGCGGCGATGTCGAACACCACCACCAGCACGACCTCGATGAGGAGCAGGACGCCCAGTACGCGCGCGTTGACGTCGATCTTCAGCCAGCCCAGCGCGCCGACCGCGAGCACGGCGAGCAGGGCCGGGATCCACCAGGCCACGTCGAGGTCGGCGTAGGTGGACAGCAGTCCGGAGACCTCGAAGCCGAAGATGCCGTAGATGCCGACCTGGAGGGCGTTGTAGGCGACCAGAGCGACCAGGGCGGCGCCCGCGCCGGCGGTGCCGCCGAGGCCGCGGGAGATGTAGGCGTAGAAGGCGCCCGCGTTGTGGACGTGCCGGCTCATCTCGGCGTATCCGATGCTGAAGAGGATCAGCACCACGCCGAGCACCACGAAGAGCAGTGGCTGTCCGACGATGCCCATGACCGCGAAGGTGGTGGGCATGACGCCCGCGACCACCATCAGCGGGGCGGTGGCGGCGAGCACGGACAGGAGCAGTCCTCCCGTGCCCAGCCGGTCGGCGCGCAGGGCGCGCTCCTCGCCCTTGAAGGTGCTGATGGCGCCACCGCTCGCGGATCTGCTCGTGCTCGAACTGCCCGTGGTCATCGGAGGACGTCCTTCTCTCGTGTCTCTTGTGGGTGGTGTGCGTCGGGTCTTTCGGGCGGTCAGGCCGTGCCGAGCGCGCCCGCGCGTGCGGCACGGAAGGCGGAGAACGGGTCGCGGTCGGGGTACGACCACGGTGCGGGCGTGGCGTGCTCGCCGATGCGGTGGAACAGGGCCGCGGCCTCGGCGCCGCGGCCCTCGCAGGACTTGGCGTGGGCGAGGAAGTTGAGGTCGATCAGCCGGCGCGGGTGGCCGTCCTGCTCCCACTCCAGCCACCAGTCGAAGGCCGCCTTCATCACCAGCCGGGCGCGCCGGCCGACCCAGTGGCCCGAGGCGGCGGGGTCGGGGGACTCGTGTCCGGCGGCGGCCAGCACCCGGTAGCGCTCGGCGTGCGCGACGACCGGGAGGATGGCCAGCGGGGAGTCGGCGGGGGCCTGCTCGGCGGCCCAGTTGGCGAAGTCGTACACCTCGTGCAGCGGGTCGGGGCCGCCGTCGCCGGCGCGTTCGGCGAGCCGGGCCACCATCAGGTGGTGGGCGTGGTGGTGGTCGGCGTACCGGCCGCGCACCTCGTCGAAGACGCGGACGACGGCCTCGTCGGCGCCCAGGGAGCGCTCCAGCACGAGCAGCCCGAGCCAGGGCGTGGGGTCGCCGGGCACGAGGGCGGCCGCCTCCCGGCAGGCCTCGCGGACCCGCGCGGGTTTCTCCTTGCCCCGCAGGGCGCGGTGGACCAGCGCGAAGGCGAGCAGCACCGACGCGTCGGCGGAGCCGGGGTCGGCGAGCAGCCACTCGCGGGCCCAGGGGGCGCAGTGGGGTTCCTTGGCCAGGACGGCCACCCGGTGCCCCCGGCGGTCCCAGTCCTCACCCGTGTGGACCAGCAGGGAGCGGACTGACTGCCATCGGCCCTGGGCCAACGCGGCTCGGACGGCCACGAGTTCGGCGTCGTCGAGGGCCTCGTCGAAGGTCTGGGCCGCGCGTTTGCGGCCGCGGCCGAGGGGAGGCGGAGGTGGGGACACCGCGGGAAACTTCCTCACGCGACGCGGTAGGTCGTCGTAGCCGGACTGCCATGACCGGATTGCCATGAACTGATCACGCACAGCAAACCGGCAGCCAAGGCTTGACGTCAAGAGGAATCAGGCTGTTACACGCGTCAACTGACGTGACGGCAGGGGAACTTGTGCCGCGTCGGCCGTCGCCCTGACCCCGGGCGCCCGCCGCCGGGCCGCACCCCGAATGCGCCGCTCGCCCGGCATCGGGGGCTCCCCCGCACTAGAGTCGTCCCCGACGCCCCCGTGACCCGACTGACGATCGAGGTACGCAGCGTGTCGGTTCTGGTTCTGGTTCTCGCCGTGTGCGCCGCGTGCTGTCTGGGTTTCGGTTTCGTCCTCCAGCAGAACGCGGCCGAGCGCGCTCCGCTGGGCGACTTCCTCTCGCCCCGCCTCCTCCTCGACCTCGTTCGGGTGCCGCGCTGGCTGGCCGGCATGGGGCTGATGGTGGCCGGTCTGGTGCTCGGCGCGATCGCGCTGGGCGGCGGTGAACTGACCCTGGTCGAGCCGCTCCTGGCCACGAACCTCCTCTTCGCCCTCGCCCTCTCCCGTGTCCAGACCCGGCAGCCGCTGGGCCGCCAGGGCTGGGCGGGCCTCGCACTGCTCGCGGGCGGGGTGACCGCCTTCATCCTGGCGGGCGAGCCGCGCGGGGGCAGCGCGGTGACCGATCCGCTGCGGCACTGGCTGATCGTCGGCGTGATGCTGGGCCTGGCCCTCCTGCTCACGCTGGGCGCCGGCCGTCTGCGGCTGACCTGGGGCCCGACGCTGCTGGCCCTGGCCGCGGGTCTGCTGTACGGGGTGCAGGACGCGTTGACCCGGGTCAGCGGGCGGCGCTTCTCGGCGGGCGGTCTCGCGGAACTGCTGACGGGCTGGCAGCCGTACGCCGTGGTGGTGCTCGGCGTCACCGGCCTGGTCCTGGTCCAGAGCGCCTTCGAGACGGCGCCCCTGCGCAGGTCGCTGCCCGCGCTGACGGCCGCTCAGCCGCTCGCGGGCATCGTCTGCGGGGTCGGTTTCCTCGGCGACCGGCTGCACACCGATGCCGGAGCCCTCGCGTGGGAGGCGGGCGGGCTCGCGGCGGTCGTGGCGGGCATCGTCCTGCTGGGCCTGCATCCGGCGCTGCCGCAGGGCACGGGCACGGGGGAGAGCGGGCGCGAGCGGGCGCTGGAGCGGAGCTGACGGCATCTGCGGTGTCGGGGCGGCGGCTGCTTGGATGGGCGGATGAGTTCTGCTGACGAGATCCTCGACGTCGTCGACGAGAACGACCGCGTCGTCGGGCGGGCCCGGCGGGGTGACGCGTATGCCAGGGGGCTGCGGCACCGGTGCGTGTTCGTGTGGGCGCGGGACCCCGGGGGGCGTGTGTTCGTCCACCGCCGTACGGCTTCGAAGCTGGTGTTTCCCGCGCTGTACGACATGTTCGTCGGTGGGGTGGTGGGCGCGGGGGAGTCCTACGACGACGCGGCGCTGCGGGAGGCGGAGGAGGAGCTGGGGGTGAGCGGCCTGCCGCGGCCGGAGTTCCTGTTCAAGTTCCTGTACGACGACGGGGGTGGGCGGACTTGGTGGTCGGCGGTGTACGAGGTGCGGTGTGCGGGGGTGGTGGCTCCTCAGGTGGAGGAGGTGGAGTGGTACGGGTTTCTCTCCGAGTCGGAGTTGGAGGGGCGGCTCGGGGAGGGCGAGTGGGAGTTCGTGCCGGACGGGGTGGCGGCGTATGCGCGGCTGCGGGCCTGGCGGGGCGGTGACTGAGCCGGCGCGTGGTGCGGTGGTCCGGCGTGGTGGTGGGCGCCGGGGTGGGTGCGCGGCCCGGCGTTGCGGGGTGCCGCTGCGCCCACCCGTGCCGCCCCAGCGGCACGACTGCCCGCAGCGACGGCGGCGCGGCGGCTGAGCGCGGCGACGGCGGCGCGGCGGCTGAGCGCAGCGACGGCGGCGCGGCGACTGCCCGCAGCGACGGCGGCGCGGCGGCTGAGCGCGGCGACGGCGGCGCGGCGACTGCCCGCAGCGACGGCGGCGCGGCGACTGAGCGCGGCGACGGCGGCGCGGCGACTGAGCGCGGCGACGGCGGCGTGGCTGCGGCGGTTGCGGTGGCGTGGTTGGGCGTAGTCAGAGGGTGGTTGCTGACGGTTGTATGGTCCACGGGTGATCGGTTTTGTGCGGAACGTTCGGTTGTGGTTTGTGCCGGAGGAGGTGCGGCGGGACGGGGGGACCCCCGACTATCGGTTCTCGCTGGCCAACGAGCGTACGTTCCTGGCCTGGCTGCGCACCGCACTCGCGCTGATCGGCGGCGGGTTCGCGGTGGACCAGTTCCTGCCCGACCTGCGGTGGGGCTGGCGGGTCGGGCTCGCGCTCGCGCTGCTCACCGCCGGTGTGCTGTGCTCGCTGCGGGCCGTGAACCACTGGGTGCGCTGCGAACGCGCCATGCGCCGGGGCGAGGACCTGCCCGTCTCCCGTTTCCCGGCGCTGCTCAGCCTGGTCGTGGCCGTGGTCGCCGTCGTCATGGTCGTCGTGGTGCTCGTCGGCTGGGAGGGCTGAGCGTGAGCGGCGCCGACGCGGCACCGGCGGAACGCGACCCCGGGCTCCAGCCGGAGCGCACCCGGCTCGCCTGGCGCCGCACCACCCTGTCCGGCACGGTCGCCGCCGTACTCGCCGTGAAGGCGGCGCTGCACGGCGGCGCGACGACCGTCTCGGTACTGGCCGCCGCCCTGTGCTGTGCGCTCTGGCTGGCCCTCCTGCGTATCGCCCACGGCCGTATCCACGCCCTCGCCGCGGCGAGCAGACCCCGTGCGCTCACCCCGCCGCTCGCCACCGCCGCCGCCCTGTGCACGCTCGCCCTCGCCGTGTGCGGGGCGTTCCTCGTCCTCTGACGGCCCCGCCGCGCCTCCGCGGGCCGAGGGACCCTCGCGCGGCCGGCCCGTAACGCCGATCACGTTCGGTCCGCCCACTGGACGGCATACCGACCGGTCGGCATCATGTGTCGGGTACCGTTCGCCTGCCCCCCAGGGAGAGCCGATGAGCCCCGACCACCCGCCCGGACTCGATCTCGACCGGTTGCGCGTCCTGCTCGACCGCGAGCGGCCCGGTCTGGTGACCGGGCGGCTGTCCGCCCGGCTGATCGAGGGCGGACGGTCGAACCTCACCTACGCCGTCTCGGACGGCAGCGCCCGCTGGGTCGTACGACGCCCTCCGCTCGGCCACGTCCTGGCCACCGCGCACGACATGAGGCGCGAGCACCGCGTCGTCAGCGCCCTGCACCCGACCGACGTGCCCGTGCCCCGCCCGGTGCTCCTGTGCGAGGACGAGGAGGTGCTGGGGGCGCCCTTCTACGTCATGGAGTACGTGGACGGCACCCCGTACCGCACCGCCGAGCAGCTCGCCCCCCTCGGCCCGGAGCGCACCCGCGCCGCCGTGCTGGATCTCGTCGACACCCTGGTCGGACTGCACGCGGTGGACCCCGCCGAGGTCGGCCTCGCGGACTTCGGCCGCCCCGAGGGCTTCCTGGACCGGCAGCTCCGCCGCTGGGCCAAGCAGCTCGACGCCTCCCGCAACCGCGACCTGGCCGGCATCGACGAGCTGCACGCCACCCTCGGCCGGGAGCTGCCCCGCTCCCCCGCCCCGACGGTGGTGCACGGCGACTACCGCCTCGACAACGTCCTGATCGGCGACGGGGACGGCGGGAAGGACAGGATCAAGGCGATCCTCGACTGGGAGATGTCCACGCTCGGCGACCCGCTGACCGACCTCGGCCTGCTGGTGATGTACAGCAGCCCGCTCGGCATGCCCGACTCCCCCGTCTCCACCACCGCCCAGGCCCCCGGCCACCCCGCGCCCGCCGAGCTGATCGAGCGGTACGCCGCCCGCTCGGGGCGCGATGTCTCCGCGGTCGCCTGGTACACGGCCTTCGCGTGGTTCAAGCTCGCCGTGATCCTGGAGGGCATCCACTACCGCTACACGCTGGGCCAGACGGTCGGCCGTGGCTTCGACCGCATCGGCGACCTCGTCCCCGTCTTCATCGAGCACGGCCTGACCACCCTTCAGAAGGGCTGACCCCGCCATGGACTTCGCGTACGACGCACGCACCGAGGAGCTCCGCTCCAGGCTGCTCGCCTTCATGGACGAGTACGTCTACCCGGCCGAGCAGGTCGCCCACGAGCAGCGCGCCCGCCTCGCCTCCCCCTGGGAGACCCCGCAGGTCGTGGAGGACCTCAAGGCCGAGGCCCGCCGCCAGGGCCTGTGGAACCTCTTCCTGCCCGACGCCGAGCACGGCGCCGGCCTCACCAACCTCCAGTACGCCCCGCTCGCCGAGATCACCGGCCGCAGCCCGCAGCTGGCGCCGACCGCGACGAACTGCGCGGCGCCGGACACCGGGAACATGGAGGTGCTGGCCCAGTTCGGCGACGAGGCGCAGCAGAAGCAGTGGCTGGAGCCGCTGCTCGCCGGGGAGATCCGCTCGGCCTTCGCGATGACCGAGCCGGACGTGGCCTCCTCCGACGCCACGAACATCACCACCCGCATCGAGCGCGAGGGTGACGCGTACGTCGTCACCGGGCGCAAGTGGTACATCTCCGGGGCGATGAACCCGGACTGCGGCATTTTCATCGTGATGGGCAAGACCGACCCGGACGGCGAGGACATCCGCCGTCAGCAGTCGATGGTGCTGGTCCCGCGCGACACGCCCGGGGTGACGGTGAACCGGGCCATGCAGGTCTTCGGCTACGAGGACCACTACCACGGCGGCCACGCCGAGGTGACCTTCGACCACGCGCGCGTGCCGGTGTCCAACCTGATCGGAGAGGAGGGCGGCGGCTTCGCCATCGCCCAGGCCCGGCTCGGCCCCGGCCGGATCCACCACTGCATGCGGCTGATCGGCATGGCCGAGCGGGCCATCGAGCTGATGTGCCGCCGCGCGGTCTCGCGCGACGCCTTCGGCAAGGCGCTGGCCCGGCAGGGCGTGGTCCACAACTGGATCGCGGACGCCCGGGTCACCGTCGAGCAGCTGCGGCTGCTGGTGCTGAAGACGGCCTGGCTGATGGACACCGTGGGCAACCGGGGCGCGCACACCGAGATCCAGGCCATCAAGATCGCCACGCCCCGCGCGGTGGTCGGCATCATCGACCGGGCGATCCAGCTGCACGGCGCGGGCGGCGTGAGCCAGGACTTCCCGCTGGCCGAGCTGTACGCGGGCGCGCGGACGCTGATGATCGCCGACGGCCCGGACGAGGTGCACCAGCGTTCGCTGGCCCGCCGGGAGATCAAGAAGTACCTCTGAGCGGGGCGGCGCCCCCGGGTCCCGGGGGCGCGTCACCTCACGTGCGTGTCACGGGCGCAGAGCGCGCAGCAGCAGGTCGGCGAGGTGGTCGGCGACCTCCTGCGGGCTGAGCGGGCCGTCGGGGCGGTACCAGGTGGACAGGTGGTGGATGGACCCGAAGTGGTAGTCCACCACCAGGTCGGCCGGGGTCTGCTTGGTGAAGACGCCGGTTCGCTGGCCCTCCTCGATGAGCGCGCGGAAGCGTTCGTGGTAGCGCCGGCGCTCCGCGCGCACCTGCTTGTTCTTCTCCGGGCTGAGCTGGTGCATGGAGCGGAAGAAGATCGACGCGTCGTCGAGGTTCTCGATGGTGGTGACGACGACGTCGGCCGCCGCGTCCCGCACCCGCTTCTCGACCGGCTCGTCGGCGTCCGCGAAGGCGTCCAGGCGTTCCTGCTGGAGGCGCAGCACGCGCGCGTACACCTCGTGCAGGAGGTCGTCCTTGGAGCCGAAGTAGTGGTAGAGCGCCCCCTTGGTGACGCCTGCCGCCTCGACGATCTCCTGTACCGAGGTGCGGTCGTAGCCCTGCTCGGCGAAGAGCCGGGTGGCGGCTGCCAGGAGCCGCTGCGGCACCGGAGTGCCGTCCCCGTCCGTGGTCCTGGGCACTGCCGTCACCTGCCTTTCCGTTTCACTGTCCGTTCACTGCCGTGTCCTGCCGCGTACGGGAACGCGGTTCCCGACGGAGGATCTTCCCACTCTCCGGCTTCGGTACGTCGGGCAGGGCGGTCCGGCGCGGGGCGCGCGCCGGGCCGGCGGTCACCCGGCCGTCGATTCCTCCCACTGCCGCTGGAGCCGGTTCATGCCGTGCAGCCAGCGGTCGGGGTCGGCGGCCCGCGCCGTGTAGTACTCGGCCACCTCGGGGTGCGGAAGGATCAGGAAGCGGTCCTCGTCGATGCCTTTGAACAGGGCGTCCGCGACGTCGTCCGGCTCGATCGCGGTGGGCCGCAGCACCAGGTCGCCCGCGCTGCCGGTGGCGGCCAGCATGTCGGTGCGCACCCCCTGCGGGCAGATGGCATGGACCTTGACCCCGCGGTGGCGGTAGGTGAGGGACAGCCACTCGGCGAAGGCGTACGCGCCGTGCTTGGTGACGCTGTACGGGGCGGCGCCGATCATGGTGAGCAGTCCGGCTGCGGAGACGGTGGAGACGAAGCGGCCGCTGCCGCGCTCCAGCCAGTCGGGGAGCAGTTCGTGGGCCGCGCGGACGTGCGCCATGACGTTGACGTCCCAGGCGAGCGCCCACACGGCCTCTGCCGCGGCCTCCGAACCGCCGGAGCCGACACCCGCGTTGGCGCAGTACACGTCGACCGTGCCGCCCAGTGCCTCGCGGGCCTCGGAGACGATCGCGGAGGCGTCGCCGGGGACCGCGGTGCCGCCGATCTCGTCGGCGACGGCCTTCGCCCGCCCGGCGTCCAGGTCGTTGACGACGACCCGGGCTCCCCCGGCCGCGAAGCGGCGGGCCAGGGCGGCCCCGATGCCGCCTCCCGCCCCGGTGACGACGACTCCGGCGTCCTGCACGGCTTCCACCATCGGTCTCCTTCGACACGGATCGGGCACTGCTCGCCCCCGGTTGCAGCGCCAGACTAACCAGTCGGTATGTCGTACGGAAGGGGCGAACCGCGGTCTACTCCATTCCCCGGGCCCCGGGGTGCGGGTTAGCGTGCGTGCGCATGACACCCGCCGCGATCACGGAGGTCACCGCATGACGCTGTCCAGACGGAATCTGCTCGCCACGACGGCCGCGGTGGCGGCCGGCACCACCGCCGCCACCGCGGCGGCGGGCACGGCACACGCGGCGCCCGCGGGGCACGGGGGCCGCCGGCCGCGCACCGGTTTCGAGCGCCTCGCCGACGGCGGCTACGCCCCGCTCAAGGGACAGAAGGTCGGCGTCGTCACCAATCCGACCGGCGTCACCCGGGACGTGCGCCACATCGTCGACGTCATGCACGCCGACGACCGGGTGAACCTGACCGCCGTCTTCGGGCCCGAGCACGGCTTCCGGGGCACGGCGCAGGCGGGCGGCTCCGAAGGGCGCTACGACGACCCCGCGACGGGGCTGCCGGTCTACGACACGTACCTGAAGAGCGGGCAGCCGCTCGCCGACGTGTTCACGGCGTCCGGCGTGGACACCGTGGTCTTCGACATCCAGGACGTGGGCGCACGCTTCTACACGTACATCTGGACGCTGTTCGACTGCATGGAGGCGGCCTCGCTCGCGGGGAAGCGGTTCGTGGTCCTGGACCGGCCGAACCCGGTGACCGGCCGGGCGGCCCTCGGGCCGGTCCTGCACAAGGAGTTCGCGACCTTCGTCGGCCGGCAGCCGATCGCGCAGGCGCACGGCATGACGGTCGCCGAGCTGGCGCTGCTCTTCAACGGCGAGTTCCTCCAGTCGCCGGTGCCGTTGGAGACGGTGACGATGACGGGCTGGAAGCGCTCGGAGTTCTACGACGCCTCCGGGCTGCCCTGGGTGCCGCCGAGCCCGAACATGCCGACCCCACAGTGCGCGCTGGTGTACTCGGGGACCTGTCTGTTCGAGGGCACGAACCTCTCCGAGGGGCGCGGCACCACCCGCCCGTTCGAACTGCTGGGCGCGGAGGGGATCGACGGGGCCTGGGCCACCGCCGCGAACGACGTCGGCCTGCCGGGCGTGCGCTTCCGGGAGGCGTACTTCGCGCCCACCTTCTCCAAGTTCCAGGGCAAGACCGTCGGGGGTGTGCAGCTCCACGTGCACGACCGGGCGGCGTTCGACCCGGTGCGCACCGGAATCGCCCTCCTGGTGACCGCCAAGCGCACCTGGGACGGCTTCGCCTGGCGGTCGGACGACTGGATCGACAAGCTCACCGGGTCCACGCGGGTGCGCACGATGATCGACGCGGGCGCGGACACCGACGAGGTGGTGCACGGCTGGGAGCGGGAACTGGCGGTGTTCCGCAGGACGCGCCGCCAGTACCTGCTCTACAGGTGACCTTCGTGCCGGCCGGTCACCTGTGGGACGTGAACTCCACGACCTGCTGGTAGGTCGGCCGGTTCTGCCAGCTGATGCCGCCGTGCTTGATACCGCCCAGGGTGCGGTGGATCACCGAGTCGGCGCACCACTGGTCCCCCGCCGAGCAGCTGTCGTCGCCGGGGTAGACCTGGGCGGCCGTGCGGCCCGCCGCCTCCTTCAGGGTGGAGACCAGGGTGTCCCGGCAGGCGGCGAGGTCGCCGTCGCCGCAGTACGCGTGCGCGAGCGGGCCCTCGACGGACTCGCCGAGCACGGTCCGGATGTCCTTGTCGACATTGCTCCACCAGCCGTACTGGAAGGCGCTGCCGGCGTGGGCGCCGGTCGGGCCGTGGGCGGCGGACGGGGACTCGTCGACGGGCAGGTTGCGGGTGAAGGCGGTGTAGAGATCGGTACCCAGGCCGGGTTCGAACTCGGCCTTCACCAGCAGCGGCCACCAGGCGTCGAGGGTGCGGATCGCGTCGGCGTGGGCGTACTTCTTGGCTCCCGCCGAGGTCTCCGTGCGCAGGCCGCCCGCCGACAGCCACGCCTTCAGTCCGTCCACGGCCGTCCTGGCCGCCGGATCGGTCACCGGCGCGGACTCGACCACCTTCAGCAGGCCGGGCAGGACGTCCTCGGCGCGCAGGTCGGCCAACGCCGCCTCGGCCATGGCCTCGACCAGCGCGGTGCGGGTGACGCCGCCGTCGGCGACCAGTTTCTTCACGCGGTCGTCGAGCAGGTTGCCGCGGTGGACGGAGCCGTTGCCCCAGGACGCGGCCGGGTAGTCCTTGGCCTGCTTGTTGTTCCAGGAGATGTAGTAGTCCTGGTCGACCGACTGCGGGTGGGCGGACGCGCCGGTGTACCGGGCGGTGTTGTCGGCCGGGTCCCAGCCCTGCCACTCGTAGGCCTGCCGTGCCCAGACCGGGAACTCGGCGTCGACGCCATCCGCGCGCACCGGGTTGTCGCCGCTGTTGTAGTACGCGGTGTGTCCGGAGTCGGCGTAGAACCAGTTGAAGGTGTAGTTGATGTGCTGAACGGCGCCCTGGAAGCGCTCCGGGCTGTTGAGGTAGTCCGGGTCGTTCAGCATCTGGAAGCCGATGATGGAGTCGGCCTCGTGGAGGTAGGAGGAGCGCAGGGTGGTGTAGGCGACCTTCTTGCCGCCGACCGTGGCCCGGGACTCGACCGGTCCGTACTTCGTGCGCCACACGCGCATCGTGTAGGAGCCGGCCGCGGTGGAGTCGGCGACGGTCGGCTTCCAGGCGTTGTGCCGCTCGACCTTCTCCATGGGCGTGCAGGTGCCTCGGTAGAGGTAGTGGTGGTCGTCCTGGCACAGCTCGACGGCGTAGGTGTCGATGATGTCCTGGCCGGAGGTGGTCGCGCTCCAGGCGTAGTCCTGGCCCCGGCCGAGTTCGACGTACATGCTCAGGCCCGCGAAGGAGGCGCCGCGGGCGCTGATGCCGGGGCCCTGGATCTCCTGGAGCATGAGCAACTGCGGGGCGAAGTAGCCGGTCTGCGGTCCGAAGACGGCGACCGGGTGGCCGCTCGCGGTGTGCTCGCCGCTGACGACGAGGGCGTTGGACATGCCGCGCCGCGCCGAGGTCGTGGCGGTCTTCGCCGCCGTGGTGGAGGCGCCGCTCGCGTTCGCGGCGGCGGCGCTGCCCGTACGGTCGTACACCAGCGGCTCCGCCTCGACCGTACCGGCGTCGGGCAGGGCGCGGCCCTGCGGGTCGTCCGGGGTGGGCAGGTACGGGAAGCTGCCGTCCTGCTGGGTGAGGACGGCCTCGGGGTCGTTGCGCTGGCGGAAGGACTCCCAGACCTCGGTGCCCTCGGCGACGCCGTACTTCTCCTGGGCGGCGAGCAGGGAGAGCGCGTTGTTCACCTCGCCGCCGCCTCCGGCGCCGAAGAGGGAGCCGATGACGGAGGCCAGCGCGATCAGGTCGGTGCGCTTGAAGTGCTCGATGGTGCCGGCGTTGGTGATGGCGTCCTTGTGGCCGGTCAGGACGTACTCGCCGGGGAAGTAGCGGCCCTTGTCCGAGGCGTCGATGTAGGCGTTGACGCCGGCGACGTAGGCGTCCACGTCGTCCAGGGCCAGCTCGCCGCGCTCGCCCGCCTTGGCGGCGGCGCTCTCGATCTGCGCCTCCAGGTCGGCCTCCGTGTAGGGGGCGCTGCGCCAGAACTGCTGCTCCAGGCCCTGGTTGGCGGGAGCGCCGCCGGCGAAGGGGGTCAACTGACCGCGTCCGACGTGCCGGAAGAGGTCCATCAGCCACAGCCGGTCCTGCGCGGCCGCGTAGCCCGCGCCGAACTCGGTGCCGTAGCGGGTGGTACCGGTGATGTGCGGCACGCCGGTCTTCTTGTCGCGGACGATGGTCACGTCGTCGCGTCCGGCGGGCCGGACGGTGGAGGCGGCCTGCCCGTCGGGAACGCCGAAGGAGGCATCGTTGAAGAAGGTGTTGATCTTGTCGTTGGTGAGGCCCTGATAGCCGGTGGCGAGGTTCGCGTAGGGGCCGAGCTGGTCCTCGGCGTGCGCGGGCTGGGTGCCGAACGCCTGGTTGAGGAGGATCTGGGCGAGGGTGGCGTTGCCGTTCTGGCCGGGCGGCAGAATGTCGGAACACTGCCCGCCGCAGTGGTCGTTGGCGGCGGCCCGGACGGCCGTGGTCCCGGTGGATCCGGTGCCGGCGGCCATCGCCGGGGAAAGCGGTGACAAAGCTCCGGCAATGAGCGCGCATACGGACACGGTCTTCAGGAACCCGTGGAAGCCGCGGGGAGTTCTCAGTCTGTCGAGGGCGTTGCGTGGGGTGCGCCGTGGCATGGCAGCTCCTCCCGACGTGGGGTGTGGCGGGACGTTACCGCCGGTATCCCCGAGTTGGAAGATGAACATGCGTCACTTTTTGGGAGCGGGTGGATCGGCTTATGGGGGGCATCGGAAATCGGATGGAGCCGAATCGGTTGTCGATACGTCTATTCGGCGACGTCCGTACGGCGACGCCGAAGTGACCCAAGTGCAGGTGCAGGTGTGACGGAGGTGCAGGGCGATGGCCGGTTTCCGAAGTCTGGCGAGACAGGTGCGCGATCCACGGTGCGACCTGGCGCTGCGGCGCTATTCGCTGCGCAAGTGCCTTGAGCGTTTTGCCCCTTATGGGCACAGGGCGACCTGGGACCATCTCTGCTCCCGGGCCGGGTTCGGTCCCGAGGACCGCTCCCCCGACCCAGCGCGGCTCGTGGCCGCACTGGAGGAGCTGGAGGAGGCGCGTTCGGTGTGGCTGGCCTACGAGGTCGCCTTCGCCGAGCGGCGCAGGAAGGAGAAGCACGACGGGCTGCGCAGGCCGGGCAGTGTGGACGACTGGCACCGGCTGACCTGGGGCGGTTTCGGGGTGGCGTGGTGCGACGACCCCCGGGTCCACCCCGACGGACCGCTGGCGGAGGTGCTGCGCCGGCTGATCTCGGCGCTGGAGCGTGAACCGGGCTCCGTGTGCCCGGTGTGCGACGGGGAGCGCCTCGCCTGGAAGTACGACCTGGACCACGAGCCCTCGACGGGCCCCGTCTGCACGGACTGCGGGATCCTCGTGCCGCGGCCCGTCCTCACTCCGGACGCGCGGGCGGACGCCCGGCGCGGCCGGTTGCTGATGTCGGCGTAGCCGGCCGCGGGGGTGTGCCGGGGACGCCGCACCCCCGGTGGCCGGTACGGCACGGATTCGGCGGGCGTTGTCGGTGGCGCCCGGCACCATGGGGGAATGGTGCAGGTGTGTGTGAACGGGGCGCGGGACGGCGCCGACGGCGCGGTGGTGCCGCTGTCGCCCGGTGCGATGGCCGACTCGGTGGCCGAAGCGGTCGCCGCGGGGGCCACGGACGTCCACGTCCACCCGAAGACACCGTGCGGGCGGGACACGTTGTCGCCGCGCGCCCTCGAGGCGACGCTGGAGGCGATACGGGCACGGATCCCGGCGCGCGTGCCGGTCGGGGTCACGACGGGCGCCTGGGCCGAGCCCGACCCGGCGGCCCGGGTGGCGCGGATCCGGAGCTGGACGGTGCTGCCCGACCACGCGTCGGTCAACTGGCACGAGCCGGGCGCCGAGGAGACGGCCGCCGCGCTGATCGAGCGCGGAGTGGCGGTGGAGGCGGGCGTCTGGTCCGGCACGGACGGGGCGGCCCGGTTCCTGCGCTCACCGCTCGGGCCGAAGGTGCTGCGGGTCCTGGCGGAGGTCACGGACACCGACCCGGCGACCGCGCGGGACTCGGCGTGCGCCCTGCTGGGAGGTGTCGTTCGGATCAGGCCGGCTCCGGGCGACGGTGCCTCGCCGCCGACCCGAGAGGGTTGCGATGCGTGCAGCTGCGAGACGGAGGAGGGCGCCGGGGCGGAGCCCCGGCAACCGACCACAACGCCGCAGATGGGCGTGCCGGACCCCGCGACCCCGGCAGGATCCGAACGACACCCCCTGACCGGTCTCGTCACGGCTCACGGCCGCCCCGTCCTGCTCCACGGCGAGGACGGCGGGGCGTGGCCGGTGCTGCGGCTGGCCGGCCGGTTGGGCCTGGCGACCCGGATCGGCCTGGAGGACACCCTGTTCCTGCCCGACGGCAGCCGGGCCGCCTCGAACGCCGAGTTGGTCACCGCGGCCGTGGCGGAGTGGACCTCGGCCCGACGGGGTGACGGCTGAGGGCCCGGCCCGGGCACCCCGCGGTCAGCCGTCGCAGCAGTTCGGCTCCCGGTCCCGGTCCTGGACCCGGCTCTGCCGCCTGCCGCCGGTGGCGGAGGCGGCCGTGGCGGTGGCGTCGCGGCGCTCCACGAGCAGCCGGGAGCCGGTGAGGCGTTCGCCGAAGGCGTCGTCGGGGTTGGACAGGACACAGGTTTCCAGGGACAGGCAGCCGCAGCCGATGCAGTCGGTGAGGTGATCGCGCAGCCGGTTGAGCTGTTTGATGCGCTCGTCCAGCTCGGCGCGCCAGGACTCGGAGAGCCGGGCCCAGTCGTCCGCGGTGGGCGTGCGTCCCTCCGGCAGCTCGGCGAGCGCCTCGCGGATCGTGGCCAGCGGGATGCCGACCCGCTGTGCGGCGCGGACGAAGGCGACCCGGCGCAGCGCGTCCCGGCTGAAGCGGCGCTGGTTGCCCGAGGTGCGGCGGCTGCTGATCAGACCCTTGGACTCGTAGAAGTGCAGGGCGGAGACGGCGGCGCCGCTGCGTGCGGCGAGCTGGCCGACCGTGAGCTCTTGGATCTTCTCGGGAATCTGAGGCACCCCTCGCACCCTACCGACCCGGTCACCCGTGCGGTCCGTTGACACCGGCCCCGCGGAGCGCCATGCTAAGCAGTTGCTTAGACTGACACGGACACGCTTGGACCAGGACGACTTGGGCCGGGACGACTTGGGAGGCCGGGACATGGCAGAGCCGAGGATCTTCGCGTCCGCCGACGAGGTGAAGGCGGCGGTGGGCGAACAGCTGGGGTACACGGACTGGGTGGAGGTCGACCAGAAGCGGATCGACCTGTTCGCCGAGGCGACCGGGGACCACCAGTGGATCCACGTGGACCCGGAGAAGGCCGCCGCCGGACCGTTCGGCACCACCATCGCGCACGGCTATCTGACCCTGTCGCTGCTCCCCCTCTTCGGACCGCAGCTGATCCAGGTCGAGGGCGTGAAGATGGGCGTCAACTACGGCACCAACAAGGTCCGCTTCCCCTCCCCCGTCCCGGTCGGCTCGCGCCTGCGCGCCACGGCGACGATCACCGGTGTCGAGGACGTCGCGGGAGGGATCCAGGTGAGCGTCGCCTTCACCGTGGAGCGCGAGGGCGGCGACAAGCCGGTGTGCGTCGCCGAGTCCGTCTCGCGCTACTACGTCTGAGACGCGTCGCCGGCCCCCACCATGCGCAGCACGAGGTCGGCATAGAGCGCGCCGACCTCGTCGGGCGTCCGGGGGCCGTTCACGTTGAACCAGCGGGCCACGTCGATGCAGAGGGACAGCACGGCGAGCGTCGTGCCCTTGACGTCCGGCACGTCGAACTCGCCCGTCGCCACGCCGTCGTCGATGATGCCGCGCACCGCGGCGTCGCACTGCCGGCGGAGCGCGAGGATCTCCTCCCGGGCCTCGGGCCCGAGCGCGTCCAGCTCGTACTGCACGACCCGCGCGGTCGTGCGCCGCCCGGCGTGCCAGCGTACGAAGGAGCTCACCGCGTCGGCGAGCCGTTCGGTCGGGCCGCCCTCGCCCTGGGCCGCGGAGCGGAGGATGGCCACCGCCCTGGTGTGACCGATGCGGCTGATGCGGTGGAGCAGCTCTTCCTTGGTCTTGTAGTGGATGTAGAGCGCGGCCGGGCTCATGCCGGCCCGCCCGGCGATGTCGCGGGTCGTGGTCGCGTGGTACCCGCGTTCGGCGAACGCCTCCACGGCGGCGACCAGAAGCCGCCGGGCCGCGTCGGGCGTGACCTCTTCCCACGGCTCGATGTCGCCGCCCGTCGTCTCGGCCGCCGTACTCATGGCTTGTTCGCCCCTCTCGGTGACAGGAGCACCACCATACCGCCGAAGGTGAGCGATCGCTTAGGGGCGCTGGCCCGCAGGGGTGCCGCCCGGCTTCTGGAAGGGATCGTGCTCGACCAGGATCTTGTCCAGCCGTGCCTGGTCCACCCGGCTCACGATCTGGCCGACCTCCTGGCGGTCACGGATGATCTTGGCCAGGGTGAAGGCCGAGGTGACGAGGTACAGGACGGCGATGGCGAGGAAGGCCCGCACCCAGGCGTCGGCCTGGAGCCGGTAGATGCCGATGGCGGTGGCGGCCATGGCCACCGAGAACGAGGCGACGGCCTGCCCGTAGAAGGCCGCCGTGTTCTGCTGCTTGACCGGTGTGTCACTCATGGGGACAAGGGTCGGCGGATGTGGCCGGGGCCACATCCGCCGCCGTACTCAGTTCGGGTACTCAGAGCCCGGCGCTCAGAAGGCCGAGACGCCCGTCAGCGCACGCCCGATGACCAGTTTCTGGATCTGGCTGGTGCCCTCGTAGAGGGTCATCACTCGGGCATCGCGCAGCAGCTTGCCGGCCGGGTACTCGTCGATGTAGCCGTAGCCGCCGAAGACCTGGAGGGCGTTGTTGGCGGCGCGGACGGCGGCCTCGGAGGCGAACAGTTTGGCCTTGGAGGACTCGACGGTGAAGGGCTGTCCGCGGTCGATCAGGTCGGCGACCCGCCAGGTCAGCAGCCGGGCCGCGTCGACGTCGAGGGCGATGTCGCTGATCAGTTCCTGCACCAGCTGGTGGTGGGCGATGGTCCTGCCGAACTGCTCGCGCTCCCCCGCGTACCTCACGGCCGCGTCCAGCGCGGCCTGGGCTATGCCGACGCAGCCAGCCGCGACCGACATGCGCCCCTTGGCCAGGGCCGACATGGCGACCGAGAAGCCCTTGCCCTCGGGGGCCAGCATCGCGGAGGCGGGTACGCGGACGTCCTCCAGGACCAGTTCGGCGGTGGCCTGGCCGCGCAGTCCGAGCTTGCCGTGGATGGTGCGGCGGGTCAGACCGGGCGTGTCGGTGGGCACGAGGAAGGCGGAGACGCCCTTGTGGCCGGGCGCGTCGGTGGAGCGGGCGAAGAGCAGGACGACGTCGGCCCAGGTGCCGTTGGTGATGAACATCTTGGTGCCGTTGACGACATAGTCGTCGCCGTCGCGCACCGCGCGGGTGGAGAGGTTGCCCGCGTCCGATCCCGTGCCGGGCTCGGTGAGGCCGAAGCAGCCGACGTACTCGCCGGAGGTGAGTCCCGGCAGCCAGCGCCGCTTCTGCTCCTCGCTCCCCCAGGCCGCGACGGTCTTGGCGACCAGACCGAGGGAGACGGAGACGATCCCCCGCACGGAGCTGTCGCCGCGCCCCAGCTCCTCCGTGACCAGGCAGTACGCGAGGTGATCACCGCCGGAGCCGCCGTACTCCTCGTCGACCGTGAGCCCGAGGAAGCCGACCTCGCCGAGCTTCTTCACGATCGCCCGGTCCACCTCCTCGGCACGGTCCCACGCGACGACGTGAGGGGTGATCTCCCGCTCCACGAAGTCCCGGGCGAGCTGCCGTACGGCGGTCTGCTCCTCGCTGAGCTCCAGGTTCATGCCGAGTCACCCCACAGGAAAGAGATCTTGGAAGCGGTACATTGAAAGCCGTACATTTAAATTAGCACTGCTAGTTTATCTGTGCAGCCCTACTATGTGCGCCATGGCCCGACCGCGCAAGCCCCTGCTCAGCACCGACCGGATCGTCGAGACGGCCCGCGCGCTGGTGGACGCGGAGGGCCTCGCGGCCGTCTCCACGCGCCGGCTGGCCGCGGAACTGGGGGTCAGCGGGCCCTCCCTCTACAACCACTTCCGTACCAAGGACGAGATCCTCGAGGCCGTCGCCGACTCGGTGAGCGCGCAGGTCGACCTGTCGATGTTCGAGGACGGGCGGGAGTGGCGGACCGCGCTGCACGACTGGGCCGTCTCCTACCGGACGGCGCTGCGCGACCACCCCAACATCGTCCCGGTGCTGGCCCACGGCCCCGGCCGCCGCCCGGCCGCGCTGCACCTCGCGGACGCCGTCTACGGCGCGATGGTCCGGGCGGGCTGGCCGCCGGCCCAGGCCACGTCCATCGGCGCGCTGATGCGGTACTTCATCATGGGCTCGGCGCTCGGTTCCTTCGCCGGCGGCTTCGTGACCGACGCCGGTGCCTACGACCCCGCCGACTACCCGCACCTCCAGCAGGCCCACCTCCTGGCCGAGCAGCAGGAGAAGATCGACGAGCGGGCCTTCGAGACCGGCCTGACGGCGCTGCTGGACGGGCTCGCGCAGCAGTACGCGCAGGTCGCGCCGGACGCCTGAGGGCTCCGGCGACACTTCGGCGCCCGCCGAACCGTGCGTGGCGCATCCTGGGACGCATGACCGAGAGGGACGCGGAGGCACCCGGGCTCGCCCGCCTGGCCGGGCTGATCGCCGACGAGACGCGGGCCGCCTGTCTGCTGGCCCTGCTGGACGGGCGGGCGTGGACGGCCGGCGAGCTGGCCCGGCACGCCGGGGTCGCCGCGTCGACGCTCAGCGAGCATCTGGGCAAGCTCGTGGCGGGCGGGCTGCTCGCCGAGGAGCGGCAGGGGCGGCACCGGTACGTGCGGCTGGCCGACGACCGGATCGCGCAGCTCGTGGAGGACCTGGCGGCCCAGGTCGCGCCCGAGGCCGCCGCCCGGCGTCCGCGCACCCTGCGGGCGTCGAGCGCCGGGTCCGCGATGGCACGGGGGCGCACCTGCTACGACCATCTGGCCGGGCGGCTCGGCATCGCGGTGACCGACGCGCTGACCGGGCTCGGGCTGCTGCGCCAGGACACCGGGTTCGCGCTCACGGACGCGGGGCTCGGCTGGTTCGACGCCGCCGGGATCCCGCTGCGGCCCACCGGTCGCCGGCCGCTGGCCCGGGCCTGCCTCGACTGGACGGAACGCCGTCCGCACCTCGCGGGCGTGGCGGGCGCGGCCCTGTGCCGGCACGCCCTGGACACCGGTTGGTGTGCGCGCATCGGGTCCGAACGGGCGGTGAAGGTGACGCCTGCGGGTGAGTTGGCGCTGTCCGAACTGCTGGGCATCGACGCGGTGGCGCTGCGCTGAGCGCGGCCCCCGGCACCAGCCCCGCGCCGCAACCGTCCGGGCGCCGACACGTGCACACCGGCTCACGGTCCGAAATCCGCCAGCGGGAGCGGCTTCCCGCTGCCTAACCTCAGGAGCATGATGAGCACCGCCCACACGTCCCCTCCCGCCCGCCGGCACCGTCGCCCCGAACTGCTCGCGGCCGGCGCGGCCACCGTCACCGTGGTGCTGTGGGCCTCCGCCTTCGTCTCCATCCGCAGCGCGGGCGAGGCGTACTCGCCGGGCGCGCTGGCGCTCGGGCGGCTGCTGTCGGCCGCGCTGACGCTCGGGGTGATCTGCCTCCTGCGCCGGGAGGGCCTGCCGCCGCGTTCGGCCTGGCGCGGGATCGCGATATCGGGACTGCTGTGGTTCGGCTTCTACATGGTCGTCCTGAACTGGGGCGAGCAGCAGGTGGACGCCGGTACGGCCGCCCTCGTGGTGAACGTCGGTCCGATCCTCATCGCGCTGCTCGGCGCCCGGCTGCTGGGCGACGCGCTGCCGCCGCGGCTGCTGACCGGGATGGCGGTGTCGTTCGCCGGCGCGGTGACCGTGGGCCTGTCCATGTCGGGCGAGGGCGGCTCCTCGCTGCTCGGGGTGGTGCTGTGCCTGCTGGCCGCGGTGGCGTACGCGGGCGGCGTGGTCGCGCAGAAGCCC
This sequence comes from Streptomyces sp. NPDC093065, assembly GCF_044754585.1. NCBI lineage: Bacteria > Bacillati > Actinomycetota > Actinomycetes > Kitasatosporales > Streptomycetaceae > Streptomyces > Streptomyces sp. NPDC093065. The sequence goes on along the minus strand of NZ_JBIVPJ010000020.1, from coordinate 88,638 downwards.
GCGCTGGCGCAAGCGAGCGCACTGCAGGTGACGACGTTCGGCTGCCTGGTCGGGGCGGTACTCTGCCTGCCGTTCGCGGGACAGCTGGTGCGGGAGGCGGCCGGCGCCCCCGCGTCCGCGACGCTCAACATGGTGTACCTGGGCGTCTTCCCGACCGCGCTGGCCTTCACGACGTGGGCGTACGCGCTGGCCCGTACGACCGCCGGGCGGATGGGCGCGACCACGTACGCCGTGCCCGCGCTGGTCGTGCTGATGTCCTGGCTGGCGCTGGGCGAGGTGCCGGGGTTGCTCACGCTGGCGGGCGGCGGCCTGTGCCTGGCGGGCGTGGCGGTGTCTCGCTCGCGCAGGCACCCGGCCGCGGCCCCGGAACGCGCCGAGGCCCCGGGCCGGGCCGAGCCCACCCGTTCGGGGCCCGCCTAGACCAGCCACTTCCCGTCGCGCATCAGGGTCCGTCCGGCCATCTCGGGAACCGTCCCCCACGCCTGCAGTACCTGCGGAGTGACGTGGAAGAAGACGTACGAGGGGTGGTCCTCGCGGGGGTCCCAGCCGTCCTTGGCGGCGAAGGCGTCGCCGACCCCGGCCGGAAGCTCCTCGCGGGTCAGCATGCGGGCGGTGCCGTGCATCAGGACCACGTCCCGGCTGTGTCCGAAGCTGAGCCGGACCCGGCCCGAGGAGCACAGGTTGCGCCCCGTCGGGTTGGTGTCGCGGGTGGACAGCCACACCGCGCCGCCGTCCCACCAGAAGGCCAGCGGAACGAGGCACGGCTCGCCGGTGGCGTCGGCCGTGGCGACCCATACGTCGTTGTCCCGCTGGAGCCGTTCCAGCGCCTCGCGCTTGCGCTGCTCCGGGCTGCGGGGACCGCTGGGGTGAGAGTCGGCTGCCGTCATGCGGGGAGGCTATGGCGTACGGCCCCCCTGCCGCATCAGGCGGGGGACCTACGTCGCACGACGGAGGACCGCCCCCGGACCCGGGCGCGGTCGAGCAGCCCGGCACAGCGTGCAGGGCGTGCCGGGCAGGCCATTCCGTACCCGCCCTAGAACACGACCAGCGCCCGGCCCCCCTTGCCCGCCAGCATGTTCTCGAAGGCCGCCGGGATGCCGTCCAGGGCGATGCGTTCGGTGACCAGGGCGCCGAGGTCGAGGCGGCCGGCGCGGACGTGTTCGGCGAGGACCGGGAGGTCGCGGGCCGGGTCGGCGTTGCCGTAGACGCAGCCGGACAGGGTGCGGCCCCAGTGGAAGATCTCCAGGGCGTTGAAGGTGACCTGCTGGTCCTTGCCGCCGATGCCGACGACCGTGGTGCGGCCGCCGCGCCGGGTGGACTCCCAGGCGGTGCGGATGGCGGCCGCGCGGCCGACGCACTCGACGGCGACGTCGACGCCCTGCTTGCCGGTGAGGGCGCGGATCTCGCGGGCGGTGGTGTCGGAGGCGAGGAGGTAGTCGGTGGCGCCCGCGGCGCGGGCCAGTTCCTCCTTCTCGGGGGACACGTCGACCGCGACGATCTTCGAGGCGCCCGCGATCCGGGCCGACTGGAGGGTGGCGAGGCCCACTCCCCCGACGCCGAAGACCGCGACCGTCTCCCCCTCGCGGACCTTCGCCGAGTGGTGGACGGCGCCGTAGCCGGTGAGGACGGCGCAGCCGAGGAGCGCCGCCTCGGTGAGGGGGATGCCCTCGGGGGCGGGCAGGACGCAGCCCGCGGCCACCACCGTCTCCTCGGCGAACGCGGCGACGTTCAGGCCGGGGTGCAGGTCGGTGCCGTCGTCGGCGCGACGGGCGTGCACGTTCGCCGCGCCGGCCAGGGCGTTCGCGCACAGCCAGACCTCGCCGAGCGAGCAGGCGTGGCAGGCGCCGCAGGACGGGGCCCAGTTGAGGACGACCGCGTCGCCGGGTGCGACGTGGGTGACGCCCTCGCCGACGGCGACGACGGTGCCGGCGCCCTCGTGGCCGAGGACGGCGGGCAGCGGCACCCGCATGGTGCCGTTGGACAGGGACAGGTCGGAGTGGCAGACCCCGGCGGCAGCGAGTCCGACCCGGACCTGCCCCGGGCCGGGCTCGGGCAGCTCGATCCCGGTGACCTCCAGGGGGGCGCCTACGGCGGGTACGACGGCGGCACGGACTGCGGTACGGACGGCCATGACGTGGACGACTCCCCTTGGCTAGAACTGGAGGGACTTGGTCTGGAGGTACTCGGCGAGTCCGTGGGCGCCCAGTTCGCGGCCCACGCCCGACTGCTTGTAGCCGCCGAAGGGCGCGAGCGGGTTGAACCGGCCGCCGTTGATGTCGACCTGCCCGGTGTCCATCCGGCGGGCGAAGGCGACCGCCTCGGCCTCGTCCCCGGCCCACACGGCGCCGGCGAGGCCGTAGACCGTGCCGTTGGCGATCCGCAGGGCGTCGTCCTCGTCCTCGTAGCGGAGGACGGTCAGGACGGGTCCGAAGATCTCCTCCTGGGCGACGGTCATCTCCTCGGTCACCTCGGCGAAGACCGTGGGGCTGACGAAGTAGCCCTGCTCGCGCGGGGCTTCGGGGCCGCCGGCGACCAGGCGCGCGCCCTCGGCGACGCCCTTGTCGATGTAACCGCGCACCCGCTCCCGCTGCTTGGCGTTGACGAGGGGGCCGATCCGGTCGCCGTACTTCGCGGCGGCCCCGGCGGCGAGCGACACGGCCTCGTCGTACTGGTCGCGGTGGACGAGCATGCGGGTCCAGGCGCTGCACGTCTGGCCGGAGTTGGACATGACGTTGGCGACGCCGACGTTCACGGCCCTGGCGAGGTCGGCGCTCGGGAGGATCACGTTGGCGGACTTGCCGCCGAGTTCGAGGGCGACCCGCTTGACGGCGGCGCCCGCGGCGGCGCCGATCCGGCGGCCCACGGCGGTGGAACCGGTGAAGGAGACCAGGTCGACGCCGGGGTGTTCGGCGAGCGCCTGGCCGGCGACCGGGCCGAGGCCGGTGACGAGGTTGAAGACACCGGTCGGGACGCCCGCCTCGTCCACCGCCTCGGCGAAGAGCTGCGCGACGAGCGGGGTGTCCTCGGCGGGCTTGAGCACGATCGTGCAGCCGGCCGCGAGCGCCGGGGCGGCCTTGGCGACGATCTGGTGGAGCGGGTAGTTCCAGGGGGTGATGGCGCCGACGACGCCGACCGGCTCGTGGTGGACGACGGAGTTGCCGATCTTCTCCTCGAAGGCGTACGTCGCCGCCAGCTCGGCGTAGGAACCGGCCACCGCGACGGGGACGGCGGCGTGCACGGCCTGCGAGAACTTCAGCGGGGAGCCCAGTTCGGCGGTGACGGTCTCCGCGATCTCGTCCTGGCGGGCCAGCAGCACGTCCCGCAGGGCGGCCAGGTGTGCGGCGCGCTCGGCGGGCGGGGTGGCCGCCCAGCCGGGCAGCGCGGCGCGGGCGGCCCGTACGGCGGTGTCGACGTCCAGGGCACTGCCCGCGGGGACCCGGCCGATCACCTGCTCGTCGGCCGGGTTCACGACGTCGATCGTGTCCCGGCCGTCGGCGGGGCGCCAGGCTCCGTCGATGTACATGCCGTCGTGTGCCTTCATCGCGTTCCTTCCGGGCGGGCCTCGTCGTCAGCCCCAAACTAGCGCCGATAGTTTTACGGCACCAGGGGCACCCACGATGGTGGCGCGGCTCACCCTTCCGGAGTGCTGGATCGGGGCGGGATCACTCCTCCAGGTCGGGCAGCCGCGCCGGGGCGGGGCAGATGCGGTCGCCGTGCTGGTCGAAGACGAACAGGTGGGCGAGGTCGACGAGGAGGGGCACCTGCATGCCGTGACGGAGGTCGATGTCGGGGGTGGTGCGGACGATCAGGTCGCCGGGGAGGCGTCCGTCGGGCGCGGCGACCGCGGGCTCGGGCTCCGGCGGCTCGTCCATGACGACCACCGGCCCGGCGCGCAGGGCGCCGGCCCGCTCCCTCAGCCGCTCCAGGACCGTGCCGTCGCGGCGACGGCGCCCGACCGGCCGGGCGGCGGGGCGCGGGGCCTCCAGGTCGGGCACGACGGCCGGCCGCGAACCGGTGTCGAAGTGCACGAGGACCTCGTGGCCCTGGAACTCCACGTGCTCCACGAGCCCGGTGAGCAGCACCTCGCCGGGGCGTGCGGACGAGGGTTTCGCGATCCGTACGGCCTCCGAGCGCAGGCCCACGATCACCTCGCGGCCCTGCTGGACGCGGAGCAACTGGTGGTCCAGGCAGAGCGGTTCGGGCAGGCGCAGGAACTGCTTGCCCAGGCTGATGGTCATCGCCCCGTCCAGCGGGGCGCGCACGAGGCCGCGCAGCAGGTTGATGCGCGGGGTGCCGATGAAGGCGGCGACGAAGACGTTGCGCGGCAGGGCGTACACCGCGCGCGGCGTGTCCACCTGCTGGAGGACCCCGCCGCGCAGGACGGCGACCCGGTCGCCCAGTGACATGGCCTCGGACTGGTCGTGGGTGACGTAGATCGTGGTGACGCCCAGCTCCCGGGTCAGCCGGGTGATCTCGGCGCGCAGGTGGTTGCGGAGCTTGGCGTCGAGGTTGGACAGCGGCTCGTCCATCAGGAAGGCGGCGGGGCGGCGGGAGATGGCCCGTCCCATGGCGACCCGCTGGCGTTCGCCGCCGGAGAGCTGGGCGGGGAAGCGGTCGAGCAGGTCCTCGATGCCCAGCATCCGGGCGGTGGCGTCCACGCGGGGGGTGTGGTCGGTCTGGGGGTCCTCGACGCGCAACGGGAAGCCGATGTTCCCGCGGGTGGTCATGTTCGGGTAGAGGGCGAAGTTCTGGAAGACCATGGCCATGCGCCGTTCGGCCGGGAGCAGGTCGTTGGCGTACGCGCCGTCCAGCGTCAGCTCCCCGTCGGTGATCTCCTCCAGCCCGGCGATCATGCGCAGCACGGTGGACTTGCCGCAGCCGGAGGGACCGAGCAGGACGAGGAACTCGCCCGGCGCGATGTCCAGCGACAGCCGGTCCACCACGCGGACGCCTCGCGCGTAGGTCTTGCTCACGTCGTGCAGGGAGATGGCGCGTGTCATGGAGGTGCCCCCGGGGACTCACTGAGCGCTGGTGCTCCGCGGTCGGACGCCCTCGTGCGGGTCGTACGGGGCGTGTGAGTCACGGAAGTTAACGGACCGTGCCCGGCCGGGGGAAGACACCGGACGACATCTCGACGCGACCGTCCATCTGGTGAGAAAGCGGACGGCCGGATTCAGGGGGCGGGGCGTCTCACGACGTGATCATGCCGGGATCGGCCGCAAGGTGGTCAGCAGTCGGACGAGCCGTCCGCGTCGCCGCTGCGGTTGCCGCCGCCTCCCCGGTTGCCGCGGGAGCGGCCGGAGGCGCGGACCAGTTCGCCCGCCGCCATGGTCGCCGTCGCCACCGCGCGCGTCCAGGGCGGGCCGCCGCGGGCCGCCCACACGACGCAGGCGCAGCCGCCGGCGACGAGGAGCAGGAGGACGGACAGAACAAGAAGGATCATGCTCACCCCTTCGTTTCCCGGCACGGCCGGCTGTCGCCGGCCCGGTCCGGGACATCCTGCCCGACCGCCGGACTCCGCCGGTCGGCCGCCCCGGTCGCGGGCGAACGCAGGGCGACGCCCGAGGAGAGCAGGAGGAGGGCGCCCAGCATCACGAACGGCGCGGCCACGCCCGCCACGCCCGCGATCAGCCCCGCGGCGGCGGGGGCGGCGACCTGGCCGAGCCGGTTGCCGGTCAGGCGCAGCGCGAGGGCCGTGGAGCGCGCCCCGTCGGGGGCCGCCCGCACGACCGTCGTCATGGACAGCGGCTGACCGACGCCCAGGCAGAAGCCGAGGACGGCCAGCATCGCGGCGAGCGCCCACACCGGCACCGGCAGTGCGACGCCGGCGCACAGCAGGGCGGCCAGCAGACAGGTCACGGTGAGCAGCACCGTGCGGCCGAGCAGCCGCAGCAGGGGCGTCAGCACGAGCCGGCAGGCGATCGTGGCGGCGGCCCGCAGGCTGAGCAGTACGCCGATCACGGCCGGGGAGATGCCCCGGTGCTCGCCGACCACCGGCAGGTAGGCGGTGAGGATGTCGGTCGCGGAGAGCACGGAGAGGCTGATCAGGATGCCCGCGGGCACGCCCCGGGAGCGCAGGATGCTCGCCACGGGGACGCGTGTCCCCCGTTCCGTACGGGACCCGGCGGCTCCCGGGTGCTCTGTGCGCCACAGGGACGTGAACGCGACCGCCGCGACCGCGCCGGCCACCACCAGGGCGAGCGCGCTGCTGCCGGCCATGTCGGGGCCGCCGATCAACGCGCCCGCGGCGATGGGTCCGATCAGCTGGCCGAGCGAGGCGCCGATGGTGAAGTGGCCGAAGTTGCGGTCCTGTTCGTGCGGCGCGGACTGGCGGGCGACCAGGGACTGGGCACCGATGACGAAACAGAGATGCCCGAGCCCCATGACGCCGCTCCACAGGGCCATCGTCGCGAGGGACCCGGCGACGCCGCTCAGCGCGCAGCCCCCGGCGATGAGCACCACGCCGACGGGCAGCAGCGGCGCACAGCGGCCGTGGTCGGTGCGGCGGCCCAGCGGAACGGCGGCGAAAAGCGGCAGCAGCGCGTACACACCGGCGATGACGCCGACGGCCCGTTCGTCGGCGCCCAGCGCGAGGGCCCGGTAGGAGACGGCGGGCCGGGCCATCGACACCGCCCCCTGCGCGAAGCCGAAGGCTATGACGAGGCGGAGCAGCCAGCCGCGGTTCCCACCGGGCACCATGATCGTGTCCCTTCCTGATGATCTCCGACGGTCAGACGATGCCGAACAAGATGCCCGCCGCGAGGATCACCAGGCTCGTCAGGACCGCCCACTTCACCACGAACCGCGTGTGGTCGCCGAACTCGACCTTGGCCATGCCGACCAGGACGTACACCGCCGGGACGAGCGGGCTGGACATGTGCAGGGGCTGGCCGACGATCGAGGCGCGGGCGATCTCCAGCGTCGACACGCCGTGCGCCTGCCCGGCCTCGGCGAGCACCGGCAGGACGCCGAAGTAGAAGCCGTCGTTCGACATGAAGTAGGTCAGCGGCAGGCTGAGCAGACCGGTGACCAGGCCCATGTGCGGGCCCATGCCGTCGGGGATGGTGTCCACGAGCCAGTTGGCCATGTGGTCGACCATGCCGGTGCCGGTGAGGACGCCGGTGAAGACGGCGGCGGCGAAGACCATGCCGGAGACGTTGAGGACGTTGTCGGCGTGGGCCGCGATGCGGGCCTTCTGGTCGGGGACGTGCGGGAAGTTGACCGTGAGGGCGAGCGCGGCACCGATCAGGAAGAGCACCGGGATCGGCAGCAGCTCCATGATCATGGCGGTGAGCAGCGCGACCGTGAGCAGCGCGTTGAACCAGTACAGCTTGGGACGCAGGGTGGGCCGGTCGGGGTCGAGCCCCTTGAAGTCGTCGCCGGACCCGCCGCTCCGGTCGCCTGACCCGCCGCTCCGGTCGGCGGTCCCGCCGTCCCGGCCGGCCGCCTCGCCCGAACCGCCACGAGCCGCTCCGGCACCGGAACGCGCACCGGACGCCCCGGAGACCGCACCCGCACCCGCACCCGCACCGACCAGCACCGTCTCGCTCTCCGACTCCGGCTCCCGCACCGGCGCGCCGCCCGGCGACAGCGTGCCCAGCCGCCTGCGCTCGCGCAGACCGAGCACGTACGCCAGGACGACGACCGCGACCAGCCCCGCGGCCAGGGCCGGGATCATGGGGACGAAGATGTCGGTGGCGTCGACCTTCAGCGCGGTGGCGGCCCGGGCGGTGGGGCCGCCCCAGGGCAGCGTGTTCATCACGCCGTTGGCCATCGCGGCGACGCCGGTCATCACGACCAGGCTCATCCCCAGCCGCTTGTACAGCGGGTACATCGCCGAGACCGTGATCATGAAGGTGGTGGAGCCGTCGCCGTCCAGCGAGACGATCGCGGCGAGCAGGGCCGTGCCGACGACGATGCGCATCGGGTCGGCCCTGCAGAACTTCAGGATGGCCCGGACGATCGGGTCGAAGAGCCCGACGTCGATCATCACCCCGAAGTAGACGATCGCGAACATGAGCATCGCCGCGGTGGGGGCGAGGCTGGACACGCCGTCGATGACGTAGTCGCCGAGATGGGCACCCTTGCCGACGAACACGCAGAACAGCGCGGGAATCAGCACGAGCGCCGCGATCGGCGACATCTTCTTCATCATGATCAGGACCAGGAAGGTCGCGATCATGGCGAAGCCGAGGATGGTCAGCATGAGTGAGTACCTAACGTTCGCCCTTGAACATCCCACCGGGCAGGCAGTGCGAGCGACGTTAGGTGGCGCCATGGAGCGTCAACAAGACGTCGACATGCGAGCAATAAGCGCAAAACTCCAGGTCAAAGCTCTGCGCCGGTCAGTCGAGCACGCGTCCCAGATACGCCCGCAGCAGCTCGCGGGCCTCCTCGATGATCTTCTCGTCGCCGTCCGGTGCGACCCGGAAGGCGAGCTGGACGAGGGTGTCGGCGGTCTCCACGGCGACGAGGAAGACGCGGCGCATGCCGTCGTCGGGCCGGCGGCCCAGGTAGCCGGAGAGCAGCTCGGTGAGCCGCTCGGCGACGCGGTGGTTGGGGACGGCGTGGCGGTCGCCGACCGGGATCTGGTTGCCGAAGTCGATCAGGGAGAAGCCGGGCGCGGTCCGCTTCATCGCGAGGTACTCGTCGAGCACGGCGTCCAGCGCACCGCGCCAGCCGCCGTCCCCCGCCTCCGTCAGCCGTTCGGTCACGCGCTCCGCGTAGCGTTCGAGGTTGCGCTGGGCCAGGGCGTCGGCCATCTGCCGCTTGTTGCCGAAGAAGCGGTAGACCGACCCGATGGGGACGTCCGCGCGCAGCGCCACGGCCCGGGTGCTCAGGGCGTCGTACCCGACCTCGTCGAGGAGGTCGGCGCAGGCGTCGAGGATCCGGGTCAGCCGTTCGGCGCTGCGGCGCTGCACGGGGGCACGGCGGAGCGGGGTCGCGTGGGACACGGTCCTCATGATGCCCTCCGGGAGCGGCCGGGTGAACCGCGGCCTCCGGCAGGGCGGGGGACGCCTCCCGGATCCGGTCCTTTCCTGCACCGGAGAACGGCGGTGGCCGCCGTCACCGGCCGGCCGCCGGTTCGGTGACCGTGCGTCCCCCGATCTCCTCGGGCTGGGTCGCGCCGGTCGGCTCCGCCTCCGACGCCGTGATGTCCGCCGTGCTCTCGACGGGCTCGCCGTCGACGGCCCAGACCGTGCCGTCGTCGGCGTACAGGCGGACCGTGAGCTGGTGCGTGCCGCGCGGGACAAGGTCGGCGGCGAGGCGGTAGCGGGGGCCGCGCAGGCGGGTGAGGTGGTCGCCGTCGAGGAAGAGGTGGGCCACGCCGCGGCCGGCCACCGCCTTCGCCTCCGCGCCGTCCGGCGAGAACCTGAAGTCGCGGACGGTGAGCCGGACGTCCCAGCTGTCGTCGGCCTCGGGCTGCACCTCGATCCCGACCGCGGGCGCGCGCTCGGCGTCCACCTCGCGGTAGCGCCGGCCCTCCTCGTCGGTGGCGTCGATCAGCCTGCCCACCGGCGTGGCCGAATCCCCGGCCTCCGGCTCACCCACGTCACCGGAGTCGCAGCCCGCCGATCCCGTCAACAGCAGGACACAGACCGCGAGCACGGCGAGCACTCCCCGCGTCCACGACATGACGTGAGACTAGAACACGGGTCCGACAGTCCGGATCCCCCAGGGGGCTGGTTCCGGTCATCCTCGCGGAGGACTGCGGGGAAGAGGCGGAGTGAAGAGGCGGAGCGGGGAAGTCCTCTTATGCCCTCTTGCGCGAGGGAAACCGCAATCCTACGGTGTGCCATAGGAATCGGGTCGCGAGAATTCGGGTTGCGAGGGAGCGAGCGATGAGCGGGGACGCGCGGAAGACCGCCGAGGGACTGGCCTATCTGTCCGGTTTCGGCAACGAGCACAGCTCGGAGGCCGTGGCGGGCGCACTGCCCGAGGGCCGGAACTCACCGCAGCGGGCCCCGCTGGGCCTGTACGCGGAGCAGCTGAGCGGCACGGCGTTCACGGAGCCGAGGGCACACAACCGGCGTTCGTGGCTGTACCGGATCCGCCCGTCGGCCGCGCACCCGGCGTTCACCCGTACGGGCAACGGCACGATCCGCACCGCGCCCTTCAACCAGGCCGTGCCGGACCCGAACCGCCTGCGGTGGAACCCGCTGCCCGAGCCCGGACCCGGTACGGACTTCGTCGCCGGACTGTGGACGCTCGGCGGCAACGGCGACGCGACCCAGCGCACCGGCATGGCCGTGCACCTGTACCACGCGACGGCCTCCATGGAGCGCGTCTTCAGCGACGCCGACGGCGAGCTGCTGATCGTCCCGGAGCGCGGCGGCCTGCTGCTGCGCACCGAGTTCGGGCTGCTGCACGCCGAGCCGGGGCATGTGGCGCTGATCCCGCGCGGGGTGCGGTTCCGCGTTGAGCTGCTGGACGAGGACGCCCGCGGGTACGTCTGCGAAAACTACGGCGCCCCGTTCCAGCTCCCCGACCTCGGCCCGATCGGCGCCAACGGCCTGGCCAACGCCCGGGACTTCCGGGCGCCGGTCGCCGCCTACGAGGACGACGGGAGCACGGCGGGCCCGGTGGAGGTGGTCAACAAGTTCTGCGGCAACCTCTGGACCGCCGAGTACGACCACTCCCCGCTGGACGTCGTCGCCTGGCACGGCAACCATGTGCCGTACGTCTACGACCTGCGTCGCTTCAACGTCATCGGCACCATCTCGTACGACCACCCGGACCCGTCGATCTTCACCGTGCTCACCTCCCCTTCGGACACCCCGGGCCTGGCGGGCGTGGACTTCGTGGTGTTCGCGCCGCGCTGGCTGGTGGGCGAGGACACCTTCCGGCCGCCCTACTTCCACCGGAACGTGATGAGCGAGTACATGGGCCTGATCGAGGGCGCCTACGACGCCAAGGCGGAGGGCTTTGTGCCGGGCGGCGGTTCGCTGCACAACATGATGTCGGCGCACGGCCCGGACCGGGAGACCTTCGACCGGGCGAGCGCCGCCGAGCTGAGGCCGCAGCGGATCGACGACGGGCTGGCGTTCATGTTCGAGACCCGGTGGCCGGTGACCCTCACCCCCCACGCGGCCCGCGCCGAGCACCTGCAGCCCCGCTACGACGACGTCTGGCAGGGCCTGGAGCGGCACTTCCGCCCCTTGCACTGAGGTTTCCCCTACCGGTACGGATGGCCCGTGACCTCCTTCGCCCCGGACTCCATCGTCCTGAACCGCAAGCTGCCGCTCTGGTACCAGGTGTCGCAGTCGCTGCGCGCCTCGATACTCGGCCGCTCGCCCCGGGACCCGCTGCGCCTGCCCACCGAGGAACAGCTGGCCGGGCACTACGGGGTGAGCGTGCTGACCATGCGGCAGGCGCTGAAGGAGCTGGAGGACGAGGGGCTGATCACCCGCCACCGCCGGCGGGGCACGTTCATCGAGCCGCACGCCCGCCGGGGCGCCCCGGTGCGGCTGCTCGGCTCGGTGGACGCGATCGTGGCGCAGCAGTCCGGCATGAAGGCCGAGCTGCTGGGCCACGGTTTCGGCCCGGTGCCGTCCGAACTCGCCGAGTACTTCGCGGAGCTGCCGGAGGTGGCGACGTACCACCGGCTGCGCTGCGACGAGAAGACGGGCGAGCCGACCAACCACGCCCGCAACTACGTCCGTCCCGAACTGGCCGGGCGCATCGACCCGGACGACCTCGCCCGGTGGCCGATGACCAAGGTGCTGCGGGACATGGTGGGCATGGACATCAGCCGGATCACGGACACCGTGGAGGCGCGGCTCGCGGACCCGGAGACGGCGCGGCTGCTCGAAGTCCCGCTGCTCAGCCCGATCCTGCACTACACGGGCATCACCTACGACACCGACGGCCGGGTCCTCGACGCGGCCGTCATCCACTACCGCGGCGACCGCTTCTCCTTCACGGTCACCCTGGATGCCACGTGAGGCCGGGGCGCCCCGTCGTACGATGCCCGGCGTGACGCACGACGACGCTCCGCCGCTGGCGGACCTCATGCCGTGGTCCGTCGCACCGCCGCGGCTCGGCCGGGGGTGGCCGGCGGCTCCCGACGCGGCGTCCCTGAAGGCCCGCTGGGACGCCCTGGTGAAGGCCGGGGGGCCCGACCGCGCGGCCCTGTTCGAACCGACCCGCTCGCGCACACCGCACTCGGCGGTCGGGCGACTGCCGGGCGGCGCCGGGGGCACCGAGCGGCTGGCGCGCGCCTCGGGGCCCTGTCCGGAGCCGGTCCGGGTGCTGCGGGCGCCGTTCGACGAGCAGTGGCTGATTCCCGACCACCGGCTGATCGACGCGGCCCGTCCGGAGCTGTGGCGGGTGGCGGACGAACGCCAGGTGTTCGTGGTGGAGACGCCCGAGGCCGCCGGTGGGCCGCTGCTGGTGGCGACCTCGCTGCTGCCGTTGTTCGGCCCCGCCCGGATCCGGCCGCTGCACCGCCGCCCCGGCGGTGCGGAGCCCAACCTCGCCCCGGGCCTGCTGGACCACCTGACCGCCCGCCTCGGCCTGCGCCCCGGCCCGCTGGACGTGCTCGCCTGGTCGGTGGCGGCCGTGCGGCCCGGCTCGCTGGTCCCGCTCACCGCGGACCCGTCGCTGTGGGAGCGCGGCGTCGAACTGGGCCGGCGCGCGCTGTGGCTGATGCGCCGCGACGGAGAGCGCCCCAAGCTGCCCGGCGGTCGCCGCCCGTACGTCCGCGCCCCGCTGCCCCCGCACCCGCTGACGCTGCGCTACGACCGGGACGAGGAGGCCCTCTGCCTGGACGAGGGCCGCGTCTCCCCCGTGCCGCCGGGTGCCTGGGACTTCGAGGTGGGCGGGGTCCGGGTGCTCGAGCAGTGGTTCGCGGCCCGCACGGCGGAGGGCGAGCCGGGCACACTGACGGCGATCCGCCCGGCCGGCTGGCCGCAGACCTGGACGTCCGAGCTGCTGGAGCTGATCACGGTCCTCGCCCTGCTGGCCGAAGTGCTCGGCGCCTGCCGGGAGTTGACGGTCACGGACGAGATCACCGCGACCGAGCTGCGCGAGGCGGGCGTCCTGCCGGTGCCCGGCTCGGCCCGGCGTCCGGCCTCGGTCCTGGACGACCGGGAGGAGGGTCCGGAGGGCCAGTTGGCGCTGCTGTGACCGCAAAACCCCGCCACCCCCGGCCCCACGACCCGCCCCCCGGCACCGAACCACCAACCCACCCGCCCCCGACCCCCGCGACCTGCACGGAATGCCCGCACCCCTGCCGCCGCCCGGGCCTCGCCCCACTGACCTGCCCGGCGCATCCACTCCCGACCTGACCCGGCCCGGCTCCTGCCATCACCCCTGCCCCGGGAGCGCCCGATCCCGACCCCCGCCCAGCGCATCCAGTCCCGACCTGCCTCGGGCCTGCCCCGGCTCCTGCCTTCGGCCCGGCCCGCGAGCGCCCGGTCCCGACCCCGAGCACTGCTCGGTATGCCCGCACCCCCGCCGCAGCCCGGCCCTCGCCCCGCTGGCCCGCCCGGTCCCTGCGCGGTATGCCCGCACCCCTGCCGCCGCCCGGGCCTCGCCCCGCGTCGGTGTCCGGCTCAGGCGAACCCGTCCAGTACTCGCGTCAGCGCCCGTTCGAAGACCCCTTCCAGGTCGATCGGTCCCGCGTCCTCGGCGAAGGACGCCGCCAGCCGCGGATAGGCGCCGCTCGCGACCTGACGGCCGAGGTAGGCGATGCGCGCCGCGTTCTCCTGCTCCTCGGACCAGGGCAGCGAGCGGGTGCGCTCGACGGTGGCGATCTCGTTGGAGACGTACGTCGTCACGACGCCGTTCACCATCGCGACCAGCTCCATCTTGGTGCCGTAGGGCGCGTCGAAGGGGTCGAGGCAGGCCAGGCAGTGCTCCAGGTAGCGCAGGGCGTTGGGGCTGAAGCCGTAGACGGGCGACATCAGGCGGGGCAGCCAGGTGTGGCGGTGCATCAGGGCGCGGGTCTGGTGGGCCACCCGGATCATGTCCGCGCGCCAGTCCCCGCTGGGTTCCCACAGCTCGTGCTCGCCGCTGACCGCGTCCATCATCAGCTCGTACAGGTCCTCCTTGCGGGGGACGTAGTTGTACAGCGACATGGTGCCGCAGCCCAGCTCGCCGGCGACGCGGCGCATCGAGACCGCGTCCAGGCCCTCGGCGTCGGCGATCCCCACCGCGGCGGCGGCGATGTCGGCGCGGGTGTACGCCGGTCTCGGCCCCCGGCCGGTGCGCTCGGGGCGCGACCAGATCACTTCGGGTACGGCCGCTCGGCCCGCCATCGTGCATCACCTCGGCCACCATCCTAGTTACGTACAGCGTACGTAGTGCGCTATGGTCGCAGCATGACTACTACGTACGCTGTACTTAGTGAAGGACTGGAGAAGCGCTTCGGCACCGTGCACGCGCTGCGCGGTCTGGATCTCGCGGTGGCCGAGGGCACGGTCTGCGGACTGCTCGGGCCGAACGGCGCGGGCAAGACCACGGCGGTCCGGCTGCTGACGACGCTGCTGCGGCCGGACGCGGGCTCGGCGCGGATCGCCGGGCACGACCTGGTGCGCGAGGCCGCCGCGGTCCGTCGCCGGATCGGGGTGACCGGGCAGTACGCGTCGGTGGACGGCGACCTCACCGGACGGCAGAACCTGCGGCTGTTCGCCCGGCTGCACCGGGTACGGGACGCGGCGGCGCGGGCCGACGGTTTGCTGGACCGCTTCGGCCTGGCCGACGCCGCCGACCGGCCCGCCTCCACGCTGTCCGGCGGCATGCGGCGCCGCCTGGACCTGGCCGCGAGCCTCGTACGCCGCCCCGACGTGCTGTTCCTGGACGAGCCGACGACCGGGCTCGACCCGGCCAGCCGCAACCGCATCTGGGAGGCGGTACGCGCCCTGAAGGAGGAGGGCACCACCGTGCTGCTCACCACGCAGTACCTGGAGGAGGCCGACCGCCTCGCCGACGACATCGCCCTGGTGGACCGGGGCCGGGTCGCGCACACCGGGTCGCCGGCCGAACTCAAGGCACTGGTGGGGGCGTACGCGGAGGCCGTGGTCGCGGACGCGGACGCCCTGGCGCGGGCGGCGGCGGTCCTGGACCGGCTGACCGGCGCGGAGCCGGCCCTCGACCACGAGCGGCGCACCGCCGGCGCCGTCAGCACCGATCCGACGCTGACCCTGCCCCGCCTGGTGCGCGAACTCGACGCGGCGGGCGTGCCCCTGGTGGACGCGAGCCTGCGGCCGCCGACCCTCGACGACGTCTTCCTCCGCCTGACCGGCGGCAGCGACAGCGGCCACGGCGACAGCGGCCACGACAGCAAGGAGCTGGTGGCATGAGCACGATGACGACGGGGCCGTACGGCTCGGCCCGCGCCCTGGCGTACGACGGGTCGGCCATGCTGGGCCGCCAGCTGCGGCGGGCCCGGAACAATCCGGGGCTGATGGTCCTCACCCAGACCATGCCGATCACGATGCTGCTGTTCTTCGGCTACGTCTTCGGCAGCGCGCTGGCGATGCCGGGCGAGGAGTACCGGGCCTTCCTGGTGCCGGGCCTGCTGGTCGCCACGGCCGCGAACGGCATCATGACCGGCATGTTCCAGGCCGCCCAGGACACCCACCGGGGCGTGACGGACCGCCTGCGTACGCTGCCGGTGAGCCGGGCCGCCGTACCGCTCGGGCAGTCGGTCGCCGACGTGCTGGTGACGGCCGCCGGGACGGTTCCCCTGCTGCTCGTCGGGCTCGCGGTGGGCTGGCGGGTGGAGGGCGGCGCGCTCGGCGCGGTGGGTGCGGTGGCGCTGCTGCTGCTGTTCCGGTTCACGACGACGTGGATCGGGATCTTCCTGGGGCTGCTCACCCGCAACGAGGAGGCCGCCGGTCAACTGGGCGGCGCGACCTTCATCCTTCCGTTGCTGTCCAACGCGTACATCCCGACCGACGGGCTGCCGGGCTGGCTGCGCACGCTCGCGGAATGGAATCCCATCAGCGCGGTGACCACGGCCCTGCGGGACCTCTTCGGCAACGCGCCCGTGCCGGACGGGGCCGCCTGGCCGGTGACGCACCCCGTGGCCGGATCGCTCGCCTGGTGCGCGCTACTGCTCGCGGTGTTCGTCCCGCTCGCCGTGCGTCGGTACGCGCACGGCGCCCGCTGAGCGGGCCGAGTGCGTCACCGCCGGTGGGGAGACGGCGGGACGCAGACGCGGGACAGGATGGCGAGGACGCGCAGGGGGCGGGCGTACGGGGCCGGGTCTGCCGGGGACGGCCCGCGCTCGGGAAGCACACCGGGGCGCCGCTGCGTGCCGTGGGGATGACGGACGAGTGCCGCGGCGCCGCGCCGGGAGGGTGTGACGACCGGCGCGCGGGCCTCAGTTGCCGCCGAACAGCGAACGGCGCAGTCGGCGCAGCGGCGCGAACAGCGAGACCCGGCGCACCCGGACACCCCTGTTGCTGCGCTTGTGCGCGGGCTCACGCGCGGTCAGCTCACGCATCAGCGACGTCGCCTCCACGGTCTCCCGCGACGGAAGGGCGGGCCCTCCGAGTACCGCGAGATGACGGTCGAGGCGCGAGCTGGTCGCGCTGCTCCCGCAGGTGATGGCAGGGACCCTTGCCCTGCTGCGCACTGTTATCTGTTCCATGTCACTCCCCACCCGTACGAGTCCACCCGGCCCGGGCAGAGTAACCCTATCGCCCCGGTACGGCATGCGTGTATCGCGGTCACAGGATTCACCTTCCCCGTAAGGGGGTTGACGATTACTCTCCGAATCCGACAGATTCCAGGGCGAGTTGGACAACCGGCACACTCGTCGGCCGAACCGACCCCCCGGCGGGCTCGACCGTCACCGCGAGTGACGTGGCGGAGCGGCTCAGACCCGACACGATCAGGGGCATGTCGCGGTCGAAGAGCCCGAGGGAGCGCGGCTCGGCGCCGGGGCGCATCAGCCACAGCTGGCGCACGCGGTCGCCCGACGGCTCGCCGTACCCGCTCAGGGTGACCACCGCGCGCCCCTCGGACGCGGAGGCGACCACCGCGACACCGCGGCCCCGCTCGTCCGCGCCCCTGGCGGCGCGGGCGTCCTGGGCGGCGAGAACGTGTGCGATCTCACCTGCCCTCTCCCGTGCGCCGTCCAGCTCGTCCTGGGTGCGGGCCGCCTGCACGGCGAAGAGCGAGGCGACCACGAGCGCCGCGGCGGCCGTCGCCGTGGCGAACGGAACGAGCAGGAGCCGCGGCCGGGACCCGCGCGAGCGCCCGGCGCCGGGCCGGCCGCCCCACCCGTGGGCCGGTGGCCGCGGGACGGGCCCGGCCGGGAGCGCGGGCTCCTGCGGGGTGCCGCGTACGGCGGCCAGCACCCGCTCGCGCAGGGCGGGCGGCGCCGGGGCGGCCGTGGACCAGGCCAGCCGGACGGCGTCCTCGCGCAGGGACCGCACCTCGGCGGCGCAGCGGCCGCAGCCCTCCAGGTGCCGTTCGAAGCGCACCCGTTCGGCGCCGTCCAGGGCGTCCAGGGCGAAGGGGGCGGCGAGCGAGTGGAGGACGGCGCGGCGGCCGGGCAGCCGGCGGCCGAGTCTCATGCGGCGCCTCCCAGGCAGTCGCGCAGGCGGCCCAGTCCGTCTCTCATCCTGGTCTTGACCGTGCCCAGCGGGAGGGAGAGGCGCTCGGCCACCTCCCGGTAGGTGTAGCCGTCGTAGTAGGCGAGGGTGACCGACTGACGCTGCAGGGCGGTCAGACGGTCCAGACAGCGGCGCACCCACTCGCGTTCGAGTCCGGCCTCGACCTCCTCCGAGACCTGGTCGTAGGCGGGGTGGTGGGCGCGGCGGGCCTCGCGCCGGTCGCGTTCGCCGGCCGCGCGGGCGCTGCGCACCCGGTCGACGGCGCGGCGGTGGGCGACGGTGAGGACCCACGCCAGGGCGCTTCCCCGGCGCGGGTCGAACCGCCCGGCGGACCGCCACAGTTCGAGCAGCACCTCCTGGGTGACCTCCTCCGACTGGGCGGGGTCGCGCACCACGCGCCGCACGAGTCCGAACACCGGGCCCGACACCATGCCGTACAGCTCCTCGAAGGCCTTCTGGTCGCCGTCGGCCACGAGCACCAGCAGCTCGTCCGCCTCCACCGGTCCCCCCTCTCCGCGGACCGCGCCCGGCCCGTCGACGTCACCGCCGGGCGCGCACGGCGGCACGCCCTCCGCAGGGGTTACGGACGGGCGGCCCGAAAACGCCAGTCGCCGGGTCCGGATCGGTTCCGGGGGGTCGCGTCCGCACCGGGTTGGGCTACTTTGTGGAGTGTCCGCGCGCACGACGTCATAGGGGGCGACCGTGTCCGGAGAACCCGACGGTGAGCGTGTGGTCGCCGGCCGCTACCGCCTCCTGTCCCCGCTCGGCGAGGGCGGCATGGGCACGGTGTGGCGCGCCCGCGACGAGGTGCTGCACCGCGAGGTCGCCGTCAAGGAGGTGCGCGCCCCCGCCGGGCTGCCCGGCGCCGACGTCCGGCGGATGTACGCCCGGCTGGAGCGCGAGGCGTGGGCCGCCGCCCGGATCTCCCACCCCAATGTGGTCACGGTGTACGACGTGGCCACCGACGGCGACCGGCCGTGGATCGTGATGGAGCTGGTCCGCGGGCTGTCCCTGGCCGATCTGCTGGACGCGGAGGGCCCGTTGGAGCCGGAGCGCGCCGCGCTGATCGGGGCCGAGGTGCTGGCCGCGCTGCGGGCCGCGCACGCCGCGGGGGTGCTGCACCGGGACGTGAAGCCGGCCAACGTGCTGCTGGCGAACGACGGCCGGGTGGTACTCACCGACTTCGGGATCGCCCGGGTCGAGGGCAGCGAGGCGCTGACCATGACCGGCGAGGTGATCGGCTCGCCCGAATTCCTCGCGCCGGAACGGGCGCTGGGCCGCACGCCCGGACCCGAGTCCGACCTGTGGTCGCTGGGCGTGCTGCTGTACGCGGCGGTGGAGGGCGCCACGCCGTTCCGCCAGGACACGCCGCTGAGCACCCTGCGGGCCGTCGTCGACGAGGAGTTGCCGCCACCGCGCCGGGCGGGTGCGCTCGCGCCGGTCGTCGAGGGGCTGCTGCGCAAGGATCCGGCCGAGCGGCTTCTGGCGGAGCGGGCCGAACGGGAGTTGCGGCTCGTGGGCGCCGGCGGGGCCCCGTACGGCCCGGGACCGGCCGGCGGGACGGCACCGTCCGGCGCGTACGCCCCGACGGTCGTGGCCCACCAGGGGCCGCCCACCGCGCCGACGCCGCCGATGCCCGTGCCGGCGACCGGGGGCAGTCGGGCGACCGGCGCGTCGGGTGCGACCGGGGGCCGGGCCCGGCGGGCGCGTGCCGTGCTGGTGGCCGGGGTGGCCGTGCTCGTACTGGCGCTGGCCGGGCTGACGTACGTGCTGCTGGACCGCTCGGACGGGGATGCGGGGGCGCGGGGTTCGGGCGGCGGGGACACCGGGGCCGCGTCGGCGCCGACGCGCGGCGGCGGGGAGCCGAGCCCGTCGGCGTCCTCGCGGGGCGGCAGCGGGGAGACCGGCGGGGAGAGCAGTCCCGCACCGCAGTCGGTGACGGTGTCCGTGGCTGGCTCGCGCACCCACTACTCGGGGACCTGCCCGCCGCCCCACGACCGGGCGCCCGTCTTCACGGCGACGTTCACGGTGGGGCGGCTGCCCGCGGAGGTCGGCTACCGCTGGGTGACCGCGGACGGGTCGGTCTCGGACCCGGGGTGGCGGACCCTGTCCTTCCCCTCGGGCGGCGGCCGTTCGCGTCAGGACACCGTGGTGGTGACGACGCACGACGAGGACGCCGCTTTGGAGAGTGCGGTCCGCGTGGAGGTGCGCACTCCGGTGCGTGCCACGTCGAACGCGGTGGCGTTCTCGGTGACCTGCGGGACCGGGACGGAGACGGAGACCCCGACGGACGGGGCCTCCCCCTCCTCCTCTTCTGCTTCCGCCTCGGGTCAGGCGGCGCCGTTGAGGACCGGCAGGTAGCCGCCGGACTGGCCGGCCGCGGTGGGGTGGTACGACTCGCCGATGTTCAGCCAGTCGACGCTGTGCAGCCAGGAGCTGCCGGAGCACAGTTCGTGGCCGGTGAAGGTGGTGCGGACGTCTCCGAAGGTGAAGCCGTGGGCGGCGACGCGCTGGGCGATGACGGTGTTGAGGTGGTCGGAGGCCTTGTTGATCGCCGTCCGCTTGGTCTCGGACAGGCCGAGGCAGGTGGTGCCGAGCTTGTAGAAGCGCGGGTAGCCGATGACGACGACGTGGGCGTTCGGGGCCTTGTCGCTGATCGCCGAGTAGACGCCGTCGAGCTTGCCGGGCAGCGTCGAGTCGACGTACGCCTCCGCGGTGGCGATCCGCGACAGACAGGAGCTGTCGGACTGGAGCACACACGTCGTCATGACGTCGGCGAAGCCCGCGTCGTTGCCGCCGACGCTGATCGAGACGAGGCCGGTGCCGGAGCCGAGCGGGCCGAGCTGTCCGGAGAGAACATCACCCGTACGGGCGCCGGAGCAGGCGGTGAAGTCGAACGTGGAGGGTGAGTGGGCGGCCGCCCACAGGTACGGGTGGGACTTCGTACTGCGCTTGCAGTCGCCGCTGGAGCTGATGTAGCTGCCCGATCCGACCCCGGAGGAGTAGGAGTCGCCGAGGGCCACATAGCCGTCGGCCGCGGCGGGTTGGGCCGCCTGGGCGGTCGCGGCCCCGGTGAGGGCGGCGCCGGCGGCGAGGAGGAGTGAACTCAGGATGCCGACAAGTCGGGAACGTCTCATGGAACCTCCCTTAGCAGGATTGCTGCCACAACCGTGGTAGCGGCTACGCGCGTTGACTGGAAGTGTTCATGCCAAGAATTGGCTGACATTCGTTCAAGTCGGGACGAAATCCGGGTGGTTTGAGCGGCTGCCGGGGCCGGTGCCACGAGCGTCCGCGCGGCGCGCGTGCCCGGGAAAGCGGGTGCACGCGGCGACCGGGTGCCGGATCATGGCGGCATGTCCGTGAACCCGCACGAAGTCCTGCCGATCCGGCTCAACGTGGACGACAGCGACTCCCCGTCCGACGTCGTCGACGCGCTGTTCCTCGGCCGTTTCGCCACGGGTGAGCAGCCGTACTCGCACGCCGCCAACATCGACCGCGTACGGTCCGGAGCCACGCTGCTGCCACCGGGCGCGCGCGTGCTGCGGGTCGCCCGCGACGAGGACCGCAGCGCGACGCTGGCGGAGGGCGACGGCTGGACCCTGCTGATCTCACGCTGGAACCGGGGCGCCGACGTCACAGTGACGGCGACCGGCGCCGACCTGGCCGAGAAGGTGCTCGGCCAGGCCACGGACGGAGCGGCGGACGAGCCCGAGCCGCAGCCGGAGAACGTGACGATGGGCTTCTGGTACGTCTCCCCGCGGCGCGGCCCGCACCGCACCACCCGTCAGATCGCCGCGGGCACCTGGGACGAGGTCCGGCCCAACTACACGGCACCGGTGGCCGAGGCGATGGACGGCCTGATGAAGACGACACCCGAGGACATCGCGGGCCGCCTGCTGCTCCTGCACGGTCCGCCGGGCACCGGCAAGACCTCCGCGCTGCGCACCCTGGCCCGCTCCTGGCGGGACTGGTGCCAGGTGGACTGCGTCCTCGACCCGGAGCGGCTCTTCTCCGACGTCGGCTATCTGATGGACATCGCCATCGGCGAGGAGGACGCGGCGGGCAAG
The DNA here is from genome assembly GCF_044754585.1 of Streptomyces sp. NPDC093065. Lineage (NCBI taxonomy): Bacteria > Bacillati > Actinomycetota > Actinomycetes > Kitasatosporales > Streptomycetaceae > Streptomyces > Streptomyces sp. NPDC093065. Next base: position 67,001 of record NZ_JBIVPJ010000020.1, on the reverse strand, counting down.
GGCCGCTGGCGGCTGCTGCTCCTGGAGGACTGCGACGAACTGATCCGCGGCGAGGCCAAGCACACGGCGGGCCAGGCCCTCTCCCGCCTGCTGAACCTCACCGACGGACTCCTCGGCCAGGGCCGCAACGTCCTGGTGGGCGTCACGACCAACGAGGACCTGGAGCGCCTGCACCCCGCCGTCGTCCGCCCCGGCCGCTGCCTGGCCCGCATCGAGGTCGGCCCGCTCACCCGGCGGGAGGCGGTGGACTGGCTCGGCACCGAGGAGGGGGTCGGCCGCGAGGGCGCCACGCTGGCGGAGCTGTACGCGCTGCGCCGGGGCACCTCGCCGACCGCGCTGCCGGAACCGCGGGCGGGCGCGGACGCCGGGCTGTATCTGTAGCCCGGTGCTTTGATGGGGGTATGCCCCTGCTCGTCGGCACGTCGGGCTGGCAGTACCGGGACTGGCGCGGCGCCTTCTACCCGCCCGGTCTGCCCGTCCGGCTCTGGTTGGAGCACTACGCGGCCGGCTTCGCGACGGTCGAGATCAACAACGCCTTCTACCGCCTGCCCGCCCGGGAGACCTTCGCGGCGTGGCGGGACCGGCTGCCGCCGGACTTCGTCGTCGCGGTCAAGGCGAGCCGCTACCTGACGCACATCAAACGCCTGCGCGACCCGGCGGAACCGGTCGGCCGCCTGATGTCCCACGCGGCCGGTTTGGGCGACCGCCTCGGCCCCGTCCTGCTGCAACTGCCGCCGACACTGCGCGCCGACCCGGCCCTCCTGGACACCTGCCTGGCCTGTTTCCCGCCCGGCACCCGGGTCGCGGTGGAACCCCGGCACGAGTCGTGGTGGACGCCCGAGGTCCGCGAGGTTCTCGTCTCCCGGCGCGCGGCGCTGTGCTGGGCGGACGTCCACTCCCGCCCGGCCACCCCGCTGTGGCGCACCACCGACTGGGGCTACGTCCGCTTCCACGAGGGCCGGGCCACACCCTGGCCGCACTACGGCCGCCGGTCACTGTCGACGTGGGCCGCCCGCATCGCCACGACCTGGCCGAACACGAGCGACGTCTACGCCTACTTCAACAACGACCCGAACGCGGCGGCGGTGCGAGACGCACAGGTCTTCGCCAGACGGGCCCGCGCTTGGGACCTGACGGTCACCAGAACGCGCCCGGAAGGGGCGCGGGGAACTGCGCGGTCAGCCACAACGAACCCGCAGCCGGGCGACGGCCCGAACCCAGTCGGCACTCACTCCTCGTAGGCCGCCCGCAGGGCATCCCGCACCGCGGCAAGCGCCTCCCCCTCGGTGAGCCCGAGCCGCCGAGCCCGCTCGGCATACCCCTGCGCCGCGCCGGCAGCCTCCCGCTCCGCCGCAGAACCCGCGGCAGCGACCACCGTTCCGTTGCGCCCCCGCGTCTCGATCACCCCGTCCGCCTCCAGCGCCCGGTACGCCTTGGCGACCGTGTTCGCGGCGAGCCCGAGGGATTCGGCCAGTCCGCGCACGGTGGGCAGCCGGTGGCCGACCGGCAGGGCGCCCGACCGCGCCTGTTCGGAGATCTGCGCGCGCACCTGCTCGTAGGGCGGCGTGCCGTCGTCGATACGGATCTTCAAGGTCACCCGGTGATTGTCCCGTACTCCCGAAAAAATGAGAGGCACCGGACCGCCCGGTCGCCGTAGCGTGCGCCCACATGACCGTTCTCGTACGCGACCTGCGTTCCGACGATCCGGCCGACCTCGCGGCCTTCACCAGGGTCCGCCACCGTGCCCTGCCGTTCATCCTGTGGACGCCGGAGGCCGTCGTGCACCGCCTCGTCCACACCCCTGCGGAGGCACGGAGCCGGTGCCTGGTCGCCGAGGAGGACGGGGAGGTGATCGGCACGGCCCAGATCGGGCTGGTGCACGACAGCCCGGAACCCGGTCAGGGCTTCCTGAACGTCTACGTCCACCCGGAGCGGCTGCGGCGCGGTGCCGGCGGCCTGCTGGTGCGGACGGCCGAGGAGTACCTGACCGGCGAGGGCGCGACGAAGCTGTACGCCTGGGCGCTGGACGGGCCCGCCGACCTGGCCTTCGCCGAGCGGCACGGCTACGAACGGCGCCGTGCCGCCTACTTCCTCCGGCTGGACCTGTCCCGCGCCACGCTGCCGCCGCTGTTGTCCCCTCCCCCGGGTGTCGAGCTGCGCACCGCCGCCGACTTCGCCGACGACCCCCGGCCCGTGTTCGAGCTGGACGCGGAGACGGTGGCGGACGAACCGGGCGACGTCGACATCGAGTTCACGGACTACGAGACCTGGCTGGCGGAGACCTGGCGGCACCCGCTGCTCAACCGGGAACTGACCACCGTCGCGGTCGTCGACGGCCGCCCGGCCGCCTTCAGCGTCGCCTACACCGACGGCACCCGGTACTCGACCGCGATGACGGGCACGGTCCGCGGCCGGCGCGGCCGGGGCCTGGCCAAACTCGTCAAGACCGCCTCCCTGCACCGGGCCCGCGCGGCCGGGTACACGGAGGCGCTCACCGGCAACGACACCGACAACGGCCCGATGCTCGCCGTCAACAAGTGGCTCGGGTACGAGATCTGCGCGACGGAGGTGCGCCATGTCCGGGAAATCCGCTGAGTTGAGCGTCGCACTTGTCAAGGCGGGCCGGACGAAGATCCGGTACGCGGCCGCGCTGCTGCACGACGACGGGACCCGCCTCGCCGTCCGCGCCCCCTGGGCCGGTGACGGCGTGCGCGACTTCGGCTTCGTGCGCTTCGAGGCCGGGGACGTCTTCACCGAGTACTACTGGCGCGACCGGTGGTACTCGGTGAAGGAGGTCCGCACGTCGGCCGGCGTGCTGAAGGGCTGGTACTGCGACATCACCCGTCCCGCCGTCCTGACCGGCGCCGAACTGGTCGTCGAGGACCTCGACCTGGACCTGTGGCGCTCCGCCGACGGCGCGGACGTACGGCGCCTCGACGAGGACGAGTTCACCGAGAGCGGGCTGGCGGACCGGGACCCGCGTGCCGCTGCCGCCGCCGTGGCCGCCCTGGACGAACTGGAGCGGCTGGCCCTCGGGGACGGCTTCACCGGCCTGCTCGCCTAGCGCGCCGCCGGGTCATCCGTACGTCGCCACCACCGCGTACCGCTCGTCCGTCACCTCCCGGCCCCACAACGACGCGTCGTCCGACAGCCGCTCCACGCGGGCCCGCCCGGCGAGCGGGCCGAGCAGGGCGACGAGCCGGCCGGCCGGTATGCCGACCGGGGCGACACTCCCCCACACGCCCTCGACCAGGACCAGCCGTCCCCGGGGGCGCAGCAACTGCCGCCAGTGCCGCAGGGCCCGGCCGGGGTCGGGCAGCGTCCACAGCACGTGCCGGACCAGCACGGCGTCGAAGCGCTGCTCGCCCACGGGCGGCGCCGCCGCGTCACCGGTGAGGAACACCGCGTCACGTCCGGCGAGTTTGGTCCTGGCCAGCTCCACCATGGCCGGGGACCGGTCGACGCCGGTGACGCGGTGCCCCTGCTCGGCCGCGAGGAGTGACAGACTGCCGGTGCCGCAGCCCGGGTCCAGGACGTCGCCGGGCGGCTGCGGCAGCCAGGAGGCCAGCCGGGCGGCCCAGGCCCGGCGTACGTCCGCGTCGCGCAGACCGTGGTCCGGCTCGTCGTCGAAGGAGGCGGCCAGCGCGTCCCAGTCGACACCCGGCGCGGTCGCTTCGTCACTGTTCCCACTCATGCGCCCAGGGTGACAGGAGCCACTGACAACGGAGTCGGGGCACGAGAACGTGACAACCGCCACTGACAGGGACGCATCGATGAGTGAGTCTCGGGGAAAGGGTCTACCTCCGTGAGAACGCGGAACCCGGTGGATCCGTAAGGAGGCAGCCATGCGCCGTCTGACCGTGCAGAAGCCCCTGAAGAAGACCGACGCCCGCCGAGTCCGCGAGGAGTCCGACGAGCACCTCTCGAGGCGCCCGGAGGTCCGCAAGGACATCGCGCGCACCTGGTGGCCGGAGAGCTGACCGGCAGGTCCGGACATGAGACGCCTCAGAGCACCCGCTTGCGGTAGTGGACGCGGTCGTAGGGCCCGTCCACTCGGCGTGCCACGACCTCGTACCCGTACCTCGGGTAGATCTCCCGGTTCTCCCACATCATCGCGTTCGTGTAGAGCCTGACCTCGGACAGGCCCAGCGCACGCGCGTGCGCGTCCACGAACCGCAGCAGCCGTCGCCCGACGCCCCTGCCGTGCGCGCCGGGGTGGACGGCGACGCTGTCGAGGAACAGGTGGCCGTCCGACACCTCCACGACCACGAGTCCCACGACGCCCGCGAGCCCGGTGCCGGGCTCGTCCGTGACGAACACCTTCCCCGCCGCCACGTTCGCCGCGTGGTCCGCCTCCATGGGCTGCGGCACCACCCCGATGCGCTCGACGTAGGGGCGGTACGCGGCGTCGGTCACCGCCTCGACCGCCGGCACGTCCGCGGCGACCGCCGGCCGGATCCGCTCTCGTTCCATGCCTCGAACGGTAGCTACCTCAGCCCAGCCTGAGCACTCCCTTAACGCGACCATAAGGATCTCCGTCACCCGTCTCCAGCAGGCGATTCCGCGGTCCCCTGGGGCTAGCTTGCTGATCGACCCCACGGGTTCCGGCCCGAGTTCCCCAGTCCCCCGTGACCGTTTCGAGGAGTTCCGCATGCCCGCACCGTCCGCGTCCCGCAGGGCCGCAGCCGTCGCCGTCGCCGGTCTCGCCCCGCTCGCCCTGACCACGCTGGCCGCCGCCCCCGCGTCGGCGCACGGCTCGATGGGCGACCCGGTCAGCCGGGTGTCGCAGTGCCACGCCGAGGGGCCCGAGAGCCCCAAGTCGGCCGCGTGCAAGGCGGTGGTCGCGGCGGGCGGCACGCAGGCGCTCTACGACTGGAACGGCATCCGCATCGGCAACGCCGCCGGCAAGCACCAGGAGCTGATCCCGGACGGCAAGCTGTGCAGTGCCAACGACCCGGCGTTCAAGGGGCTGGACCTGGCCCGTGACGACTGGCCCGCGACCGGCGTGAGCAGCGGCTCGTACACCTTCAAGTACCGTGTGACGGCTCCGCACAAGGGCACCTTCAAGGTGTACGTCACCAAGCCCGGCTACGACCCCTCGCAGCCGCTCGGCTGGGGCGACCTGGACCTGTCCGCCCCGGTGGCGACCGCCACCGACCCGGTCGCCTCGGACGGCTTCTACACCTTCTCCGGCACGCTGCCGGAGCGCTCCGGCAAGCACCTGCTGTACGCGGTGTGGCAGCGCTCGGACAGCCCGGAGGCGTTCTACTCCTGCTCGGACGTCTCCTTCGGCGGCTCCGGTACCGGCAGCGGGAGCAGCGGGAGCGGCAGTGACAGCAGCGGCGGCAGCGGTGACACGGCCGGGGGTGCCGCGCCGGCGCCCGAGGCCTCCGCGCCGTCCGAGGAGCAGATCGCGGCCGCGGCCGACAAGTCGACGATCGAGCACCACGGTCACGGCGACCAGGACGCGGAGACCACCACGGATCCGACGGAACCGGCGGCCGCGCCCACCGCCGCGGAGCAGGCGCCCGAGGCCGCCGCCGGTCCCAACCAGGTCAAGGCCGCGGGCGGGGGCACCGAGAACCTCGCCGAGACCGGCGGGGACGGCAGCACGCCCTACGTCGCCGTCGGCGGCGCCGCCGCCCTGGCGCTCGGCGCGGCCACCCTGTTCGCGTCGGTCCGCCGGCGCGCGGCGACCGGTGGCCGGCACGGCCGCTGACCCTGAGCACGGGGGTGACGCGGGGGAACGCGGGGTCCGTCCGGCGGCTCAGGCCGGGCGGACCCCCGCGGGGCGTGTGGCCGGGGCAGCCGGTCGCCCCGGCCGCACGGTCAGCCGAAGACCGAGGCGCAGGTGGTGGGCGTGGCGTGCGCCGGGTCCAGGGCGTTGGTCACCTCGTGGAAGGCGATCCGGTCCAGCAGCCCGATCGCCAGGTGCTCGGAGAGGTCGAGCGGGCACAGGTCCTGCAGCAGGACGTTGCGCACACCGGGACCGTCGAGGAACTGGCTGCGGTACGGCGTGACCACCTCGTCGTACTTGGTGGCGAGGACGGTGTAGCGCACGCCGGGCACGGTGTCGCCGCCGGCGTTGAGCTTGGTGAGGACGTCGGAGCCGACGACCTGGTCGGCGAGGGCGGGGGTGTGCTCGTTCAGCAGGTCCCCGACGCCGGGGAAGTACGGCAGCAGGCGGGTGAGGCCGGACAGCGTGGTGCCGTGGTTGCTGGGCGCCACGCCGACCAGGGCGTTCACCTTGTCGGCTCCGCCGAGGAACCTGAGGTAGTAGCGGGGCATCATGCCGCCCTGCGAGTGGCCGACGAGGTCGGTCTCGTCGGCGCCGGTCGCGGTGAGCACCTTGTCGACGTAGGCGGCCAGTTGCTCCGCCGACTTCTCGACCGGTCCGAGTCCGTTGAAGAGCGGGACGCCCGGCAGTTGGCCGTAGTCCAGGGAGAAGACGCAGTAGCCGCGGTTCTTCAGGTAGGGCGCGAGGCCCAGCCAGTTGTCGACGGAGTTCCCGAAGGTGCCGTGGACCAGGACGACGGGGCGGGGGTGGGCGGCGGAGGGCTCGCAGGTGTAGTCGTTCCAGCCGGAGCCGGGACGCGCGGTGGCGGCGGGGGCGGCGGTGGCCGTGACGGCGGGGACCAGGGCGACCGCGGCGGTCAGCAGCAGCGCGGCCAGCGGTCTGAACACTCGGTTCCAGGGCAGCATCGGGTGATCTCCTTGCGGATCGGGGGAGTTGCGACGGCAGGGATGCCCTGTGATCCGGATCACGGGATGCTGTTCACTCGTCAAGTTACGGGCGAGTAGTGCAAGTGTGAAGTTACGCGTCAGTAAAAACTTCCAGTGATAACCGACGCCGTCGGTACCGCGGGTGCTGGGGGGGCCGGGTTCACCAGGCGGGCCGCAGCGGCCCGGCCGGCGCCACCCGCAGCAGACCGTCGCGCAGCGCACGCACCCCGTCCTCGCCGAGCGCCCCGGCCCAGGCGCCGACGGCCTCCGCCGCCGCCTCCTCCGCGGCCCGCGTGCAGGCCCACCCCGCCTCCGTCAGCACGACGAGCCGGGCGCGCGCGTCGGCGGGGTGCGGCCGGCGCTCGACGTACCCCTTGCGGACCAGCTCCTCGACCAGCTGGCTGGCCGCCTGCTTGGTCATCCCCAGATGCACGGCCAGATCGGTGACCGTCGCCCCGTCCGGGGCGAGCCGGGCGAAGGCGAAGCCGTGCGCGGGCCGTACGTCCCCGAAGCCGCGGGCGACGACACCCTCCTGGATGCGCTGCGTGAGTCCGCCGGCCGCGGCGAGCAGGGCGGCGGTCAGGGCCATGGCGTCGGAGTTCTGCACGGGGGCATTGAAACACCCTTGACACTTTGGTCAAGCAGCTTGACCATATGGAGAACAGGGTTAATCAAGCCGCTTGACCATGGCGCGACCACACAACTCCAGAAGGAGCCCGTCATGCCCGTCGTCCGCTCGTCCGAAGGCGTCACCCACGAGATCCACGGCGCCCGTTTCGTCTCCTACGCCAACTCCCGCGCCGGCAGCAAGGAGCTGTGCGCCTGGCGGGGCGAGATCCCGGCGGGGACGAAGGCACCCGCGCACACCGTCGACCGGGAGGAGATCTTCCACCTGCTCACCGGCGAGCTGCTGATCACCCTCGACGGCCGCACCGAGCGCGTCACCGCGGGCGACACCGTGATCGTCAACGCGGGGGCGACCCTCGCCGTCGAGAACCCGACCGACCGGACCGCCACCTCCTGGGTCACCACCTCCGTCGGCCTGACCGCGGTGCTGGCCGACGGCACCCGGCTCACTCCCCCGTGGGCCGGCTAGGACCTGCACGAGGGGAGATCACGCCGCCAGGGACCCCGGCATCACCGCCCGCGGCCCGAACTTCGCCCGCGCGCGGTCCGCGACCTCCTCGATCCGGCGGACCTTCTCGTCCACGGGGTCGAAGGTGAGCTGGTGGGAGGCGTGTTCGGCGGGGGCGAGCCCCTCGGCGCGCAGGGCGACCGAGCGGACCCGGGCGCGCTGGAGGCCGAGCGCCCCGTACATGTCGTACGCGGCCCGGGTCAGCGCCGCCGAGTGCGCGGTCGGCTCCTTCAGGGTGCGGCTGCGGGTGGTGGCCGACCGATCGGCGTAGCGGACGGTCAGGGTGAGGGTGCGGCAGACCTTGTCCACGGCGCGCAGCCGGGCGCCCAGTTCCCCGGCGGCCGAGAGCAGGGCGCGGCGGTGGCGGCCGGGATCGAGTTCGTCGCGGTCGAAGGGGCGGTCGGCGGCCAGGGACCGGGAGACGCCGTTGGGCACGACCCGGCCGCGGTCGACGCCCTGGGCCTTCTCGTACAGCTCGCGGCCGGTCCTCGCACCGACCAGGCGCTGGAGCGTGGACAGCGGCGCCGCGGCGACCCGGCCGAGGGTGTCGAGGCCGTACTCGCACAGGGTGCGGGCGGTCGCGGTGCCGACGCCGGGCAGCGCTGCGACGGGCTTGCCGGCGAGGAAGTCCCGCTCCCCGCCGCCGGGCACCGCGCGGGTCAGGCCCGGCCGGGCGTCGCGCAGCGCCATGCGGGCCAGCATCGGGCCGGGTCCGGCGCCGATCACGCAGTCCACGCCGTACAGCGCGAGGGCGCGCACCCGGATCACGGAGGCCAGTTCCACGGCGTCGCGCCCGAAGTACCGCTCGGCGCCGCGCAGGTCGGCCAGCGCGCCGTCGGGCGGCAGCGCCTCGACGACCGGCGTGAACTCCTCCAACAGCCCGAGCAGTTCGGGCAGGGCCGCCTCGTACATCGGCGGCAGCTGGAAACGTACGCAGAGAATCGTCATCCCGCACTCCCCGGACTCTGGTGCCACAACTTCCTTCCGACCGCGGGCCCTTCGCCCGCGGGGCGCAGATCGGCCCAGGGGTGCATCTCGTACCCGGTGGACATGCGGATCCTCCGCTGCTCCATCGGGTCCTGGGCCGCGGAGCCGGCCGGCGCGGGCCGGCCGTCCGAGCCGGCGAGGCGGCGGCGCGCCGGTCCGCCCCCGGGGTCGTCGTCCCCGGCTCCGCCGGCTCCGTCCGTCCCGCCGCTCCCGGCCGCCAGCCGGGCGGCGACGCCCTCCAGGCCCTCCTCCCGGCGCACCTCCAGCAGGTCGGCGAGGTTCCAGGCGGCGGAGCCGACCACGCTGAGGCTGCGCGGGCCGCGCCGCTGCACCACCCCGCGCACCAGCAGCAGCCAGGAGTGGAAGACGGTGTGCGCGCAGGCGTCGTGGGAGTCGTCGAAGAAGGCGAGGTCGACCAGGCCGGAGCCGTCGTCGAGGGTGGAGAAAATGACCCGGCGCCCGGAGCGGACCGGCGGGGTCTGGGTGGCCGCCTTGGCGCCCGCGACCAGCACCGTCTCCCCGTGCCGGGCCTCGCGCAGCCGCTTGGCCGACACCACGCCCAGCTCGCGCAGGAAGGTGCGGTGGTCGTCCATCAGGTTGCGCGAGGCGTCCATGGACAGCACGCCCAGTTCGGCGCTGAGCTTCTCCGCCGAGGTGAGGTCGGGCAGCCCGGCGGAGGCGGTCTTCCGGCCGCCGGACAGCGGGAGCTGGTCGCCGCGTCCGCCCCGGGCGCCGCGGTGCAGTTCGGTCAGGTGCAGTTGCAGGTCGCGCCGGTTGGCGCCGAACGCGTCCAGCGCGCCGACCTGGGCGAGCCGTCCGGCCAACGGCCTGCTGGGGCGGGCCCGTTCCCAGAAGTCGAGCAGGGAGGCGTACGGCTGCCCCTCGGCGACGCGTCCCGCCTCGGCCTCGCTGATGCCGTGCACGTCCAAGAGGGCGAGGCGAAGGCCCCACGCGGCGGGCTTCCGCGGCCGCGACCCATGCGAATCAGACACCAGTTCGATCCTGTGTGCGACCCCCGACTTGTTCACGTCCAGCGGCAGGATCGGCACCCCGCGCCGCCGCGCGTCCGCCAGCAGCAGCCGCTTGGGGTACATGCCGGGGTCGTGGGTGAGCAGGCCCGCGTAGAAGGCGGCCGGATGGTGGGCCTTCAGCCACGCCGACTGGTACGTCGGCACCGCGAAGGCGACGGCGTGCGCCTTGCAGAAGCCGTAGCTGCCGAAGGCCTCGACGATCTCCCAGGTGCGCTGAATCGTTTCCGCGTCGTAGCCGCTCGCCGCCGCGTGCTGGGCGAACCACACCTTGATCCGCCCCTGCGACTCCGGGTCGGAAAGGCCGCGCCGCACCCGGTCCGCCTCGCCGCGTCCGCAGCCGGTCATGATGTCGACGATGTCGATGATCTGCTCGTGGAAGACGACGACCCCGTACGTCCCCGCCAGCGGCTCCGCCAGGTCCTCGTGCGGGTAGCGCACCGGCGCCCGCCCGTGCCGGGCCTCGATGAACGGCCGCACCATGTCGGCGGCGACCGGACCGGGCCGGAAGAGCGAGATGTCGACCACGAGGTCGTGGAAGGTGGCCGGCTGGAGCCGCCCCACCAGGTCCCGCTGGCCCGGCGACTCGATCTGGAAGCAGCCCAGCGTCTCGGCCGAGCGGATCATCCGGTACGTCGCCGGGTCGCCCTCCGGCACGGCGTCCAGGTCGACCCGCTCCCCCGTCGCCCGCTCCACCTCGGCGACCGCGTGCGCCATCGCCGACTGCATCCGCACCCCGAGCACGTCCAGCTTGAGCAGCCCGAGGTCCTCCACGTCGTCCTTGTCGAACTGCGCCATCGGGAAGCCCTCGCCGCTGGTCGGCATCACCGGCGTACGGGAGAGCAGGGAGGCGTCGGACAGCAGGACGCCGCAGGGGTGCATGGCGACGCCGCGCGGGAGGGCGTCCAGGCCCTCGACCAGCTCCCAGAGCCTGCCGTACCGCTCCTGCTCCCCCGCCAGCTCCTTCAGCTCGGGCAGTTCCTCCAGGGCCGCGCGGGCGTCGCGGGCGCGGATGTGCGGGAAGGACTTGGCGACCCGGTCGATCTCGGCCGGGTCCATGGACAGGGCGGCGCCCACGTCGCGGATGGCATGGCGCACCCGGTACGTCTCCGGCATGGCGACCGTGGCGACGCGCTCGGTGCCGAACCGGCCGATGATCGCGCGGTAGACCTCCAGCCGGCGCGCGGACTCCACGTCGATGTCGATGTCGGGCAGCACCACCCGCTCCTTGGACAGGAACCGTTCCATCAGCAGCCCGTGCTCGACCGGGTCGGCGTGCGCGATGCCGAGGAGGTGGTTGACGAGCGAGCCCGCGCCGGAGCCGCGCGCGGCGACCCGGATGCCCATGTGCCGTACGTCGTCCACGACCTGGGCGACGGTGAGGAAGTACGAGGCGAAGCCGTGGTGGGCGATGATGTCCAGCTCGTGGTGCATCCGCTCCCAGTACTCGCGCCGGCCCGGACGCCGGTCGTAGCCGCGCCGCACCATGCCCGCCGCCGCCCGGGAGGCGAGCGCCCGCTGGGCGGTGCGGCGGCCGGCGCCGACGAGGTGCGGTTCGGGGAAGTGGACGGCGCCCATGCCGAGGTCGTCCTCGGGGTCCACCAGGCACTCGGCGGCCGTGGCCCGGGTCTGCTCCAGCAGGCGGTGGGCGGTGTCGCGCCGGAAGCCCGCGGACTCGACGATCCGCTCGGCGGCGTCCCGCATGGCACCGGCGCCCTTGAGCCAGGCCTCGCCGGAGTCCAGTTCCCCGGTGACGTCGATGGGGACGAGGCGGCGGGCGGCGTCCAGGACGTCGGCGACCTCGCCCTGGCCGGGGTCGGCGTAGCGGACGGCGTTGGAGAGCACCGGCCGGACGCCCTGCTCGGCGGCGAAGCCGACGGTACGGGAGGCCAGGCGCAGGGAGCCGGGGCCGGTGCCCTTGCGGCCGTGCCAGACGGCCTCCAGGCGCAGGGCGTCGCCGTAGACCTCCCGCCAGGGGGCGAGGAGCCGCGCCGCGCGGTCGGGGCGACCCGCGGCGAGGGCGCGGCCGACGTCGGAGCCGGGGCCGAGCAGGACGGTCAGGCCGTCGGCGTGGTTGTCGGGCCAGGACAGCAGCGGGGTGTCCTCGGCGGTGTGGGCTGCGGAGACCAGGCGGCACAGGTCGGCCCAGCCGCGGGCGCCGTCGCGGGCGAGGAAGGTCACCCGGGGGGCCGACTCGTCGACGAAGGCGCCGCCGCGCACGGGAGCACGGCGCCGGTCCCGGCGCACGGAGGTGTCCGTGCGCCCGGCGGCTCCGGACTCGGGGGCGGCGACCGCCAGCTCCGCGCCGAACAGCGGACGGACGCCCGCCCTCGCACAGGCCTTGGCGAAGCGGACCGTGCCCGCGAGGGTGTCGCGGTCGGTGAGGGCGAGGGCGTCCATGTCCCGTTCGGCGGCACGCTCGGCCAGCCGCTCCGGGTGGGAGGCGCCGTAGCGGGCGGAGAACCCGGAGACGGTGTGCAGATGCGTGAAACCCGGCATCACGCACCTCCCGACTCATGAACCCGACGCACGACCACGTAGACCCGAACGCCATTATCGAACGCCTGTTCCCAGCTACCCCACCCACCATACCCCCATCCTCGAATGTGTGTGCGACATCCGTTCGGCCCCGTCCCACCTGCGCGAACACCCCCCGACCCGGACTGTGGGGACATGTCACACACACCGGGCCCCCGCACGCGAAGCGGCTCCTTCCTCGGTGAGGTGAAGGACGCCGTCACCCCGCGGGCCACCCTGCTCGTGCTCGGCGTGATCGCGCTCCAGCTGCTCTTCATCGCCTCCTACGTGGGGGCGCTGCACGATCCGAGAGCGAAGGACGTGCCCTTCGGGGTGGCCGCGCCCGGAGCGGCCGCCGGGCAGACGGTGGACCGGCTGGAGCGGCTGCCCGGCTCCCCGCTGGACCCGCGCACGGTGGCCGACGAGGCGAGCGCCCGGCGGCAGATCATGAACCGGGAGATCGACGGCGCCCTGATCGTGGACCCCGGGGGCGGGCAGGACACCCTGCTGGTCGCCTCCGGCGGCGGCACCGCCCTCGCCACCACCCTGGAGCGCGTCGTCGGCCAGGCGGAGCAGGCAGAGAAGCGCACGACGCGGACCGTCGACGTGGCCCCGGCCTCGTCCCACGACTTCAACGGGCTGTCGTCCTTCTACCTGGTCGTGGGCTGGTGCGTGGGCGGCTACCTGTGCGCCTCGATCCTGGCGATCAGCACCGGCGCCCGGCCGTCCAACCCGCGCCGGGCGGCGATCCGGCTGATCGTGATGGCGCTGGTCGCGATCGCCGGCGGGCTCGGCGGCGCGGTGATCGTCGGGCCGATCCTGGGCGCACTGCCCGGCGGAGTGGTGGACCTGTGGGGGCTCGGCGCGCTGATCACCTTCGCGGTGGGTGCCGCCACGCTCGCCCTCCAGGGCGTCTTCGGGATCGTCGGCATCGGTCTCGCGATCCTGCTGGTGGTGATCGCGGGCAACCCGAGCGCGGGCGGCGCCTTCCCGCTGCCGCTGCTGCCGCCGTTCTGGAAGGCGATCGGCCCGGCGCTGCCGCCGGGCGCGGGCACCTGGACGGCCCGCTCGATCGCCTACTTCAAGGGGAACGACGTGACCGCGTCCCTGCTGGTGCTGTGGGCGTGGGCGGTCGCGGGGACGGTGATCACGATGCTGGCGGCCGTGCTGCAGCCCCGCGGGCGGCAGGGGACGGAACTGCCGCCGGGTGCGGCGGGCTGACCGCCGTACCCGCGCGGAAGCGCCGTCCGCACCCCGGGCGCACGCGGAAGTCCCGCCCCTCGCGCGCGGGACGGGACTTCACTGGTGCGGGTACCGCTCAGCGGACCTGCGGGCTCAGCCGATCTGCGTGCCGGTGGCCGACAGGGCCTCCGTCACCGGCTGGAAGAAGGTCTCGCCGCCCGAGGTGCAGTCGCCGCTGCCGCCGGAGGTGAGGCCGATGGCCTTGTCGCCCGAGAAGAGCGAGCCGCCGCTGTCGCCGGGCTCGGCGCAGACGTCGGTCTGGATCAGGCCGTTGACGATGTCGCCGTTGCCGTAGTTCACGGTGGCGTCCAGGCCGGTGACCGTGCCGTCGTGCACCTGGGTGGTGGAGCCGCTGCGGGTCACCTGCATGCCGACGGTGGCCTCGGCGGCGCCCGAGATGGCCTGCGAGGAGCCGTTGTAGAGGTTCACCTCGCTCGGGTGGTCCACGTCGGCGGTGTACTTGACCAGGCCGTAGTCGTTGTCCGGGAAGCTGGACGCCTCGTTCTCGCCGATGACGTTCCCGGAGGAGTCCGACCAGGTCGAGATGGACTCGGTGCAGTGACCGGCGGTGATGAAGTACGGCTCGCCGCCCTTGGTCACGTTGAAGCCGAGCGAGCAGCGCCCGCCGCCTCCGGTGATGGCGTCGCCGCCCGAGACGAAGGGCTTGTACTCGCCCTTGGTCCGCTTGAGCTCGGCCTTGGCGCCCAGCCCGTCGACCACCTTGGTCAGCTTGGCCAGTTCGGCCTTGGAGACCGTGCGGTCGGCGGTGACGACGACCTTGTTGGTGGTCGGGTCGGTCGCCCAGGACGTGCCCGGAATGGCCGCGTCCTCGGTGAGGGTGGTGCGCGCGCTCTTCAGGTCGGCGAGCGAGTTCTCGACGACTCTCGCCTTGGCGCCGGCCTCCTCGACGGTCTGCGCGGCGCTCTGGTCGAGCACGTTGACGACGAGGCTCTTGGCCTGCGCGTCGTAGTACGTGCCCGCGGCGTCGGAGCCGAGGTCGCCGATCAGCGTGGTGGCGAGCTTCCCGGCCGCCGTGACCGACAGGGTCTCGGGTGCGGAGGCCGACTCGGACTCGCTGGCGTTCGCGGTCTGGAAGGTGACTCCCGCGGCGACCAGTGCGGTGATACCCGCACCTACCACGGCCGCCCGCCGCCTGGGTATGCGTCGGTGCTTCAACTCACGTCCTCCTGTGGGGGGTCGGTCCGCGAGGTTGTGGGGACCCCGTGAACCGGAAGGCTGGTTGACGAGCGTTAACTCTTCCGATTCCCCAGCCCGTACACAAGGTCGACTTAAGGACGTGCGCACGACAACTCCAGTGTGGTCACACGGCCTTCACCTCCTCACCGCGAGGAGGCCCGGACGTTCACTCCGGGCAAGGCGCGCGGCCGCGGCCTCCACCCACGGCGGGAGTTCCGTGCGGGGCCGGGCAGTCCGAGAACGGCGTCGTCCTCCCCGGCGGCACCGACTGAGCCCCCGCACACCGTCGCTTCGGTGTACGGGGGCTCGTCACGCCGCCGGCGGCGCTCGATACGTGAACGGTGACGGGCTGACGGACTAGTAGACGCTGACGCCGTAGGCGCTCAGGGCCTCCGTCACCGGCTGGAAGAAGGTCGTGCCGCCGGAGGAGCAGTTGCCGCTGCCGCCGGAGGTCAGGCCGTACGCGGTGCCGTTGCTGCCGTAGAGCGGGCCGCCGGAGTCGCCGGGCTCGGCGCAGACCGTGGTCTGGATCAGCCCGGAGACGACGTCGCCGCCGCCGTAGTTGACGGTGGCGTTCAGGGCGGTGACCCGGCCGCTGTGGGTACCGCTGGTGGAGCCGTCACGGATGACGGTGGTGCCCACGCTCGGGGTGGCCGCGCGGGTGATGTCCACACCGTTTGCGGTGCCGGGCCGGGAGACGGAGCCCGTGTACTGCACGATGCCGTAGTCGTTGCCCGGGAAGCTGGAGCCCGCCGTCTGGCCGATGACGGTGCCGCCGGAGCTGGAGCGCCAGGCGCCGGCGCCGTCGGTGCAGTGACCGGCGGTCAGGAAGTACTCGGCGCCGCTGCTGCTGCGGACGTTGAAGCCGAGGGAGCAGCGCCAGCTGCTCGCGTAGATGGCGTCACCGCCCTGGATGAGCTTGTTGAACGTGCCGGGGGTGCGCTTGATCGTGAGCGCGCCGGCCTTGTCGCCGGCCTGCTCCTTGATCTTCGCGATCTCGGCCTGGGAGACCGTGCTGTCGACGGTGACGAGCACCTCGCCGGACTGCTTGTCGACGGCCCAGGCGGTGCCCGGGACGTCGGCCTTGAGCACCGCGTTGCCGGCACTGCTCAGCTCGGCGGCGCTGAAGGTGGCGGGGGTGGGTGCGGCGGCGTTCGCGCTGGGGATCGCGACGGCGGCTGCGGCCACGAGGCCGGTGGATACGGCGATCAGCCGAGTCCGTCTCGTGATGCCGCTGCGGGGGGTGGTGCGCTTGATCCTCACTTTTCGTTCCTCCACAGGGGAAGTCGGGGGCCCCTCTTGTGGGGTCGGGGGCCCGTGAGGCGCAGCCAGGGACGGACCTCCGGGTTCCGGATACGTCGTGCCCCTGACAAGCGCTGAGGTTGGAGTATTCGGCCGAACGACCGGTCGGCGCAAGGGTGCCTTTCGGCCGTCAAGCTTTGAACGACTTTTACCCACCCGTCCCCTTCCCGCCCGCTCCCGTCAACGCCCGCCGCACTCGGCGCAGTCCGCGCTCCCCCCTCGACGCGGGCCGCAAGGGTGTCCCCCGGCATCGGGAAGGTACAGACGAAGCGGCCGGCGAACGCGCACGGCGGCCCCGACGGAGGCATCGCACGCCGCCGCCCGTCGCCCACCGCCCGCGGTGTCCGGAAGTCGCCCGTCCGGATGGCCCTCCGGTCAGTGCGCGCCGGCGAGGACGAGCGGCCCGCGGGGCCCCGGGACGGCGGCGGCGAGCGCGGAACGGCTCGGATGACGGCGCCTCAGCAGTCGCACCCGCAGCCGTCGCAGCAGCATCCGTCGCTGCAGTTGCTGCAGCAGTCGCAGCAGTCGCAGCAGTTCCCGCAGTCGCAGTTGGAGCAGAGCCCTTCCCTGCGCTGCCCGCTCCAGGGGTCGTTGAAGGTGCCGCAGCACATCTGGCACGTGCAGGCCAGACCCAGCCACACGGCGCACCCTGCGAGCAGCCCGCGCCGGTCGCGGCGCGGCGGCTCCGGGGGCGTCGGCCCACCGGGACCGCCGGGCACACCCGGGGTGCCGGGAGGGGCGTACGGATGGCCGCCATGGGCGCACGAGACGGTGCCGAACGCGCGGTCCACGGACGCGCCCAGCTCGTGCGCGAGCAGCCGGTGCACCAGCCGGCCGTCGGTGAACTCGGCCTCCCGCAGTGCCAGCCGCACCCCGTGCACGGCGTCGTCGGCGAGCCGCCGGGCCTCGGTGAGTGGCGTCCCGGTGGCGGTGAGCGGGTTCCAGGCGCCGGACGCGGCGTCGGCCTCCCGGTCCTCGACGGCGTCGAGGAGGTGGGCGAGCCGGCCGAAGAGGCGGCCGGCCTCGGCGAGCGGCACGGCGTTGTGCGGCCGACCGGCGAGGTGCGCGGTGTGCGCGAAGGCGGCGGCGGTCGCCGTCTCGGTCGGCTCGGTCACGGTGAGCAGCGGTGTGCCGGGCCCGGCGAGGGCCTCGATGCCGCCCTGCCGGTCCACGGCGTCGACCAGTACGGCGGTGTCGAAGCCGACGGCGCCGCCGCCGCGCGCTCCGGCCGCGTCCCAGCCGCCGGCGATCCGGCGGGCGGCGAGGGCCACCGGCCGGCGGGCCAGCAGGCCGTCGCCGTCGGCGACATGGTCGCGCACCTTGGCCGAGGCCAGTACCAGGGAGACGGCCGCCGCCAGCCGGGCGCCCTCACCGTGCGCGACGGAGGCGGTGCGCATCCCGCGCAACGGACAGGGCCCGGCGGTGCGCCGCCCGGCGCCCGCGCCGCCCCGCCCGGCCTGAGCCTCCGTCAAAACCGATATGAGCAGCCCGTCATAGTTCGTCACGATCCGCGCGAACTGCCCGTGGTCCTTGCGCAGCGCGAGGCACAACCCGCACAAATGAGCCATCCACTGGCTTGTGAGGCTCTCTCCGAGCCGGTGCCTGCACGGCCTGACGATTCCGAACACGACGCTCCCCCGTGGTTGGTACGACGCTGAGCTGCGGCATCGTACCGACCGCCGGCTTCACCCGTACGCACCCGTCCTCACCCGTGTGCCGTGAAGAATCATATTTCACTCACAGTCAGCATCCGTTTGGGAAAGGACCCTTGGGACACAAGGACTCTCGACGGATCCGCTGTGCACCAGTACCGTCACAAACCCCCCGCGCGGCGTCTATCCACTTGGCGCGACGTCCGCATCATGGATGACCATAGGGATGCGGAAGCACAAAAGACCGCTGTGAGAGGAGGCGTCCATGGGATCGGTACGCAAGGCGAGTGCGTGGCTCGGCCTCGTCGACGACAACGATGACGAGCGTTACTACGACGACGACTACTCCGAGGGCACCGAGCAGCCCGGGGACGCCTGGGTCACGGACCCGCGGGTGAAGGTGGCCTCGGACGTGGCCGAGGAGAAGGGCCGCCGCATCGCGACGGTCACCCCGGACAGCTTCCGGGACGCACGGGCCATCGGTGAGCTGTTCCGGGACGGCGTCCCGGTCATCGTGAACCTGACGGCCATGGAGGGCACCGACGCCAAGCGCGTGGTGGACTTCGCGGCCGGGCTCATCTTCGGCCTGCGCGGTTCGATCGAGCGGGTGTCCACCCGGGTGTTCCTGCTGAGCCCGGCCGACACCCAGGTCATCAGCGGCGAGCCCGCCGCGCACCGTTCCGACGGTTTCTTCAACCAGAGCTGAGGCGGGGCCGCACACCACGGCCCCGCCCCGCCGGCTCTTACCGGAAGGCGTCGAGCCCGGTGAGCGCCTTGCCCAGCACCAGCTGGTGCATCTCGACGGTGCCCTCGTAGGTGAGCACCGATTCCAGGTTCGTCGCGTGCCGCATGACCGGGTATTCGAGCGAGATCCCGTTGGCACCGAGGATCGTCCGGGCCGTACGGCAGATGTCGATGGCCTCCCGCACGTTGTTGAGCTTGCCGAAGCTGACCTGCTCGGGACGCAGGCGGCCGGCGTCCATGCGCCGCCCCAGGTGGTGGGCGAGCAGGATCCCCTTGTGCAGTTCGACCGCCATGTCGGCGAGCTTGGCCTGGGTGAGCTGGAAGCCTCCGATGGCCCGCCCGAACTGCTCCCGCGACTTCGCGTACTCCAGGGCCGCCTCGAAGGAGCTGCGCGCCGCGCCCATCGAGCCCCAGACGATCCCGTAACGGGCGTGCGAGAGACAGCTGAGCGGTCCGCGCAGGCCCGTCGCCTCCGGCAGTACGGCGTCGGCGGGCAGCCGCACGTCGTCGAGAACCAGCTCACTGGTGACGGACGCCCGCAGGGACCACTTGTGCTTGATCTCGGGGGCGGAGAACCCCGCGCTGTCGGCCGGCACCACGAATCCGCGGACGCCCTCCTCGGTCTGCGCCCACACGACGGCGACGCCGGCCACCGAGCCGTTGGTGATCCACATCTTGCGCCCGTTGAGCACCCAGTCCCCGCCGGCGTCGCGCTTGGCGCGGGTGCGCATGTTGGCCGGGTCGGACCCGTGATCGGGCTCGGTGAGCCCGAAGCACCCGATGACCTCACCGGCGGCCATGCGCGGCAGCCACGTCTCCTTCTGCTCCTCGCTGCCGAAGCGGTGGATGGCGTACATGGCGAGGGAGCCCTGTACGGAGACGAGGGAGCGGATGCCGGAGTCGGCGGCCTCCAGCTCCAGACAGGCGAGCCCGTACTGGACGGCGCTCGCGCCGGCGCAGCCGTACCCCTTGAGCGACATGCCGAGCGCGCCGATGCCGCCGAGTTCGCGCGCGAGCTCCCGGATCCCGGGCAGCTCGCCCTTCTCGTACCAGTCCGCGATGTACGGCAGCACGCGGTCCGCGGCCCAGCCCCGCACGGTGTCCCGGATCGCCAGGTCCTCCGGCTCGAGGAGGTCGTCGACGCCGAGGGGATCGGCGGGATCGAACGCGGGCAACTTGGGGGACGCGGCCATGGGACACCCTCCGGGGACTATAAAACTAGCGTCGCTAGTTACGGCTCTCACGCCGACGTTACGACGCGACGCCCCGCACGTCCACCATGCCCGTCTCCCACCCACGCACCACCCGTTCACCGTCGGCACCAAGCCGAACGTCGCCCGTGGGGGTGACCCACCGCCGGCGGCTTGCGGCCGACGGCGGACCACACCGGCCCGCGGCCGGAGCGGGTGGTGCGGCGATTCCCGGTCGCGATGCCCGAGGCCGCGGCAAACCACAACCCGCAGCCGCCGACGCTCCTCCCACCCGCCCCCGACGGTGAACGGGCGATACGCGGCTGAGAGACCACACGGCAAAGCCGAACCACGACCCCGCAGCCGCCGACGACACCGAACCACCCACAGACAACGCCCACCCCACTCCCGACGGCGAACGGGCGATACACGGGTGGGAGACCACACGGCGAAGCCGGACCACGACCCCACAGCCGCCGACGACGCCGAGCCACCCACGGGCAACGCCCACCCCGCTCCCGGCGGTGAACGGGTGGTGCGTGGGTGGGAGACGGGTCGGTCACACCGAGACGCGGGACTCCACCGCGTCCCGCGGCGCCGGCACGGACACCGCCTCGCACTGCATCACCCGCGGCAACCGCAACGCCATCACCGCCCCCAGCAGCAACAACCCCGCACTCACCACCAACGTCACATGCAGCCCGTGCACGAACGCATCCCCCGCGGCCCGCCGCAACGCCACCCCCGCCGGCCCCCCAAGCTGCGCAGCAACCTCGTACGCCTCCCCCAGCGAATGCCCCGCCGCCACCGACGCCGACGACGGCACCCCCTGCACGCCCCCCGTCAGCCCGGGCGCGTACGCCGCGTTCATCACACTGCCCAGCAGCGCGATGCCGATCCCGGCGCCCAGCTGGTACGAGGTCTCCCCGATCGCCGCCGCACCCCCCGACTGCTCCTGCGGCGCCTCGCTCAGCATCGACTCGTACGCGCCGAACAGCGTCGTCTCCAGACCGAAGCCGAGCAGCACGAACCCGGTCAGCAGCAGCGCGCAGTTGTCGGCCCGGCCCATCGCCGTCAGCAGCAGCACCGCGAAGGCGGTCAGACAGAACCCCGCGCACACCGTCCGCCGCGGCCCGAAGCGCCGCAGCAGCCGCGCCCCCGCCAGCCCCGCCGCCATCGCCGCGAAGGTCAGCGGCAGCAGCCGCAGCCCGGTCTCCAGCGGGGACAGCCCGAGCACCAGCTGCAGATACTGCGCCGCGATCAGCTCCAGACCCACCAGCGCCAGCATCGCCAGCACGATGCACCCCACCGACGTACTGAACGCCGGCCGCCGGAACATCGCGAGGTCCACCAGCGGATACGTGCGCCGCCGCTGCCGGCGTACGAAGCCCGCCAGCAGCGCCGCCCCCGCCACCAGCGGCAGCAGGGTGAGCAGGCTCGCCACCGGCTCACCGCCGCCCAGCCGCTTCACGCCCAGGACGACCCCGAACAGTCCGCCCGCCGCCATCAGCGCGCCGACCACGTCCCAGGGCCCGCGGCCGTCGCCCTTCGACTCGGGCAGCAGCAGCCGCCCCACCGGCAGGCTGACCAGCATCAGCGGGATGTTGACGAGGAAGACCGAGCCCCACCAGAAGTGTTCGAGCAGGAACCCGCCGAGCAGCGGTCCGACCGCCGCCCCGACCGCGGCCACCGCGCTCCAGATGCCGATGGCCAGCGCCCGCTCCCGCCGGTCGGGGAAGACCTGCCTCAGGATCGACAGCGTCGCCGGCATGATCATGGCGCCGCCGACGCCTAGCAGCGCACGGGCCGCGATCAGCACCTGGGCGCCCTCCGCGAGCGCCGCGAGCGCGGAGGCGACGCCGAAGAGGGCGTAGCCGAGCAGGAGGATCCGTCTGCGGCCCACCCGGTCGCCCAGCGTGCCGAAGAGGATCAGCAGCGCGGCGCAGACCAGCGGATAGACGTCGACGATCCAGAGCAGTTCGATGGCGCCGGGCCTGAGGTCCTCGGTGACGGCGGGGACCGCCACGTGCAGCACGGTCGCGTCGACGGCGACGAGCAGCAGGCTGACACAGAGGACGACCAGGACCACCCAGCGGTTGGCACCGGCCCCGGCCGCCCGACGGCGCGGCGCAGCGGCAGCCGTGGTCGTACCGGACATGTACGTACCTCCAAGATGTTCCCTCGCGTCCGGCGGGCCACGGGGTGGGGACTCCCCTGCGGCTCGGCCGGAGAGGAGCGGGGGGCTCCGGGCCGTGCAACGGAACGCGAGTGACTCGTCAGGTTACGCGAGACCTGGCAACGCACACGTGGCGGGCCTCACACATCCCGCGTCACCCGTGTGGTGTGTGCCACTGCGACCGCCGCCCCGCCCGCCCGGCGGGACGGCGGCCCCCGCACCCGGCAGATAATCGAGCCCGTGACCGATCTTGAAACGCGCACCGCGGGCCGCACCGGCGCCCCGGGTCTGCCCGGTGCCCTGCGCCGGGCCGCCCCGGCACTCCTCGGCTACGCGGCCGTACGCGCCCTGGGCCTGCTCGCCCTGGCCGTGTGGAGCGCGGCGCGCGACAAGAGCGCGTACACGCTGTTGACGGCCCGCTGGGACTCTCTCTGGTACACGAGGGTCGCCGAGCTGGGGTACGGCTACGAGGTACGGCTGCCGAACGGCGACGTCCACTCCAACCTGGCCTTCTTCCCGCTGCTGCCCTGGCTGGAGCGGCTCGGCGCGGCGGTGACGCCCCTGTCGTACGCCGACGCGGGCTTCGTCGTCTCCCTGCTCGCCTCGCTCGCCGCGGCCTGGGGGATCTTCACGGTGGCGGACCACGTGTACGACCGCCGGGCCGGCGTGTGCGCCGTGCTGCTGTGGGCCGTGCTGCCTGTCGGGGTCGTGCAGTCGATGGCGTACAGCGAGTCACTGTTCACGGCGCTGGCCGCCTGGTCGCTGTACGCGGTCCTGACGGGGCGCTGGGTGACGGCGGGGATCCTGGCCGCGCTGGCCGGGCTGACCCGCCCGGTGGGGCTCGCGGTGACGGCGGCGGTGTGGGTCGCCGCGATCCCGGCGTTCACGCGGAACCGGGACGGCCGCGACCGCGCGCGGCGCCTGCTCGGCATGCTGCTCGCGCCCCTGGGCGCCGCCGGGTACGTCCTGTGGGTCGGCCACCGCACCGGCAGGGGCCCCCTCGGCTACCTCGACGTCCAGGCCGGCTGGCGCAACGGCTTCGACGGGGGCGCGGCCTTCGCCCGCTTCGTCGCGGCGAAGTTCACGTCGTTCCCGGCGGCCCTGGCCGGTGTCGGGCTGATCGTCGGGGTCGCGCTGCTGGTCCGGCTGTACGTGGTGTGCGTACGGCAGCGCCAGCCGATCCCGCTGCTGGTGTACGCGGGGATCGTCGCCCTGCTCGCCCTGTGCGCGTCGAGCTACTTCGGCTCGAAGCCCCGGCTGCTGCTGCCCGCGTTCCCGCTGCTGTTCCCCCTGGCCCTGGGCCTGGCCCGGCTGCGCACCACCCGGTCGGCGCCCCTCGTGTGCGGGATCGCGGCGGCGTCCGCGGTGTACGGGGCGTTCTGGCTGAACGGCTCGGGACCGCCCTGACCGGCAGGGGCCGCCCGATGGCCGCCGGGACAATTCCGTACCAGCATTCGGTGAACGAATTCATAAGCGCGATAAAACCGCCGGCCGGGCAGATCAAAGGAATTGAAGTCCACGGCCGGACAGGATTGCGGATTACCCGGAAATAAGGCGCCTCCTGAGAGCAATCCCACATCACATCGTCATCACAAAGCCGTTGATTCGTCAGGGATCACTCCTCACTCGCTGTAACGTCGATTGGGTGCGTACCGAACGGAAGCCCACCCGTCTGGACCGGGTGTTCGCGAGACTGGACCGGGAGCCGGAACGACCGGAGCTCCTGGACGCGCCGGAGATGTCCCGGCACAGGTTCGCGCTGTTCGCCGGAACCCTCGCGTTCTACCTCGCGATCGTGTGGGCCGTGGTGATCACCTCGTGGCTGGTCCGGCTCGACTGGCAGGTCATGTTCTTCCGGCCCTACCAGCAGTGGCCCGAGATCCACGCGTTCGTCGACTACTACGTGGTGCTCGGTCAGCGCGGCCCCACCGCGGTGATGGTCGCGGCCTGGCTCGGCTGGCGCTCCTGGCGGCAGCACACCCTGCGTCCGCTGCTGGCGCTCGGCGTCTCCCTGCTCCTGCTGAACGCCACGGTCGGCGCCGCCAAGTACGGCATGGGCCGGCTCGGACCTCACTACGCCACCACGATCGGCGCCAACGAGATGTGGCTCGGCGGCGATATATTTCCGAGCGGTCACACCGCGAACGCCGTCGTCACCTGGGGCATCCTCGCCTACCTGGCCTCGACGCACCGCGCCCGGCGCTGGCTGTCCGCACTGTCCGCGGTCACCTCGCTCGGGGTGGGCATGTCCACCGTCTACCTCGGTACGCACTGGCTCAGCGACGTGCTGCTCGGCTGGGTGGCGGGGCTGCTGATCCTGCTGGCGCTCCCCTGGTTCGAGCCGCTGATCACCCGCGCGGAGGCGTGGATCCTCGGCCTGCGCGACCGCTGGTACGCCTCTCGCGCCCGCGGGAGGACGGCACGGCGGCCGGTGCGCCCGCCCGCGGCCGTCGCCCCGCCCGGCCCGGCCCGGCCGGAGACACCGGCCCGCGAGCCGGTCGCCTCACCCCGCACCGCCCGGGCCCCGGTGCACCTGGCTCCGGGCCCGCACACGGCCCGCTCGGACCGTACGCCGGTGACGCCGGCCGGCAGCCGCCGGCCGCCGCACGCGGACCGTCACCCGCGCAGCTCCGCCCAGGCCGCACGCCCCCTGTCGGGCGGCTGACCGCGGCGCCTGGGGCCGGCGGGCGCGCCTCAGCCCTTCCAGGCCCGGGAGACCCGGCCGTCCTTCACCTCGAAGTTGAGGCGGCCCACGCGGTACTCCATGGTGATGACCGTGCCCGGCGCCAGGGACCGCACCGTGGACCAGCCCCGCTCCCGCGCCAGCCGTTCGGCCGCGCCGGAATCGAGGCCGACGTAGGTGTCCGGACTGTCCTGGGGCTCGGCCGGGGGTGTCGGAATCGGTGCCATGCCGCCACGCTATGCCCTGCCCCGGGAGCGGGGAAGCCCAAGCCCGTAACACGGGTCACGGGTGCACCTACGGTCACATTTCTGTCACAGGATCATGATGGGCGTTTTACTGGAACGCGTTCACACGTACGGACGATTTTTCCCAACTCCCGCGGGCGGCCGAGGTGAATTCCCGCGTCTCGCGGCGCCCTCTCGGATAAGCGGACGGAAAAGCCCCTCCGGGCACCTCGGCGACCGCCTCGCATTTTGCGCCCGGACACTCCCGAACGGACGTGCGCACCCCACCGCACAAACGCCCGCGGATCACTTACACGAATCGAACATCGGACAACGGACAGCCGCGTGCGGCGCGGCCGGCGTCCGGCGGCGTCAGACGTCCAGCGGGGTGACGGCGAGCGACAGGTCGTTGTCCCGGGTGTAGTACGGCGCGGCCTCCACGGGGCCGTGCGGCGTCCGCACGCGGGCACGGGGGAACGTGAGGACGGGGTTCTTGTCGGCGACGTCGTCGAGCAGCCGTGCGAGGCGCACCACCGGGCCGGCGTCACCGGCGGGCCGCAGCCACAGGTCCCAGTCGCCCGGTGCCAGGCCGTCGTAGGGGACGGTGAAGGCGAACTCCGTCCGCTCGGCGGCGACGTCCAGCCGGCGTACGCCGCCGCCGGGCCGGGCGCGCAGCTCGGCGTACGCCCCGGGCACCAGCTGGGTGCCGTACACCCGTCCGCGCACGCTCAGGCCGCCGCTCGCGGGCCGCAGGTCCACCGCCTCGGCGTGCGGTGCGCGCAGCCAGCTGCGGACGGTGAGGTTGCCCTGCCGGGTGGCGTACGGGATGCGGACGGCGACGTGACCGAGCAGTCCGCTGGGAGTGCGCTCGGCGAGGGAGCGCAGATCGGTGACGCCGGGCACCAGGCGCCGCGGCTCGCCGTCGGACAGGCGGGCGTACGCGTCCCAGCGGCCCTCGGGCAGGGACACGCTGCTGGGCAGGGCGGCGCGCAGCCGGCCCTCCGCCGCCGGGGCCAGCGGCAGGCTGACCGTGTCGGGGGCGGCGTCGGCACCGCGGCGGCGCAGGACGAGCAGGGCCGCCTCGGTGTTTCCGCTCGCGGCGACGTCGAAGGTCAGACCGCCCGCGGAGTCGCCGATGCAGTCGGCGCGCAGCGGGGCGGCCGGTGGGGCCGGCGGCGTCATGCGGTGCGGTTCCTCCAATGGGCTTCTCGTCGTCCGGTTAGACCCGGAACCCCGCCTTCTGGTTGTCCGTGTCCGATTGCGATGTGGTCACGACCGCGGTGACCGGTCGACGAGGACCATTTCCAGTCACCCTGTTCATTCGCTGATTTCATGATTTGTCGACTCACAGGGGCGGCGGCGCTACCCGCTCGGACCGCCCAACCCCTGCTCACCGCAACCCACTTGGGAGTACGGCGACGATCCCGGCCCCGGCGGGACCCCGTACCTGTCGTGGTTCGATTCCGTTGGCCATGGGGCGTGACTCCCGCCATGGATCGCCCGTTGTCCTTGCATGAGCCGGGACCCGCCCGGACCACGGCCCGGGAGCCACCCGGTCCGGCCACGCACCGCATCCCGAGGGAGCCACCCGTGCCGCGCATGCTCGACGTCAGCGACGACGTACGCGCCGAGATCGGCGACGAAGAAGCCGACCGCCTGCTGGCCGGGGAGTCCGCCCCGGGCAGCTACGACTGCACGTCCTGCCGCACCCCGGGCGACTGCGAGCAGGAGCGCACCAGCACCGTCCTGTTCATCGGGGACGAGACCGCCGTGCTCGCCTTCGCCCACGCCGGCTGCCTGCCCTCGCAGGTGGTCAAGGTCACCGAGGAGCAGCTGCAGGGGGCGGTGCGGTCCATCAGCGCCGACCAGGCCCGCTCCGAGCCCGCTCCCGCCGCCCCCGAGCGGGCCGCGCCCGAGCAGGCCGTGCTCGGTGTCACCAGCGGACTGATCCTCATCGCCGGGGAGCTGCACCCGGCCCTCGTGGTGGAGCCGACCGCTCCCATCGCCCGGCCCGGCACCACGGGCGCCGGCGACGACTTCCTGCCGCTGCTGATCGAGCAGGGCTTCATGCCGGTCACCGAGCTGGCGTCCGCGCCTGCGGTGCTGCACGGCTGGTCGGTGCTGCTCGCGATGGGTCAGCTGCACGCGGTGCTGCAGCCCGGGACGAACGGCGGCCGGCCGGTGGCCTGGTGGCAGGCGCACCAGCCGCTCCAGGTCACCGAGGGCTGGCGCACGGCGGCCAACAAGCACCAGCAGGTGCTGATGTTCGCGGCGCCCGTCGGCTCGATCGGCCGGCAGCCGCGCGAGGACCTGCTGCGGGACGCCCTGGACAAGGCGGCGGCGAACGGACAGCTGGTCGCGGCGGCGCTGCCGCTGGCCGGAACCTGAGCCGGTTCACGCGGCTGCCGGACGGCCGCCACCTGGGCCGCATCCCTTCCCGTGCGGGGTCGTTTGGACATACGTGTACGCATACGACGCCTTCCACCGCCACGGCGGCCCATCGGCCACGCCGATCTACGACGCGCTCTACGCCGAGTACGTCAGGTCCTTCCGATCGCTGCCGGGCGATCGCAGCGGTGAGGAGGAGCTGGGATTCACGGCCTTCGGGACCATCCCGCGCGGCAGAAGCGCCTACAGCGCCTACAGCGCGGGGGCCCAGAGTGCCCGGGTCGGCCAGCAGTCGGTGTGGCAGCGCGTCGGCGGCACGCACCACGTCCCGGCCGCGCTGCCCCCGGCCCCGCGGTCCGGCACCTGACCGCCGGACCAGTGACGAGTGAGGGGCGCCCCCGGCCGGGGGCGCCCCTCACTCGTCACTGTGTGTTCCTGCCGCCTACTTCTTCTTCGCGCCGCGCTTCTCGCGGACCCGCACGGAGATGTGGATCGGCGTCCCCTCGAAGCTGAACTCCTCGCGCAGCCGGCGTTCGATGAAGCGCCGGTAGCCCGCCTCGATGAAGCCGGAGGCGAAGAGCACGAACCGCGGGGGCTTGGTGCCCGCCTGGGTGCCGAAGAGGATGCGCGGCTGCTTGCCGCCCCGCACCGGGTGCGGGTGGGCGGCGACCAGCTCGCCGAGGAAGGCGTTGAGCCGCCCCGTCGGGACGCGGGTCTCCCAGCCGGCCAGGGCGGTCTCGATCGCGGGGACCAGCTTCTCCATGTGCCGTCCGGTCTGCGCCGAGACGTTGACCCGCGGGGCCCATGCGACCTGGCCCAGCTCGGTCTCGATCTCCCGCTCCAGGTAGTAGCGGCGCTCCTCGTCGAGGGTGTCCCACTTGTTGTAGGCGACGACGATCGCGCGGCCCGCCTCGACGGCCATGGTGACGATCCGCTGGTCCTGGACCGAGATCGACTCGGAGGCGTCGATGAGGACGACGGCCACCTCCGCCTTCTCGACGGCGGCGGCGGTGCGCAGCGAGGCGTAGTAGTCGGCGCCCTGCTGGAGGTGGACGCGCTTGCGGATGCCCGCGGTGTCGACGAACTTCCAGGTGACGCCGCCCAGCTCGATCAGCTCGTCGACCGGGTCGCGGGTGGTGCCGGCCAGTTCGTTGACGACTACGCGCTCCTCGCCGGCCACCTTGTTCAGCAGCGAGGACTTGCCGACGTTGGGGCGGCCGATCAGGGCGATGCGGCGCGGGCCGCCGAGGGCGGTGCCGAAGGTCTGCGCCGGGGCCTCGGGCAGGGCCTCCAGGACCCGGTCCAGCATGTCGCCGGTGCCGCGGCCGTGCAGCGCGGAGACGGGGTGCGGCTCGCCCAGGCCCAGCGACCACAGGTAGGAGGCGTCGGCCTCGCCGCTCGGGCCGTCCACCTTGTTGGCGCACAGCACGACGGGCTTGCCGGCCTTGCGCAGCAGCCGGACGACCGCCTCGTCGGTGTCGGTGGCGCCGACCTTGGCGTCCACGACGAAGACGACGGCGTCGGCGGCCTCGATGGCGTACTCGGCCTGTGCGGCCACGGAGGCGTCGATGCCGAGGACGTCCTGCTCCCAGCCGCCGGTGTCGACGACCTTGAAGCGGCGTCCGGCCCACTCGGCCTCGTAGGTGACGCGGTCGCGGGTGACGCCGGGCTTGTCCTCGACGACGGCCTCGCGGCGGCCGATGATGCGGTTCACGAGGGTCGACTTGCCGACGTTGGGGCGGCCGACGACGGCGAGGACGGGCAGCGGGCCGTGCCCGGCCTCCTCGATCGCGCCCTCGACCTCCTGGATGTCGAAGCCCTCTTCGGCGGCCAGCTCCATGAACTGCGCGTACTCGGCGTCGCCGAGCGCCCCGTGGTCGTGCTCCTCGCCCGAGCCCTCGGAGTGGATGTGGTCGTTCATGAAGTCCGTACCTCGTTCATCGTGGTGATCGGTGGAACACCCCTGTACCGGGTGATCCACTACTCAAGTGTCACTCAGCGCCCGGTGAGGCGCCTGGCGTTTTCCAGGTGCGCGGTGAGCTGCTTCTGGATGCGTTCGGTGGCCTCGTCCAGGGCCTTGCGGGTGCGCCGCCCGCTGCCGTCGCCCGCGTCGAAGGGGTCGCCGAAGACGACGTCGACACGGGAGCGCAGCGGGGGCAGCGCCTTTATCAACCGTCCGGGACGGTCCGTGCTTCCCAGTACGGCGACCGGGACGATCGGCGCGCCGCCGCGCACCGCGAAGTAGGCGAGCCCGGCCCGCAGCGAGGCGAAGTCGCCCTCGCCCCGGGTGCCCTCCGGGAAGATGCCGAGGACGCCGCCGTCGGCCAGCACGCCCAGCGCCTGTCCTATGGCCGTGCGGTCGGTGGAGTGGCGGTCCACCTTCAGCTGGCCGATGCCGGTCAGGAAGCGTCCGAGCGGGCCGACGAACGCCTCCTTCTTGATCAGGAAGTGGGTCGGCCGGGGTGCGACGCCCATGACCATGGGGCCGTCGATGTTGTGCGAGTGGTTGACGGCGTAGATCAGCGGGCCGGTGGCGGGCACCCGCCAGGCGCCGAGCACGCGCGGCTTCCACAGCCCGTACATCAGGCCGACGCCGATGCGCCGGCCGACCTCGGCGCCCTTCTCGGAGGGGAGGGGCGCGGCGGAGGATGCGGTCACTTGCCCGCCCGCTTCTCCTCGACGAGGGTGACGACGCACTCGATGACCTGCGCCAGGGTGAGGGCGGTGGTGTCCACCTCGACCGCGTCGCCGGCCTTGGCCAGCGGCGAGGCCTTGCGGCTGGAGTCGGCCGCGTCCCGCTTGATCAGGGCCTCGCGGGTGGCGTTGACGTCGGCGCCCTTCAGCTCGCCGCTGCGGCGGGCGGCGCGGGCCTCCGCCGAGGCGGTGAGGAAGATCTTCAGGTCGGCGTCGGGCAGCACGGTGGTGCCGATGTCGCGGCCCTCGACGACGATGCCGAGCGGCGCGGCGGCGGCGATGGAGCGCTGCAGCTCGGTGATCCGGGCGCGGATCTCCGGCACGGCGCTGACCGCGCTGACCTTGGAGGTGACCTCCTGGGTGCGGATCGGGCCGGCCACGTCCACTCCGTCGACCGTGATGGCCGGGCCGGCCGGGTCGGTGCCGGAGACGATCTCGGGCTTGCCGGCCGCGGCGGCGACGGCGTGCGGGTCGTCGGTGTCGATGCCGTTGCTGACCATCCACCACGTGATCGCCCGGTACTGCGCACCGGTGTCCAGGTAGCTGAGGCCGAGCTGGGCGGCCACGGCCTTCGACGTGCTCGACTTGCCCGTGCCGGAGGGGCCGTCGATGGCGACAATCACGGCCGGGGCGGTCGGGGCGGCGCCGTTTTCCACGAGGGGACACCTTCCTGGTGCGGTGCGGTGGGTGGTGTGCGGGACGCGAGCGCGTCCCGCACAAGGTTACCGGGCCGCCGAGGCCCCTCCGACAGGCGTACGGGGGGGGATCACTGGCGGATCGCCCAGCCCCGTTCCTTCAGGGCCGCCGTGAGGACGGCGGCGGCCTTCGGCTCCACCATGAGCTGCACCAGACCCGCCTGCTGCCCGGTCGCGTGCTCGATGCGTACGTCCTCGATGTTGACCCCGGCCCGTCCCGCGTCCGCGAAGATGCGGGCCAGCTGGCCGGGCTGGTCGTCGATGAGGACGGCCACCGTCTCGTAGGCCCGCGGGGCCGACCCGTGCTTGCCCGGGACGCGGACCTGTCCGGCGTTGCCGCGCCGCAGCACCTCGGCGATGCCGGTGCCGCCCTCGCGGCGCTTGTCCGCGTCGGCGGACTGCAGGGCGCGCAGGGAGCGCACCGTCTCCTCCAGGTCGGCGGCGACGTCGGTGAGCAGGTCGGCGACCGGCCCGGGGTTGGCGGAGAGGATGTCGATCCACATCCGGGGGTCGGAGGCGGCGATCCGGGTCACGTCCCGGATGCCCTGCCCGCACAGCCGTACGGCGGCCTCCTCGGCGTGCTCCAGGCGGGCGGCGACCATGTTGGAGACCAGGTGGGGCATGTGGGAGACGAGTGCCACGGCGCGGTCGTGGGCGTCCGCGTCCATCACCACGGGCACCGCGCGGCAGTGCGAGACCAGCTCCAGGGCGAGGTTCAGCACCTCGGTGTCGGTGTCCCGGGTCGGGGTCAGCACCCAGGGGCGGCCCTCGAAGAGGTCGGCGGTGGCGGCCAGCGGGCCGGACTTCTCCCGGCCGGACATGGGGTGGGTGCCGATGTACGCCGAGAGGTCGAGGCCGCGCTCCTCCAGCTCGCGCCGGGGGCCGCCCTTGACGCTGGCCACGTCGATGTAGCCGCGGGCGGCGCCGCGGGCCAGGGCGTCGGCGAGCACGTCGGCCACCAGGGCGGGCGGCGCGGCGACGATCGCGAGGTCGACCGGCCCGTCCGGGACCCCGTCGGTGCCGGCGCCGAGCGCGGCGGCGGTGCGGGCCTGCTCGGGGTCGTGGTCGGCGAGGTGGACGGTGACGCCCCGGGCGGTGAGCGCGAGGGCGGCGGAGGTGCCGATGAGGCCGGTGCCGATGACGAGTGCGGTTCTCACTGGGCGATGTCCTTGCGCAGGGCCGCGGCGGCGCCGAGGTAGACGTGGGCGATCCCGGTGCGGGGCCGGTCGGACTCGATGTGGGCGAGGACCCTCACGACGCGCGGCATGGCGCCCTCGATGTCCAGTTCCTGGGCGCAGATCAGCGGCACGTCGGTGATGCCGAGCCCGCGGGCCGCGGCGGCCGGGAAGTCGCTGTGCAGGTCGGGGGTGGCGGTGAACCACAGGCTGATCAGGTCGTCGGCCGTCAGGCCGTTGCGCTCCATGAGGGCGGTCAGCAGGGCCGCGACCTGCTCGTCCATGTGCCCCGCCTCGTCCCGCTCCAGTTGGACGGCGCCCCGGACCGCTCGTACCGCCACGGCGATGCTCCTTGCTGACGTTGCTGATGTTGCTGACGCGTGTATCGGTTCTTGGTCCGTCCAGCCTAGTCAGCCCGCCGGGTACCGGCCCGCGGCGCCCGTCTCCTGAGACGCTGGCGGCGGCCCGACCCTCCCTCCCCCGGAGTTGCGACATGACCCACACCCCGAGCCGCCGTACGGTCCTCCTCTGCGCGGGTACGGGCGCGGCGGCGCTCTGCGCGGGCTGCGGCGGCGGAGGCGACGACGGCGACTCCTCGGCCGCCTCCTCCGGGCAGGAGCTGGCGTCCACGAGCGACATCCCGATCGCCGGCGGCAAGGTCCTCACCGACCAGAAGATCGTGGTGACCCAGCCGAAGACGGGCGAGTTCAAGGCGTTCTCGGCGGTCTGCACCCACCAGGGCTGCATCGTGTCGGACGTGCGGGACGGCACCATCGACTGCGCCTGCCACGGCAGCAGGTTCGCCGCCGCCGACGGCTCGGTGGTGCGGGGCCCGGCCACCAAGCCGCTGCCCGGCAAGGAGATCACGGTGGAGGGAAATTCGGTCCGCCTGGCGTGAGAGGCCCGCGTACGCTCCGGCCATGCACCCCGAGACCTCCGAGACCCTGGTCCGCGACCACACGGTCTACGCCTGTGTCATGGGCTCGCGCGCCTTCGGTCTGGCGACGGAGGGCAGCGACACGGACCGCCGGGGAGTCTTCCTCGCGCCGACCGCGCTGTTCTGGCGCTTCGAGAAGCCGCCGACGCACGTGGAGGGCCCCGGCCAGGAGCAGTTCAGCTGGGAGCTGGAGCGCTTCTGCGAGCTGGCTCTGCGCGCGAACCCGAACATCCTGGAGTGCCTGCACTCCCCGCTCGTGGAGCGTGTGGACGACACGGGCCGCGAACTGCTCGCCCTGCGCGACGCGTTCCTGTCCCGCCGCGCCTACGAGACGTTCACGCGCTACGCGTACGGCCAGCGGCGCAAGCTGGAGGCCGATGTGCGCGCCCACGGCGCCCCGCGCTGGAAGCACGCGATGCACCTGCTGAGGCTGCTGGTCTCCGCCCGCGACCTGCTGCGCACGGGCGTCCTGACGATCGACGTCGGCGAAGCGCGGGAGTCGCTGCTCGCGGTGAAGCGCGGCGAGGTGCCCTGGCCGGAGGTGGAGGCGCGGATGACGCGCCTGGCGAAGGAGGGCGAGGAGGCCGCCGCACGCAGTCCCCTGCCCGGGGAGCCGGACCGCCGGCGCGTCGAGGACTTCCTGGTCCGCACCCGCCGCGCCTCAGCGCTCCAGCCGGATCCGTACGACGAAGTCGTGCAGGGCGTCGTACGCGGTCGGGGCGTCGGGGAGGGCTGAGGCGGCCTGGGCGTCGTCCAGGACACCGTGCAGCCGCTCCACGTCGGCCCGCACGCGCGCGTGGTCGACGTCCGCGTCCCCGTGCTCCCGCTCGGCCTTGGCGGCGACCAGCTCGGGCAGGTACCCGGGAGCGGCGTCGACCTCCTCGACGAGGGTCGGCAGGTGGGGCTGGACCTCGCCCGCGCGCATCAGGTGGACGCCGGTGAGCAGCACCCGGAAGGTGTACAGGAGCGGCTTCAGCTGGCCGGTCTTCTCGAACAGCCGCCACTGGGTCTGTGCGAACCCCCGGTAGTGGTGGGCGTGGTGGCTGGTGAGGACACCCGGCGCGAATCCGGCCAGTTCCCGGTGTGCCCCGGTGGTGTGCACGACCAGCGGGGAGAGCAACTGCTCCAGCACGTAGCCGTTGCGGCGGAGCATCAGCCGGACGAACTTGCGCAGGTCGTGCGTGACCAGGTCCATCTCGACACCGTCCCGGTCCCACATCCGGGACCTCGTCTCCTCCGGCTCGCGCAGCCCGACCAGGTCGGCGGCGGGCAGCAGGTGCACGCCGCGCAGGTCCACGTCGGAGTCGCGGGAGGGGAAGCCGTAGAGGTGGGCGCCGGAGACGGTGGCGAACAGCACCGGGAAGGGCTGTTCGGCCACCACCGGGGCCAGGTCGATGTCGAGGGCGTCGATCATGTGCTCAAGAGTCCCAGAGCGCTCCGAGGGTCAGCAGGTCGCCCCGGTACTCGATACGGTCCGCCCAGTCGGTCGGCCAGGCGTCGGCCCCCAGGTGCGCGCCCGCGAAGGCGCCCGCGAGGCAGGCGATGGAGTCGGAGTCGCCGGAGGTGCAGGCGCCGCGCCGCAGGGCGGTGAGCGGTTCGTCGACGAAGAGCAGGAAGCAGAGCAGCCCGGCCGCCATGGCCTCCTCGGCGATCCAGCCCTCCCCGACGGCCAGGCAGGGGTCGGTCTCGGGCGAGGCGGTGCGCACCGCCTCCTGGAGCCGGTCGAGTATCGCCAGGCACTCGTCCCAGCCGCGCGCCATGAAGTGCTCGGGCGTCGGGTCCTGGGCGCGGCTCCAGAGGTCGCCGAGCCAGCGCTCGTGGTAGCGGGTGCGGTTGTCGTAGGCGTAGGAGCGCAGCAGTCCGACCAGGCCGGTCGGCTCGGCTCCCTCGGCGAGCAGCCGTACGGCGTGGGCGGTGAGGTCGGAGGCGGCGAGCGCGGTGGGGTGCCCGTGGGTGAGCGCGGACTGCAGCTGGGCGGCACCCGCCCGCTGTTCGTCGCTCAGGCCCGGGACGATCCCGACCGGTGCGACGCGCATGTTGGCGCCGCATCCCTTGGAACCGACCTGGCTGGCGTCCTGCCAGGGGCGGTCGGTCCGCTCCAGGAGGTCGCAGGCCCTCAGGCAGGTGTTGCCCGGTGCCCGGTTGTTCTCGGGCGAGC
The DNA here is from genome assembly GCF_044754585.1 of Streptomyces sp. NPDC093065. Lineage (NCBI taxonomy): Bacteria > Bacillati > Actinomycetota > Actinomycetes > Kitasatosporales > Streptomycetaceae > Streptomyces > Streptomyces sp. NPDC093065. Next base: position 32,154 of record NZ_JBIVPJ010000020.1, on the reverse strand, counting down.
GGTTCCAGGCGATGAACTCCTGCCGTACCGGCTCGGCCATCCCCTCGGGTGTCAGGACGCCCCGGTCCATGGCGGTCCGCAGTCCCTTGCCCAGGGCCAGCGTCATCTGCGTGTCGTCGGTGACGACCGCGGGCGTGGGCAGGGCCATCTCCCGCCAGGGGCCGCACTTGGCGAGGATGGACGGGACGTCGTTGAACTCGGTGGGGAAGCCCAGCGCGTCGCCGAGGGCGAGGCCGGTGAGCGCTCCTGTGGCGGCGCGTTTGGTGCCGGGGGTCGTGGTCATGCGGGGCGTCCTTCCCGAGGGGTGCGGAGCAGCGGTGGGTGCAGGGTGGTGGCCGGTCCCGCGCGGTACACGGCGGCGGGCTTGCCGCGGCCTCCGGTGAGGCGGGCGGCTCCGGGGACGGGCTCGACGAAGCCGGGGGTGGCGAGGACCTTGCGGCGGAAGTTCGGCCGGTCCAGGGCCGTGCCCCACACCGTCTCGTAGACCTGCTGCAGCTCGCCGAGGGTGAACTCGGCCGGGCAGAAGGCGGTGGCCAGGCAGGTGTACTCCAGCTTGGCGCCGACCCGGTCCCGGGCGTCGTCCAGGATCCGGTCGTGGTCGAAGGCGAGGCCGCGGGCCTTGTCGTACGGCACCCAGCGGGCCTCGGCCGCGTCACCGCCGCCGTGCGGCTCGGGAGGGTCCGGCAGCAGGGCGGCGAACGCGACGGAGACGACCCGCATGCGGGGGTCGCGGTCGGGCTCGCTGTAGGTCCGCAGCTGTTCCAGGTACAGCCCGGTCACGTCCGCCAGGCCGGTCTCCTCGGCCAGCTCGCGGCGGGCAGCCGTCTCCGCCGACTCCTCGGGGAGCAGGAAGCCGCCGGGCAGTGCCCAGCGGCCCGCGTACGGTTCCTGGCCGCGCTCGACGAGCAGCGCGTGCAGCGCGCCCGCGCGGAGCGTGAGGACGGCGAGATCGACGGTGACGGCGAACGGCTCGTAGGCGTGCTTGTCGTAGTCGTGCACGAACACCCGCCCCCTTTAATAGTCACTACGACTATAAAGAGAGCGGGTGCGGGGGACAACCCTTGGAGCCCTTACAGGTCGACCTCCGACATCAGCATCCCGACCTCCGTGTTGGACAGCCGGCGCAGCCAGCCCGACTTCTGGTCGCCCAGCGTGATCGGGCCGAAGGCGGTGCGCACCAGTTTGTCGACGGGGAAGCCCGCCTCCGCCAGCATCCGGCGGACGATGTGCTTGCGGCCCTCGTGCAGGGTGACCTCGACCAGGTAGTTCTTGCCGGTCTGCTCGACGACCCGGAAGTGGTCCGCGCGCGCGTACCCGTCCTCCAGCTGGATGCCGTCCTTGAGGCGCTTGCCGAGGTCGCGCGGGATCGGGCCCACGATGTGCGCGAGGTAGGTCTTCTTCACCCCGTACCGGGGGTGGGTCAGGCGGTGGGCCAGCTCGCCGTGGTTGGTGAGCAGGATGACGCCCTCGGTCTCGGTGTCGAGCCGGCCGACGTGGAAGAGGCGGGTCTCGCGGTTGGTGACGTAGTCGCCGAGGCACTGGCGGCCCTCCGGGTCCTCCATGGTGGAGACGACGCCGGCGGGCTTGTTGAGCGAGAAGAACTGGTACGACTGCGTGGCGACGGTCAGGCCGTCGACCTTGACCTCGTCCTTCTCCGGGTCGACGCGGCGGCCCTGCTCCAGCACGATCTCGCCGTTGATCTCGACCCGGGCCTGCTCGATCAGCTCCTCGCAGGCGCGCCGGGAGCCGTAGCCCGCGCGCGCGAGGACCTTCTGCAGCCGCTCGCCCTCCTGCTCGGCGCCCGGGAAGGTCTTGGGCGGCTTGACGTCCTTCTTGCCCGCGTACCGCTCGCGGTTGCGCTCCTCGGCCCGCGTCTCGTACTCGCGGGACGTGGCCGGGGCGCTGCGGCCGCGCTGCTGGGGCCGCTTGGGACCGCCCTTGGCGCCGCCGCGGGCCGAGGGGCCGCGGCCCGACTTCGGACCGTCCTTGGTGGCGCCGGGACCCACGTCGTAGCGCCGCTCCTCCGGGCGCGGCTTCTTGGGACGGCCGCCCTGCTTGTCGTCGCGGTCGTTGCCGGCGCCGCGGTAGTTGCCGCGGCCACCGCCACTCCCGCCGCGGCCGCCGCTGTTGCCACCACGGCTCCCGCCGTTGTTTCCGCTGCTGTTCCTGCCGCTGCTGCTTCGCATCAAATTTCCGTCTTGTCGTCTGCGTCCCCGGAGTCCGGGGCGTCCGGATCGAACGACGGGACCCCTTCCAGCGTGTCGGCCTCGATCGCCTCCGCCTCCGGGAGGAAGGGCGCGAGCTCCGGGAGCTCGTCCAGACCGCGCAGGCCCATCCGCTCCAGGAAGTAGTTCGTCGTCACGTACAGGATCGCACCTGTTTCGGGTTCCGTGCCCGCCTCCTCGACCAGACCCCGCTGCAGGAGGGTGCGCATCACGCCGTCGCAGTTCACGCCGCGCACCGCCGAGACCCGGCTGCGGCTGACCGGCTGGCGGTAGGCGACCACGGCGAGGGTCTCCAGGGCGGCCTGGGTGAGGCGGGCGTGCTGGCCGTCCAGGACGAAGCCCTCGACGGCGGCGGCGTACTCGGCCCGGCTGTAGAAGCGCCAGCCGCCCGCGACCAGGCGCAGTTCGAAGCCGCGGCCCTGGACGGCGTACTCGTCGGCCAGCTCGCGCAGGGCGTCGGCGATCCGCCGCCGGGGCCGTTGCAGTATCTTCGCCAGCTGCTCCTCGGTCGCGGGCTCGTCGACGACCATGAGGACGGCTTCCAGGGCGGGCTTGAGGTCGAGGGCGGCGACACCCGCCGGGCCGCCCCCGGCCTCCTCTTCCTCCGTGGTCTGCTCACTCACGCCTTCCGCTCCTCCTTCGGCACCTCGGGCGGCCGGTCGAATTCGTCGGTCACCACCGGCTGGGCGTCCCCGTCGCCGCCCGCCCAGCGCACCAGCAGGTCGCCGAGCGCGGTCTCCTGGTCCAGCTCGACGGCCTTCTCCCGGTACAGCTCCAGGAGGGCCAGGAAGCGGGCGACGACGGTCAGCGTGTCCTCGGTGTCCTGGACCAGCACCCGGAAGCTGGCCTCGCCCAGCTCCTTCAGGCGGGCGACGACGATCCCGGCCTGCTCCTGCACGCTGACCAGGGGCGCGTGGATGTGCTCGACGTACACCTGCGGCTTGGGCTTGGGCTGCATCGCCTTCACGGCGAGTCTGGCGAAGCCCTCGGGGCCGATGCTGATGACGACCTCGGGCAGCAGCTCGGCGTGGTGTGGTTCCAGGCCGACGGTACGGGGGTGGCGGCGGGCCTCGGCCTCCAGCCGCTCGTTGAAGATCTCCGCGATCTGCTTGTACGCGCGGTACTGGAGCAACCGCGCGAAGAGCAGGTCGCGGGCCTCCAGGAGGGCCAGGTCGGCCTCGTCCTCGACCTCGGCGGCCGGCAGCAGCCGGGCCGCCTTCAGGTCCAGCAGCGTGGCCGCGACGACCAGGAACTCGGTGGTCTGGTCGAGGTCCCAGTCCGGCCCCATCGCCCGGATGTGCGCCATGAACTCGTCGGTCACCTTCGACAGCGCGACCTCGGTGACGTCCATCTTGTGCTTGGAGATCAACTGGAGCAGCAGGTCGAACGGCCCCTCGAAGTTGGCGAGCCGCACCTTGAAGACACCGTCGCCCCCGTCGTCGGAGGTCTTCTCCGAGGACCCCTGTGACGAGGCGGCGCCGGGCCGGCCGGAGACGTCCTCGGCCTGCTCCCCGGGCGCGCCCACGACCGTCGGTGCCCCGGACGCCGCGACCGGCCGCCCGACCGGCCCGGGACACTCATGGTCCGCGGTCCGCGGGGCCTGTTCCGGCACGGGGGTCGGGTCCACGGCGGAAACGGCCTCGGACGGGCCGTCCGCCCGTACTCGCTCGTCTGCAGGCACGGCGGCCTGTCGGCCTGGTGCGACCGAGACGCGCCCGGTCGCCGCCGACGCCTCCGTCGCCGTTCCCGCGTCGGTCGGCTCCACCTCCGTGCGCACGGCGGGGCCCGTGGGGTCCGGTTCCGTTCCGGGGTCGTACTCCTCCGCGTCCGGCGCCGCCGTCTCCAGGACTCGCGCCGGGTCTCCGGGCTCGGCGGCCGACGCCCCGGCCGATACGGCGGGGGCGGGCGCCGGTCCGGCCCGGAGGTCCTGGTCGGTGGGAGCCGCTCCGGCAGTCCCGGACGCGCCGTCGCCGGAAGGCGTCTCCTCGGGAAGCGGTGGAGCCGCCGACGCTCCCGGGCCCCGGCCCAGCGCACGTCGGCGCCCGGCGCGCGGGGTGCGGCCGGGGTGGGGGGCGTCGTTCGAGGTCATGGCCCCCGCAGGCTACCCGCTACCGCCCGCGCAGCCGTCGTACGAGGATGCTGGCGTCCCCGCGGGTCTCCAGGTCGGCGAGGACCACGGCGACCGCCTCGCGGACGATGCGGCCGCGGTCGACGGCGAGGCCGTGCTCGCCGCGGAGCACCAGGCGGGCGTGCTCCAGGTCCATCAGCTCCTCGGCGGAGACGTACACGGTGATCTTCTCGTCGTGGCGCTCACGTCCGCTGGGACGGCGTGCGGCGGCCCTGCCGCGCTTGCGGGGCCGGTCGGCGCCGGGGGCGGCAGAACCTTCCTGCGCGCCCGTGCCCGGCCCGGAGCCCCGTGCGGAGCGCTCCGCACCCCGGCTGCGCGGCTCGCCCGCCGCGCCCGGATCCGCGTCCGCCGCGGCGTGTTCGGCGCCCTCGCCGTCACCGCCCTGTGCGGGCACCGACTGCGGTGCGTCCTCGGCGGCGGCCTGGTCGCTCTCCCCCGCCGGGGCCGGCACCCGGGCCTCGCCGCCCGCCGGTCGCCGCGGGGTGGACGCCTGGAGCGCCATTCCCCCTGTCGTACGGAAGAGTTCGTCGGCCCCCGGCAGACTCACTCGGCGTGACACCGGGCGAGCACCTCCCTGGCGAGCTGGCGGTAGGCGGCGGCACCGACGGAGTTGGACGCGTACGTGGTGATCGGCTCACCGGCGACCGTGGTCTCCGGGAAGCGGACCGTGCGCCCGATGACCGTGTGGTAGACGTGGTCGTCGAACGCCTCGACGACCCGCGCGAGCACCTCACGGCTGTGCACCGTGCGCGAGTCGTACATCGTGGCGAGGATGCCGTCGAGCTCCAGGTCGGGATTGAGCCGCTCCTGGACCTTCTCGATCGTTTCGGTCAGCAGCGCCACACCGCGCAGCGCGAAGAACTCGCACTCCAGCGGCACGATCACCTTGTGCGCGGCCGTCAGGGCGTTGACCGTGAGCAGGCCGAGCGAGGGCTGGCAGTCGATCACGATGTAGTCGTAGTCGTCCATCAGCGGCTTGAGCGCCCGCTGGAGGGTGGACTCGCGCGCGACCTCGCTCACCAGCTGCACCTCGGCCGCCGACAGGTCGATGTTGCTGGGCAGCAGGTCCATGTTGGGGACCGCGGTCTTCAGCAGCACCTCGTCGGCCGCCATGCCCCGCTCCATGAGCAGGTTGTAGACGGTGAGGTCGAGCTCCATCGGGTTGACGCCGAGTCCGACCGACAGCGCGCCCTGCGGGTCGAAGTCGACGAGCAGCACCCGGCGCCCGTACTCGGCGAGCGCGGCACCCAGGTTGATGGTCGACGTGGTCTTGCCCACGCCGCCCTTCTGGTTGCACATCGCGATGATCTTGGCGGGGCCGTGATCGGTCAGCGGGCCCGGGATCGGGAAGTACGGCAGCGGGCGTCCGGTCGGGCCGATGCGCTCGCGGCGCTGTCGGGCCGCGTCGGGCGCGAGCGTGGCGGCGTACTCGGGATCCGGCTCGTACTCCGCGTCCGGGTCGTAGAAGTGCCCCTCGGGCAGTTCGTCGTAGTCGGCGAAGTGGTTGCGTGGCGCGCCACTTCCGTCGCCGGCCATGGCGTTCACGTGTTGGCCATCCATACTCATGTGTGCTGTCCGAGTCGCCTGCGGACTGTGGTGGTCGGCTGCGGAGGTGCGTACAGCCACGGAGCCGACAGCCTCGAGACGCCCGGGACCGCTGGTCCGTGCCGGCATTCCTGGGTGACCACCCCCGGGAGTAAATGTCGACTCATTCACAAGTCGTCTTACCTCCTTGGTGACCAGGGAACTTCTAGACAGGTCAGCGTGGCACCATGCCGACGTTCGGCGACTCTATGGCGTGTCGGCCGTCCGCAGCAACACAATCCGCCGGACCCGGCCCGATGTGTCGGCAATGAAACATCCCTCTGTCAAGGGCGTACGGCCGTCGCACAGCAGGTTTCACCGGTGCGCGAATCGGTTGAAGCGTTACGTTCGAGGCGAGTTGACCGAGAATCGCAAAGTGACCATACACACACCCGGCCGGACCTTGTCGGGCAAGGTCCGGCCGGGTGTGCGGGGTTGACGACGACTGTTGACGTATCGCCTTTCCCGGTTGATGACTTAGCCGATTTACCGGCCACGCGGGCCGGCCGGTCGGCCGGGCGGCAGGTCAGGCGAGCAGCGAGGCCGGCTCGACGTGCTCCAGGCCGTGCGCCTCGGCGACCTCCTTGTAAACGACCTTGCCGTCATGGGTGTTGAGGCCCCTGGCCAGCGCGGGGTCGCGGCGCAGCGCCTCGGCCCAGCCACGGTTGGCCAGCTCCACGATGTACGGCAGCGTGGCGTTGGTGAGCGCGTAGGTGGACGTGTTGGGCACCGCGCCGGGCATGTTGGCGACGCAGTAGAAGACCGAGTTGTGGACCGGGAAAGTCGGCTCGGCGTGGGTGGTCGGGTGGGAGTCCTCGAAGCAGCCGCCCTGATCGATCGCGATGTCGACAAGGACACTTCCGGGCTTCATCCGGGACACCAGCTCGTTGGTGACCAGCTTCGGGGCCTTGGCGCCCGGGATCAGCACGGCGCCGATCACGAGGTCGGCCTCCAGGCAGGCCTTCTCCAGCTCGAAGGCGTTGGAGACGACGGTCTGGATCTTCGTGCCGAAGATCTTGTCGGCTTCCTTGAGCTTGGTGATGTCCTTGTCGAGCAGGGTGACGTGGAAGCCCAGGCCGATGGCGATCTGTGCCGCGTTCCAGCCGGAGACGCCGCCGCCGATGACGACGGCGCGGCCCGCGAGCACACCGGGGACTCCGCCGGGCAGCACACCGCGGCCGCCGTTGGCGGCCATCAGGTGGTAGGCACCGACCTGGGGGGCCAGCCGGCCCGCGACCTCGGACATGGGGGCGAGCAGCGGCAGCGCGCGGCTGGGCAGCTCGACCGTCTCGTAGGCGATGGCGGTGGTGCCGGACTCGATGAGCGCGTCCGTGCAGTCCTTCGAGGCGGCCAGGTGCAGGTAGGTGAAGAGCGTCTGGTCCTTGCGCAGGCGGTGGTACTCCTCCGCGATCGGCTCCTTGACCTTCAGGAGGAGGTCCGCGGTGGCCCAGACCTCGTCGGCGGTGTCGAGTATCCGCGCGCCGGCCGCGACGTACTCCTCGTTCGGGATCGAGGAACCGATGCCGGCGTCGCGCTCGATGACCACCTGGTGACCGTGGCGCACCAGCTCGTGCACGCCGGCGGGGGTGATGGCCACCCGGAACTCGTTGTTCTTGACCTCGCGGGGGATGCCGACCTTCACGTGGATCACGGTCCTTGGCTCAGAGGATGGGCTATTACAAGGCATACCCGTTCAAGCGCGGGCACACCGGGTCAGACCGCAGGAGAAAGTGCGGCAGAGCCAGTTTAATGAAGGCGTTCCCTCTGTCTAGCCTTCCAAAGCATCAATCTTCAGTCACTGCGCTGCGGATTTCGCAGGCGTCTGCGGGATCTTCCCTCAGCATGCGTTCGGCCGCACTCCGCTGCAGTCCGGCCGCCGTGGGATCGCCGAGCCGGTCGAGGGTGTCGGCGAGCCGCAGGTGCAGGGCGGCCTGGAGCCGGTCGTCCTCGGCCCGGCGGGCCCAGTCGACGGCCTCCTGGCAGGTGCGCAGCGACTCCTCGGGGCGTCCGGCGTACTCCTGGACCCGGGCCAGCTCGGACAGCGCCCGCGCGTGCGCTGCCACGTCCTCGCACTTGCGGTACCCGGCGACGGCCGCCCGCCAGGCCCGTACCGCCTCGCCGTAGCGTCCGGCGTAGGTGTGGGCGGTGGCGAGCCTGCCGTAGACCCGGGCGGCGTCGGCCCGCTCGTCCCGGGCGAGGCGCTGGGCGAGGGCCCTGCCGAACCAGTCGGCGGCGCGGTCGTAGTCCCCGAGCTCCAGGTGTGCGCCGCCCACGGATTCCATCGCGCGGCCGGTCGCGTACGGGTCGTCGGCCTCGCGTCCGGCGTCCAGCGCGGCCCGGTAGCGCACCAGGGCCTCGGCGGTACGGCCGGTGCGGGCGTCCAGGTCGGCCAGGTTCAGCAGGGCCGCGGCCTGCTCCCGGGGCAGCTCGCGGCGCTCGGCCACGTCGAGGACGAGGCGGTGGATGCCGTACAGGTCGGGGGCCGCGGCCCGGGTGCCGAAGTGGGCGACCATGGCCCGCACCAGCTGGGACATGAGTCTGCGGGCGAGGGTGTCCAGCTCGCCGTCGGCGACCGCGAGGCGGGCCGCGGCCAGCAGGGCGGGACGCCGGGCACGCAGCCAGTCGGCGGCGGCCCTGGGATGCGGGAAGCGCAGGTCGCGCGGCGTGGTGAGGAGCTTCTCGCGGGCCTGCGGGCTGTCGGTCTCGGTGACCGCACGGCAGGACTGGAGCAGCCGCACGGTCCGCTCCAGCATGCGGGCGCGGGCCAGCTGGAGCTCGGCGGGCCGGTCGTGCTTGCGCGCGAGGTGCCGCAGCTGCGCGTGCAGGCACCCGGGGACCTCGTACTCGGGCAGCGGTGAGTCGGCGGCGCGCAGCAGGCCGAGGGTGACGAAGTCGTCCAGGGTGCCGCGGGCGCCGTTCACGGAGCAGCCGGCGAGCGCGGAGGCGGTGTGCGGGTCGACCAGGCCCGCCGGGGCCAGGGAGAGCAGCCGCAGCATCCGGGCGGCCGAGCTGGGCAGGGACGCGTAGACGAGGCGGAAGACACGGGCGAGCGCGCTGCCTTCCTCGTTCTCCGCGTGGAGGTGTTTGGCGAGGTCGGCGACGGCCGCCTGGGGACGGGCCGCGAGCCAGCCGCCGGCCAGGGTCAGGGCGGCGGGCTGGGCCTGGCAGAGCTCGACCAGCTGTTCGGCGGCCCGGGGGTCGACGGTGATGCGCACCGAGCCGGTCCGGCGTGACAGCAGCTCCACGGCCGACTTGGTGTCCAGGCCCCCCAGCGTGCACGGCCGGACGTCCGCGATGCCGGTCAGCGGGCCCTCGGCCACGGCGACGGCCAGGCAGTCGGGGGTGTCCGGCAGCAGCGCGTCGACCTGCTCCGCGTCGGCGACGGCGTCGAGCAGGAGCAGGGCCCTGCGCTCGGCGAGCGCGTCGCGCAGGGCCTCGGTGAGGTCGTCCTCGTCGGCGCCGGGCGGGGCGGTGCGGTCCAGCTCGGTGAGCAGCTCCCGGGCGAGGCGTTCGACGGGCACGCGGGTGCCGTCGGGCTCGCTCAGCCGGGCCCGCAGCACGCCGTCGGGGTAGGCGTCCGCGACCTGCGCGGCCAGCTCTTCGGCGAGCGCGGTGCGCCCCGAGCCGGGCCGGCCCGCGATGAGCAGCACGCGCGCGCGGGGGGCCTTGCGGCCGGAGAGGGTGTCCAGGCCGGCGCGCTCGATGTCGGCGCGCAGCTCCTTGAGCTCCCGGGTGCGGCCGAGGAATCCGCTCTCCTCGGCAGGGTCGTGGGACAGCCGTGCGCCGTCCGTGTCCACCGCCTGATCCGTCACGGGCCACACTCCCGATCCCACCGCACGCCGGTGCCCGCCGGAAGCCCGGTTCGGGCGATTCCCGAGCCTAGTTCACGCTCTGCGACGTTCCGGGCGGAGCGCGGCGGGCAGATCCCCTGATCGGATCAACCGATCGTCACATCGACCTGCGCAGTTCCGCGAGCGGGCCCCGCCCGGGAGCGGGACCGGGCCCGGCCTCGGGCAGCTGGCCCCCGGGCGCCTTCCGGCCCGTGCCGGAACCGACCGCCCGCTCCCGGCAGGCGCCATCGGCCCCTGGCCCCGGCCCGGCCCCCGACCAGGACGACACCGGACAGCCGAGGCCCGGCCACGGATGACACCTGGAAACCGGGCCACTGCCAGAGACCCGGCCGCCGCGCGACCGACGCGACGGCGCCCGCACCCGCGCGCCCCGGTGCCGCCCGCTCCCGGCAGGCGCCCCCGGGCCCCGTCCCCCGGCCCCGACCAGGACGACACCGGACGACCGAGGCCCGGCCGCGGGCGACACCTGGAAACCGGGCCACTGCCAAAGACCCGGCCGCCGCGCGACCGGCGCGACGGCGCCCGCACCCGCGCGCCCCGGGATTCCCGCCGCACCCTGGGACCTGTCCGGCGGCTCAGGCCTCAGACGCGGGGGTCGGCACGCCCTTCCCTACTGGCTCAGGGGGCTCACGGGGCTCACGGGGCTCACGGGGCTCACGGGGCTCACGGGGCTCACGGGCATGGGAGGTATCCCAGGCGGTGTGTCGTCGCTTGCCGGCTCCCCCGCGCTCGGCTGCGCTCGCTGGAGGGCCCATTGCCTTGCTCACCAGCGACAATCACCAGCGACATCGAGGCACCACGGGTTCCCCGCGGCCTGAACCGCCGGACGGGCCTCAGGCCTCGAAGGGCCGCGCCGGCCACGGCGCCTCGGCCGGGCGGAGGACGTCGAGGCCGTCGCCCCGCTCCGCCGCGACCAGCGAGAGCACGCCCACGACCAGGCAGTTGTTGTGCAGCTCCCCCGCGAGCACACCCCGGACCAGGTCCGCGACGGGCACCCGCGCCAGCTCCATGTCGGCCTCTTCGTCCTCGACCTCGAAGCGCTTGCCCGCGGCCTCGGACAGGCCCCGGGCGAGGAAGATCCGTACGGCCTCGTCGCAGCCGCCGGGGGTGGTGTAGACGTCGGTCAGGACCCGCCAGTCCTCGGCCTTGACGTGCGCCTCCTCGTACAGCTCGCGCTGGGCGGCGTGCAGCGGGTTCTCGCCGGGGACGTCGAGCAGCCCGGCCGGGATCTCCCACAGCTTCTCGCGCACGGGGTGCCGGTACTGCCGGATGACCAGCACCCGGCCCTCGCCGTCGAGGGCGAGGACGGCCACGGAGCCGGGGTGGACCTGGTAGTCGCGGGTCACCACGGAGCCGTCGGGCATGACCACGTCGTCCGTGCGGACCGAGGTCTTCTTGCCCCGGAAGGGAGTCTGGCTGCCCCGGATCTCCCACTCCTCGGGAGTGTCCTTGATCGTGCTGCCCGTCATCGGTGACCTGCCCTTCCAGACGTACGCGAAAGCCGGGGCCCGCGCCGTTGAGTGCGCGTGCCCCGGCCAACCGTACAACTGGTGTGTTACTTCGACGTCTTCCGCTCGACCGCGGCCTTGACCAGCCCGGCGAAGAGCGGGTGCGGGCGGGTCGGGCGCGAGCGCAGCTCCGGGTGGGCCTGTGTGGCGACCAGGTAGGGGTGGACGTCGCGCGGGTACTCGACGTACTCGACGAGCTTGCCGTCCGGGGAGGTGCCCGAGAAGAGGATGCCGGCCTTCTTCTCCAGCTCCGCGCGGTAGGCGTTGTTCACCTCGTAACGGTGACGGTGCCGCTCCTCGACGTACTCCTTGCCGTCGTACACCTCGCGCACGATGGAACCCTCGGCCAGCTTCGCCGGGTACATGCCGAGCCGCATCGTGCCGCCCAGGTCGCCCTCGCCGGCCACGATGTCCAGCTGCTCGGCCATGGTGGAGATGACCGGGTGGGCGGTGGCGGGGTCGAACTCGGTGGAGTTGGCGTCCGCGATGTCCACCAGGTTGCGCGCGGCCTCGACGACGATGCACTGCAGGCCCAGGCAGAGGCCGAGCAGCGGGATCCTGTTCTCGCGGGCGTACTTGATCGCGCCGACCTTGCCCGTCACGCCGCGCTCGCCGAAGCCGCCCGGAATGCAGATCGCGTCGACGTCGCCGAGCTGCGCCTCGGCGCCGGCCGGGGTCTTGCAGTCGTCGGACGTGACCCACTTGATCTTCACGCGGGCCCGGTTGGCGAAACCGCCCGCGCGCAGCGCCTCGGTGACCGAGAGGTAGGCGTCGGGCAGGTCGATGTACTTGCCGACCAGGGCCATGACGATCTCGTGCTCGGGCTTGTGCACGCGGTCGAGCAGGTCGTCCCAGGTCGTCCAGTCCACGTCGCGGAACGGCAGGTCCAGCTTGCGTACGACGTAGGCGTCCAGACCCTCGGTGTGGATGACCTTCGGGATGTCGTAGATCGACCGGGCGTCGGGGCAGGCCACGACCGCGTCCTCGTCGACGTCGCACATCAGGGAGATCTTGCGCTTGATCGCCGTCGGGACCTCGCGGTCGCAGCGCAGCACGATCGCGTCCGGCTGGATGCCGATGTTGCGCAGGGCGGCGACGCTGTGCTGGGTCGGCTTGGTCTTCAGCTCACCCGAAGGGCCGATGTAGGGCAGGAGCGAGATGTGGACGACGAAGACGTTGTCGCGGCCGACCTCGTGCCGGACCTGGCGGACGGTCTCCAGGAACGGCAGCGACTCGATGTCGCCGACCGTGCCGCCGACCTCGGTGATCACGACGTCGACCTCGTCCGTCGCCATGCGGCGGATGCGGTGCTTGATCTCGTTGGTGATGTGCGGGATGACCTGCACGGTGTCGCCCAGGTACTCGCCGCGCCGCTCCTTGGCGATCACGGCCGAGTACACCTGGCCTGTGGTCACGTTGGCGGTGCCGTCCAAGTCACGGTCGAGGAAGCGCTCGTAGTGTCCGATGTCCAGGTCGGTCTCGGCACCGTCGTTGGTGACGAAGACCTCACCGTGCTGGAAGGGGTTCATCGTGCCGGGGTCGACGTTCAGGTACGGGTCGAGCTTCTGCATCACGACGCGCAGGCCCCGGGCCTTGAGCAGCATGCCGAGGCTGGAGGCGGTGAGCCCCTTGCCGAGCGAGGAGGCGACACCCCCGGTGACGAAGATGTGCTTGGTCGTCGAGGCTGTGCTGTTTCGAAAAACAGTGGGCGGCATGGCCAAGAGGGGGCTCCCGTGGTCGCGGTCTGGGGTGCGGTGCGTTCGTCCTCCGCCCCGGTCGTCCCGGGAGTCGTCGGCGGCGCCGTCGCTGCGGTTCCGGGGTTTTTCTCCCACCGGTCCACGGGCTACCAGCGTAACAGCGCCTCGGGGCGGTGGCTTCCGGCCACCCTCCGCGCACGCCCGGACACGCAGGAGGGAGCGTTACCGTTTCCTCACCCGGTGGTCACCCGTTCGGCGGACCCGGGTTGCCCGGAGCGGCACACAGATCATCTACGTGCGTCGTATCCTGCTCGGACGTTCGCTGCCGAGCCCGCCCGGCGACACGGCACCACCCCTCGCCCGTCAGCACCGGAACAACGAGAGCTCGTCAGTTCGTTGAGCAACAATTGTCGTTCGGGAGACCACGTTTGGCTTCACGGCCGAACGGCTGCTTTGCTTCATGACTCAAGAGGCATGAGACGCATGGCACGCGTCCCTCGACACACATTCCCTGACACACATCCCTGACCCCACCCTTGACCGCTGACCGCACTAGCGACCGCCCCCACGCGGGGTGACGTGGCCGTTCGACTGGAGTTGCACGTGGCCGGGCGCATCGAAGACTACGCACTCATCGGAGACATGCAGACCGCTGCCCTGGTCTGCCGGGACGGCACAGTCGACTGGCTGTGCCTGCCCCGCTTCGACTCGCATGCCATCTTCGCCGGCCTGCTGGGCACCGGGGAGCACGGTTTCTGGCGGCTCGGCCCCGCCTACGCCCCCGGCGCCGAACCGCCCACCTCGGCCCGGCGGACCTACCGCGGCGACTCGCTGATCCTGGAGTCCGAGTGGGACACCCCGCGCGGCACCGTCCGGGTGATCGACTTCATGCCGCCGCGCGACGGCGCGCCGCAGCTGATCCGCATCGTGGAGGGCGTCTCCGGCCGGGTGCCGATGCGCTCGGAGCTGCGGATGCGGTTCAGCTACGGCCGGGTCGTCCCCTGGGTGCACAAGCAGGAGGGCCGCACGGTGGCCGTCGCGGGCCCGGACTCCGTGTGGTTCGACACGGAGGCGGAGACCTACGGCAAGGCGCTGACCACGTACGCGGACTTCACGGTGGCGCCGGGCGACCGGATCGCGTTCACCATCTCGTGGGAGCCCTCGCACAAGGAGCCGCCGGCGCTGCCGGAGCCCGAGCAGTCCCTGGTGGCCACCGAGGACTTCTGGCGCGACTGGGTCGAGCACTGTACGTACCACGGTCCCTACCGGGAGGCGGTGGTGCGTTCCCTGATCACGCTGAAGGCCCTGACGTACGCCCCCACCGGCGGCATCGTCGCCGCGCCCACCACCTCCCTGCCGGAGGACATCGGCGGCGTCCGCAACTGGGACTACCGCTACACCTGGCTGCGCGACGCCGCGATCACCCTGTCCTCGCTGCTGCGCACCGGCTACCGCGAGGAGGCCCGCGCCTGGCGCGAGTGGCTGCTGCGCGCGGTCGCCGGCGACCCCGAGAACCTGCAGATCATGTACGGCATCGCCGGCGAGCGGGAACTGGGCGAGGCGGAGCTGGACTGGCTGCCCGGCTACGAGAACTCCACCCCGGTCCGGGTGGGCAACGGCGCGGCCCACCAGCTGCAGCTCGACGTCTACGGCGAGGTGACCGAGGCCCTGCACCTGGGCCACATGACGGGCCTGGCCCGCAACGACTACGCCTCGGTGCTCCAGCTCAAGCTGATCCGCTACCTGGAGTCCCACTGGCACGAGCCGGACGAGGGCATCTGGGAGGTGCGCGGACCGCGCCGCCATTTCGTGCACTCCAAGGTGATGGCCTGGGTCGCGGTCGACCGCACCATCAAGCTGATCGAGTCCGGCGACGCGGACGGCCCGCTGGAGCGCTGGAAGCAACTGCGCGACGACATCCACCGGGACGTGTGCGAGAAGGGCTACGACAAGGAACGCAACACGTTCACGCAGTCCTACGGCTCGCAGGCGCTGGACGCCTCCCTGCTGCTGATTCCGCAGATGGGCTTCCTGCCGCCGGACGACAAGCGGGTCATCGGCACCATCGAGGCCATCCAGCGGGAGCTGTCCACCTCGGACGGATTCATCCTGCGCTACCCGACGGACGGCGAGGACGAGGGCGTCGACGGTCTGCCGGGCGACGAGGGCGCCTTCCTGGCCTGCTCGTTCTGGATGGCCGACGACCTGGCGATGATCGGCCGGGTGGACGAGGCGAGGAAGCTCTTCGAGAAGCTGCTGTCCCTGCGCAACGACATCGGTCTCCTCGCCGAGGAGTGGGACCCGCGCCTGCAGCGCCAGGTCGGCAACTTCCCGCAGGCCTTCAGCCACGTGCCCCTGATCGACACGGCCCTCAGGCTGACGGCGAGCGGGGCGTACGGGGGCTGAGCGCTCGGGGCACCGGAACGAAGGGCGGGTGGCTCGGGGGCCTGCGCCGTGCTGCTCGGCGGCCTGTCGGTGGTACGGAACTCAGGTCCCCGCGTGCGCCCCGACTGCTGAAGCACCCGGATCCCGGATCCCTTCCCGTCCACGGCCGTGGAAGCGCCGGCCACCCGCGGCGCCCACTCCGGGGGACACGGCTCCCGGGAATCCGCCCCGGGCTGTGGTGGCCCGGCGGCGGGCTGTCCCTGGGCCGGTCCGCCGTTCAGGGGGCCAGCGCCGTCAGGGTTCGTTCTCCGCCCGGGTCGCCCGCCGTCGCCGGTACCAGCGCGATCTCGTCCAGGCCCGCCTCCGCGTACGCCCCCGTACGAGCCCGTACGGTGTCCACGTCGCCGATCAGGCCCACGGTGGCCGCCGCCTCCTTCGGCAGCGTCCGCAGGAGGGTGTCCGCGTCGGCCCCCGTACGGGCCAGCGCGACCGCCTCGCCGAAGCCGGCCTCCTCGAACATCTCGCGGTAGCCGGGCACCGTGAGATAGCCCACGACGCTGCGCATGATCTGGGTGAGGGAGGCGGGGTCGGGGTCGACGGCGGCGGGTACCCAGGCGGCCAGCGTCGGCGGGGTCGTCCGGCCGGCCTCGCCGCAGGCCGCGAGCAGCTTGACGCGCAGGGCGCGGACCTGCTCGGGCGAGACGACGTCGAGGAGCATGCGGTCGGCGTACCGGGCGGCGACGGAGATCGCGCGGTCCCCGAAGGCCGCCACGGTGAGCGGACCGCCCGGCGGCCGGTGGCGGCGGGGGAAGGCGCTGCCGGGCACGACGGGCTCGCCGGGCACTCCGTGGAGCAGCTCCCGCAGCGCCGCGGCGGTCGCCTCCAGCACGGCCGCCGGACGTTCCCTGGCCCGGCCGTGCACCCCCTCGACCACCCGCTTGCTGGAGGTGCCGAGCGCGACGCCGACCGGGCGTCCGGTGACCGAGGCCGCGGAGGCGGCGCCCCGCGCGATGCCGTACGGGTCGCGCACCGACACGGCGACCGGCCCGGCGGTGAGCGCGACGCGCCGCGTGCCCGCGCCGACGGCGGCGGACAGCACGAACGCGTCCCAGGTCGGCCCCTCACCCAGCCACACCTCGGGGTAACCCAGCCGGTCGGCCTGCCGCGCCACGCGCAAGGGCTCGTCCAGGGGACTCGCGTCCTCACGTGCGGCGGCCACAACGGTGATGTCCATGTCCGGTGCCCTACCCATCCGCCGCCCGCCGACCCCCGGGGGCCCGGTGGATGTCCCGGGTGGGGCCGCGCCGGGTAGCGTCCGGCTCATGGACAGCGGCATGAACAGCGGATTCGACACCCAGGGCGCCGGGATCACGGTGCGGCGGGCACTGGAGCTGCCCGGTCTGCGCAGCGGTCTGCCGGAGGTCGTCGCGGGTGCCGAACGCCTGCACCGCACGGTGCGCTGGGTGCACGCCGGGGAGGTGCCCAACATCGCCTCGCTCCTCAAGGGCGGCGAACTGCTGCTGACCACGGGGTACGGCCTGGGCACCCGTCCCGCCGAGCAGCGGGCGTTCGTCCGCACGCTGGCCGAGCGCGGCATCGCGGCCCTCGTGGTGGAGCTGGGCCCGCGCTTCGCCCGGCTGCCGGCGGCGCTGGTGGACACGGCCCGCTCGGCCGGGCTGCCGCTGGTCCAGCTGCACCGCGAGGTGCCGTTCGTGACGGTCACCGAGGAGATCCACACCGAGATCGTCAACGGCCACTACACCCTGCTGCAGCGGGCCGAGGAGGTGCATCGCCGCTGCACCGAGGCGCTGCTGGGCGGAGGCGGGGTGCCCCAGGTGCTGGCCATCCTGGCCGACTTCGCCGGCAACCCCGTGTTCCTGGAGACCCCCGACGGACGCCTGCTGTACGCAGCCGGTTCCGGGCCCGAGGGCGCCGACCCCCTCCAGGTGTGGGAGGGGCTGCGGGGCCCGCACAAGGACGCTCCGCCCCCGGCGGGCTCGGTCCTCGTGGACGTACCGGGTGGCGGGCCCGGCGCCGGGTCGGTCCGGGCGCGCCTCGTCCTGCTGCCAGTACGGTCCCCGCTGGCGCCGGTGCACCGGATGGCGGCGGAGCGGACGGCCGGCATCCTCGCCGTGGTGCTGATGCAGGCGCGGCAGGAGGAGGAGCTGGCGGCGCGCGGGCGGGGCGACTTCCTCACCGACCTCGCCGAGGGCCGGATCACCGCGGAGGACGCCCCCGCGCAGGCCCGCGTCCTGGGTTTCAAGCCGGGCACCGGCCCACTGCTCCCGGTGGTGATGCGGCTCGGCGACGCCCTGTCCCCGGCGGGCGGCGGCTGGGCCGTGCTGGCCCGCGCGGTCGCCGAGGAGCTGGCGTCGGTGGGGGTTCCGGTGCTGCTGGGCGTACGGCCGGTGGAGGGCCGGGTGCCGCTGCTGCTGGGGCTGCGCTCCGAGTCGGAGCGGACGGCGATCGCGGACCGGGTCGCGGCGGCGCTGCGGGCGGGCGTGGAGCGGGCCGGGATGCGACGGCCGGGGGCGCAGCCGCCGGTCGTGGTCGTGGGGGTGTCCGGCGGCTGGGCGGCGGCGTCGGCGGGCCTCAGGCACGCGGCGGAGACGGCGACCGCGGCGCAGGGCCTCACCGACCGGCCCTGGTACGACGCCCGGCGTCTGGACATCGACCTGCTGCTGTGGCGGCTGCGCGGCCATCCGGACCTCGCGGCGTTCGTGGACCGGGCGATCGGCCCGCTGCGTGACCACGACGCCCGCTCGAAACCGCCTCTGCTGCCCACCCTCCAGACGTACTTGGCCCACGCCGGCCGCAAGGCGGAGACGGCACGCGAGCTCCACCTCAACCGGCAGACGCTGTACAACCGGCTGGCCCGGATCGGGGAGTTGCTGGGCACGGACCTCGACGACCCGCAGACCGTACTGGCGTTGAGCCTGGCCCTGCGCGCGCGCCGGCACGTTCCGTGACCGCGGGCCCGTGACGGGTGCCTAGAGCAACGGCGTGGGCTGCGTCAACTCGTCGTAGACGCTCAGGACCTGGGCGACGGTCTCGTCCTCGGTCGGCCAGGTGGCCGCCTGCCGCGTGCCCCGCTCCCGCAGCTCGTCCCGGCGTGCGGGGGTGTCGAGCAGGCGGACCACGGTCTCCGCGAGCGCTGCCGCGTCGCCGGGCGGCACGAGTTCGGCGGCGTCGCCGACCAGTTCGGGGATGCCGCCGACGTCACTCGCGACGAGCGGCACGCGCGCGTGGAGGGCCTCCTGGGCGAGAACGGAGCGCCCCGGCTCCCGGCGGCTCGGCAGCAGCGTGAGGTCGGCCGCAGCCAGCAGTTCGGGCACGTCGTCGCGGCTGCCGACGAGCACCACCGGAAGCTCCTCGCCCTCGATCCGCGCCTGCAACTCCCCCCGCAGCGGCCCCTCCCCGGCCACGACGACCATCGGCGCCGGGTCGAGGCGGCGCCACCCGCGGGCGGCGTCGAGCAGGACGTCGTAGCCCCGGTGCCGGTCGAGGGAGCCGACGGCGATCAGCAGCGGGCGGTCGACGGCGCCGAGTTCGGCCCGGACCTTGGGGCGCAGCCGGTCGGGGTCCTCGGGACCGGCCGCCGGGTTAGGCCGGGCGGGGAGCGCGACGGGGCCGAGCCGGGCGTCCCGGGCACCCGTCCGCCGCGCCCCGTCGACCAGCTCCGAGGTGGCGCCCAGGACCACGGTGGCGGCCTTCATCACCCGCCGCTCCAGCACGCGCAGCAGGTGGGCGCGGGCCCCCTCGGCGTGCACCCGGTCGTGCCAGGTGACGACGAGCGGAGTGCGCACCCGCCGTCCGCCGAGGGCGAGTGCGGCCCGGAAGGAGGCGTGCAGCCCGTGCGCGTGCACCAGGTCGGCGTTGGCGCACACCGTCCGCAGCGCGGCCACGGAGACGGGGTCGCTGCTGCGCGGCACGTGCACGTGGTCGGCCCCCGCGCCCGTGAAGTCGTAGGTGCACTCCGCATCGGAGGGGGCGCACACCGTCACTTTCACGCCCCGTGCGACGAGCCCCGCGGCCAGTGAGCGCACGTGCGCGCTGCTGCCGGCGTTGCCGCCGCCCAGCACCTGCACGGTGCGCAGCGGCGACTGGCCGTGCGGTGAGTGGCTGCTCACGGGGGTCAACTGGCCGGGGCTCCTGGTTCGGCGGGGGACGGTCACGAAGAACGTACAGAAGGATGGTGCGGACGGGGTGCGCCGCGCGGATTCCGATGCGCCGCTCCGTCAAGGATGCCAGGCCGTACGGGTGTTCCGGGAACGACGACCGCCACGACGGGACCGACGGCGGGACGACTACGGGGATCAGCGTCACTCGTACGAGTGATTGCGGCGCGAACCACCGGACACGCCCCGCCATCACACCGGTGCGCCACAGCCGACACGAGCACGACCCACGGCCCAGAGCGCGACCGGCGTGGCCCTCCACCGACCCCGGCCTCCGTCCCGCCCCCCGAAATCCGGCGCGCGCCAGACCGCCCGGGATCACGCCGAAGCCCCACAGCCGACACAGGCACAGGCACAGCCGACACGGGTACGACGCACAGCCCAGAGCCCGACCGGCGTGGCCCTCCACCGACCCGGCCTCCATCCCGCCCCCCGAAACCCGACGCGCGCCAGACCGCCCGGGATCACGCCGCAGCCGACACAGGCACAGCCGACACGAGTACGACGCACAGCCCAGGGCGCGACCGGCGTGGCCCGCCCCCGGCCCCGGGCTCATCCCGCCGGCGCGCGGGGCACGCGTGCCCCGGTGTCCGGGGCGCGGGGGCACGCCGCTGCTACTGGTCCGCGCGGGCCGTCTCCAGCAGTTCCTCCGCGTGGGCGCGGGCCGTCTCCGAGTCCTCCTGGCCGGCGAGCATCCGGGAGAGCTCCCGGACGCGCTCCTCGCCCTCGAGGACCTTCACGCCGGAGCGGGTCACCGAGCCGTCGTTGGTCTTCTCCACCAGCAGCTGCCGGTCTGCGAACGCGGCCACCTGCGGCAGGTGGGTGACGACCACGACCTGCGCGCTCCTGGCCAGCCGTGCGAGCCGCCGGCCGATCTCCACCGCCGCCTTGCCGCCGACCCCGGCGTCGACCTCGTCGAAGAGGTACGTCGGCACGGGATCGGTGCCCGCGAAGACGACCTCCACGGCCAGCATCACGCGCGACAGCTCACCGCCGGACGCGCCCTTGGCGATCGGCCGGGGCGGCGCGCCGGGGTGCGGGGCGAGCAGCAGCTCGACCTCGTCGACGCCCGACGGTCCGTAGGCCACCGTGCGCCCACCGACCTCGACGCCCTGCTCGTCCTCGGTCTGCCGGATCTCGAACGACACGCGCGCGTGGGGCATGGCGAGCGACGCCAGCTCGGCGGTCACGGCGGCGGCGAACCGCTCGGCGGCCTCGGTGCGCGCGTCGGTCAGCGCCTGGGCGAGCCCGCCCAGTTCCACCCGCAGCGCGTCCCGCTCGGCGGTCAGCTCCCCGATCCGGTCGTCGTCGCCGTCCAGCTCGGTCAGCCGCGCGGCGCCCTGCTCGGCCCAGCTCAGCACGGCGGCGATGTCCTCGCCGTACTTCCGGGTCAGCGCGGTGAGCGCGGCCCGGCGCTCCTCGACCGCCGCAAGCCGCAGCGGGTCGGCGTCCAGGTCGTCGGCGTATCCGGCGAGTTCCCCGGCCACGTCGCGCAGCAGGATGCCGATCTCGCCGATCCGCTCGGCGAGCGCGGCCAGCGCCGGGTCGTGGGAGCGTACGGCGTCCAGGGCCCGCTGCGCGCCCGCGACGAGCGTCGCGCCGTCCACGCCCTCGGGGTCCTCGGGGTTGCCCGCGAGGGCGGCGTGGGCGGCCGTGGCGGCCGACGCGAGCGCCTCGGCGTGGCCCAGCCGCTCCGCCTCCTCCGCCAGCTCCACGTCCTCATCGGCGCGCGGCTCGACCGCGGCGACCTCGTCGAGGCCGTAGCGCAGCAGGTCGGCCTCCTGGGCGCGTTCCCGCGCGCGCGTGGTGATCTCGTCCAGCTCGGTGGCGACGGCCCGCAGCCGCCGGTACGCCTCGGCGTACTTGGCGAGCGGCCCGGCGACCGCGTCGCCCGCGTACCGGTCGAGCGCCTGCCGCTGCCGGGACAGCTTGAGCAGCCCCTGCTGGTCGGTCTGCCCGTGCACGGCCACCAGCTCGTCGGCCAGCTCGGCGAGCATCCCCACCGGCACCGACCGCCCGCCCAGATGGGCGCGCGAGCGCCCCTCGGCGGAAACGGTACGGCTGATCAGCAGCGCCCCGTCGTCCAGCTCGGCCCCGGCCTCCTCGGCCCGCACGGCGGCAGCGGCGTCGTCGGGCACGGCGATGCGCCCCTCGACGACCGCGCTCTTCGCGCCGATCCGCACGAGCGCCGCGTCCGCGCGTCCGCCCAGCAGCAGGCCCAGGCTGGTGACCACCATGGTCTTGCCGGCACCCGTCTCACCGGTGACAGCGGTGAACCCGGGCGACAGCTCGACCACGGCGTCGTCGATGACCCCGAGCGACCGTATCCGCATCTCCTCAAGCACGGACACGACCATACGAGGTCGAGGCCGGAAAGCGCACACAGGCCGCCCCTGTCACGCAGGGAAGCGTTATACCGCCAGGGGCGCGGGGAACTGCGCGACCAGCCACAACGCACCCGCACCCCGCGACGCACCGAACCACCCCTTCGAGACCGCTAGTGCGGCGCCCCGCGCCACCCGGAGACCGGCAACGCGAACTTCGCGACCAACCGGTCGGTGAACGACGCATGGTGCAGCCGGGCCAGCCGCACCGGCACCGCCCCCCGCCGCACCTCCACCCGCGCCCCGGGCGGCAACTCCACCGTCCGCCGCCCGTCGCACCACAGCACTCCCGGCGGAACGTGCGGCAGCACCTCCACCGCGAGCACCGAGTCCGGCGAGGTCACCAGCGGCTTCGCGAACAGCGCGTGGGCGCTGATCGGCACCATCAGCAGCGCCTCCACCTCGGGCCACACCACGGGACCGCCGGCCGAGAAGGCGTACGCCGTCGACCCGGTCGGCGTCGACAGCACGATGCCGTCGCAGCCGAACCCCGTCACCGGCCGCCCGTCGATCTCCAGGACGACCTCCAGCAGCTTCTCCGCGCCGGCCTTCTGCACGGCGGCCTCGTTCAGCGCCCAGTCGGTGTGCACGATGTCGCCGTTGCGGTGCACGACGACGTCGACGGTCATCCGCTCCTCGACCTCGTAGGCCCGGTTCACCACCCGGTCGACGACCTTGTCCAGGTCGTCGCGCTCGGCCTCCGCGAGGAAGCCGACCCGCCCGAGGTTGACGCCGAGCATCGGCACCCCGGAGGCGCGGGCGAACTCGGCGCCGCGCAGCAGGGTGCCGTCGCCGCCCAGCACGATCAGCAGCTCGCACCCGTCCAGGCACTGCGGAGTGGCTTCGCCCACCAGGTCCACCTCGCCCGGCAGCGGCAGGTCGCGGGCCTCGGCCTCCAGGACCCGTACGCCGATCCCGGCCCGCAGCAGCCCCTTGACCACCAGCTCCGCGCTGCGGATGGCGGCGGGGCGCCCGGTGTGGGCGAGCAGGAAAACAGTTCGCGCTCGGTTCTGTGTCAACGCGGCCCCTCCGCCACTGCACGATCGACATCGGCCGGGTCCAGTGCACCGGCGCCGGCCCGCAGCCACAGAAAGTACTCGACGTTCCCGGAGGGACCCGGCAGCGGACTGGCGGTGACCCCCTTCACTCCGAGCCCCAGCTCCCAGGCCTTCCGGGCGACGCCCCGCACCGCCTCGGCCCGCAGCTGCGCGCTGCGTACCACTCCCCCGCTGCCCAGCCGCTCCTTCCCCACCTCGAACTGCGGCTTCACCATCATCACCAGGTCTGCGCCCGGCCGGGTGCACCGCACCAGGGCGGGCAGTACCAGTCCGAGCGGGATGAAGGACAGATCCCCCACGACCAGATCCACGGGCTCCCCATCGATCGCTTCCGGCGTCAACTCGCGTACGTTCGTACGGTCCTTGACGGTGACGCGTTCATCCTGCCGGAGACTCCAGGCGAGTTGTCCGTATCCGACGTCCACGGCGACGACGTGGGCGGCGCCCGCGCGCAGCAGTACGTCGGTGAAGCCGCCGGTGGAGGCGCCGGCGTCCAGGGCCCGCCGCCCCTCGACGACGAGGCCCTGCGGTACGAACGCCGACAGTGCCCCGGCGAGCTTGTGGCCGCCGCGCGAGACGTAGTCGGGGTCGTCGTCGTCGGAGGTCACCACGATCGCGGCGGCGGTCTCGACCTGCGTGGCGGGTTTGGTCGCGACGGTCTTGCCGACGGTGACCCGTCCGGCGGCGATCAGCTGGCTCGCGTGCTCGCGCGAGCGCGCCAGCTTGCGGCGCACCAGCTCCGCGTCGAGACGGCGGCGTGCGACTCCTGCCACGTTCGGTTCAGCTCCTGCGGTCGTACGGTGATGGCGGCGGGGGCGCCGGTGGTCCCTGGGGTCCCGGGCGGGCGTCGAGCGCGGTGAGCGCGTCGCGCAGCCCCCGGTGTACATCCTCGTACACCTCGACATGTCCGTCGGTGGCCAGGTGGTCGGCGTCGGCCAGCCGCGCCAGCCGGGCGTCCACCTCGGCGTTCCCGGTGGGGGCGCGCGGGACGTCCAGCGGTGCGGGGGCGGCCGGCTCGTAGCCGGGGCCGGCGTGCTCCCCGGGCTCCGCCTCCTCGGGCTCGGACTCCGGCTCCGGTACTGCGTCGCTCATGCCCCGACGCTACCGCGTGGCGCTGGGGTACGGTCGGTCCCGATGGCGACGACTGAGGAGTGCCGTGCCGCACTCGACAAGCTTTCGGACAGCATGCGCGGCGCCGAAGGGGACGTCCGGGCGGCCACGGAGCTGGACCGCTCGGTGAGCTGCCACATCACCGACCTGGACGTCACCTTCGCGGGACGCATGGCGGACGGCCGCATCGACGTGCGCGAGACCCTGCAGGGCCCGCCGCGCGAGAGGGCGGAGATCAGACTGGCGATGACCGGCGACGACCTGGTGGCCCTGGTGGGGGGCGAACTGAACTTCGCCAGGGCCTGGGGCTCGGGCCGGGTGAAGCTGGAGGCGGGTCTGCGCGATCTGTTCCGGCTCAGGAAGCTCCTGTAGCGACTGCCTTCTCCAGCTTGGTGCGCCCCTTGCGAGCGGCCGGCACCACCAGCGGCGTGCCCGTCTCCGGGTCGTCGATGACCTGGCAGCGCAGCCCGAAGACCCGCTCGACCAGGTCGGCCGTGACGATGTCCTTCGGCGCGCCCTCGGCGATGATCTCTCCGCCGCGCAGGGCGATGAGGTGGGTGGCGTAGCGGGCGGCGTGGTTGAGGTCGTGCAGGACGGCGACGAGGGTGCGGCCCTGCTCCTCGTGGAGCTCCGCGCACAGGTCGAGGACGTCGATCTGGTGCTGGATGTCCAGGTACGTCGTCGGCTCGTCGAGCAGCAGCAGCGGAGTCTGCTGGGCGAGTGCCATGGCGATCCACACGCGCTGGCGCTGGCCGCCGGAGAGTTCGTCGACGTAGCGGTCGGCGAGCTCGGCGATGCCGGTCTGCGCCATCGCCTCCTGGACGACCCGCTCGTCCTCGGTCGACCACTGGCGCAGGATGCCCTGGTGCGGGTAACGGCCTCGGCCGACGAGGTCGCCGACGGTGATGCCGTCGGGCGCGATGGACGACTGCGGCAGCAGGCCGAGGGTCCGCGCCACCTTCTTGGCGGGCATCGACTGGATGACCGACCCGTCGAGCAGCACCCGGCCCTCGCTCGGCTTGAGCATCCGCGACAGGGCCCGCAGCAGTGTGGACTTGCCGCACGCGTTCGGGCCGACGATCACTGTGAAGGAGTTGTCGGGTATCTCCACCGACAGCTTCTCCGCGATGACCCGCTGGTCGTAGGCGAGGGTGACGTTCTCGGCGGTCAGGCGGTTCACGTTGCTCCTTTGGTTGTTCGGCCCGCTGCGGCTCCCGGCACCGGCGCTCATATCCGGCCCGCCTTGCGCTCGGTGACCAGCAGCCACAGCAGGTAGACGCCGCCGAGTACGCCGGTGACGACGCCCACGGGCAGTTGGTCGGCGCCGAAGACCCGCTGCGAGATCCAGTCCGCGCTGACCAGGAGGGCGGCGCCCATGCACAGGGACGGCACCAGGTTGGGGCCGGGCGAGCGGGTCAGGCGCCGGGCGAGCTGCGGCGCGGTGAGCGCCACGAAGCTGACCGGTCCGGCGGCGGCGGTCGCGGCGGCGGTGAGCAGGACGGCGGCCACCATCAGCAGCGCCCGCACCCGCTCGACGCGCACACCGAGGGCGTACGAGACGTCGTCGCCCATCTCCATCATCCGCAGCGCCCGCCCGTTGGTGAGCACGAGCGGCACGAGCACGGTGCACAGCGCGAGCAGGGGCCAGACCTGGTCCCAGTCCCGGCCGTTGAGGGACCCGGTCATCCAGACGACGGCGCGGGAGGCGTCGACGATGTCGGCGCGGGTGAGCAGGTAGCCGTTGACCGCCGTGACGATCGCGGACACACCGATGCCGACCAGGACCAGCCGGTATCCGTGCACGCCACGCTTCCAGGCGAGCAGATAGATGGCCAGACCGGTCACCAGGCCGCCGACGAGCGCGCCGACGGTGACCTGGGCCGAGCTGCCGGAGAACAGGACGATCATGATGAGCGCGCCGGCCGTCGCCCCCTGTCCGAGGCCGAGTACGTCCGGACTGCCGAGCGGGTTGCGGGAGATGGCCTGGAAGAGCGCGCCGCCGACGCCGAGCGCGCCGCCGACCAGCAGGCCGACCAGGACCCTCGGCAGCCGCAGTTCGTTGACGATGAACTCCTGCCCCGCGTTGCCCTGTCCGACCAGGGTCTTCAGCACGTCGGCGGCGGGTATGTCGAAGTCGCCGGTGCCGATCAGCAGCACGCTCGCGGCGAGGGCGAGGAGCAGCAGCAGGGCGACCACGACGGTGGCCCGCACGTCCAGGCGGAAGGACAGCCCACCCGGGCTGCGCACGGCGCGGTTGGTCTTCACGGTCTTCCCGGTCTTCACAGCTGGGCCGTCCTCCGCCGTCGTACGAGAAAGATGAAGACCGGCCCGCCGAGGACGGCGGTGACGATGCCCACCTGGAGCTCCGAGGGCCGTGCCACGATCCGGCCGAGGACGTCCGCGCCGAGCAGCAGCACCGGGGACAGGATCGCCGCGTACGGGAGGATCCAGCGCATGTCGGGGCCGGTGAAGGAGCGGACGATGTGCGGGATCATCAGCCCGACGAACACGATCGGTCCGCAGGCGGCGGTCGCGGCCCCGCACAGCACGGTCGCGGCCAGCATGGACAGCGCCCGGGTCCGGTTCAGGTTGGCGCCGAGGGCCTTGGCGGTGTCGTCGCCCATCTCCATGGCGTTGAGCGGCCGGGAGAGCCCGAGCGCCAGGACCGTGCCCGTCACGAAGAAGGGCAGCACTTCCCGGATGGTCCCGGTCGTCGCCGAGGCGAGCGAACCGACCGTCCAGAAGCGCATCCGGCCCAGCGCCGCGTCGTCCATGATCATCACGGCCTGGAGGTAGCCGAAGAGTGCGGCGCTGATCGCGGTGCCGGCCAGCACCAGCCGCACCGGCGTGGCCCCCCGGCTGCCGCCCAGGAACCAGACCAGCGCGCCGACGCCCGCCGCACCGGCGAAGGCGAACCAGACGTACCCGGTCAGGGAGGTGACACCGAAGAAGGTGATGCCGGTGACGACGGCCGCCGAGGCGCCCGCGTTGATGCCGAGCAGTCCGGGATCGGCCAGCGGATTGCGGGTGAGTGCCTGCAGCACGGCTCCCGCGAGACCGAGGGCCGCGCCGGCCAGCAGGCCGAGCACGGTCCGCGACAGCCGCTCGCCGACGACGACGTCGCCGTACGTGCCCGTGTCGTGGAACAGGCCGTGCCAGACCTGCGCCAGGGACAGGTCCTTGGCACCGATCGCGATGCTCGCCATCGCGACGAGCACCAGGACCGCGACGGAGACGGGCAGCCCCGCGGCACGCAGGACGCGGCGCTTGGAGGGCGGCGCGGGAGCGGTCTCCGCGCGCTGTTCGGGGGGACTGTCGACCAACACGCAGTTAGGTTAGCCTACCCTGCTAATCGATCACGATTCCCGAGGTCGCCAACAAACCCCGAACCGGCGTCCCGCACACCCGTGGACGGGTGCCTTCCCCTTACGCCGCCTCACAACCCCAATCGTGCCAGCGCCTTACCCGAGTCCAGTGCGCACCCCTGCTCCCCGCCCGCAGTCCAGGCCGCCGCGCACAGGGCACGCAGCCCGTCCGGCGCGGAGCCCTCGCCCGCCAGCTCCAGCCGCTCCTCACCGGCCGTCGCCGTCCAGCCACCGCAGCGGAAGCCGTCGTCCGCGCCGCCCAAGACCTCCGGCTGGCCGGTGAGCAGCCCGCGCAGGTCGGCGTCGACGTACGTCGGCCGGTGCTGCGGCGGCGCCGCCAGCAACAGCGCTCCGTCGGTCACGCCGGTCAGGACGAGCAGCGAGTCGACCTCCCCGTTGAACGCCCCCTCGATGTCGGTGTCCAGGCGGTCGCCCACCACCAGCGGGCGCCGGGCACCGGTCCGCAGGATCGTCTCCCGGTGCATGGGGGGCAGCGGCTTCCCCGCGACCTGCGGCTCGGCACCGGTCGCGATCCGCACGACCTCCACCGCCGCGCCGTTGCCCGGGGCGATCCCCCGGGCACCCGGGATGGTCAGGTCCGTGTTGGAGGCGTACCAGGGGACACCGCGCGCAATCGCGTAACAGGCCTCGGCGAACCGGCCCCACGGCAGCTCCGGGCCGCCGAACCCCTGCACGACGGCCGCCGGATCGTCCTCGGCCGACTCCACAGGCTCGAGACCGCGCTCGCGCAGCGCCACGCGCAGCCCCTCACCGCCGATCACCAGCACCCGCGCCCCCGAGGGCACCTGCTCGGCGATCAACCGGGCCACCGCCTGCGCCGAGGTGATGACGTCGCCGGCGTCCGTCGCTATCCCCAGCTCCGTCAGATGCGCGGCCACCGCGTCGGGCGTCCGGAGCGCGTTGTTGGTGACGTACGCCAGGCGCATGCCGCCGTCCCGGGCAGTACCGAGGGACTCGACGGCGTGAGCGATCGCGTTGCCCCCGGCGTACACCACGCCGTCCAGGTCGAGCAGCGCCGTGTCATAGGCCTCGTTCAGGCCCTGCCCACTGCCCTCGGGCCTCGTCCTGACGCTCCGGCTCATTGCGCATCGCTCCTCGTTCGTCGCCTTTCCCCCGATCATCCCCCATGCCACCGACACACGTACGATGCCGGGATGAACTCTGCAGGTCACCCGGAAGCAACGGCGCACCGGGGCCTGGAACTCACCCCGTTCCGAGGCCTCCGCTACGACCCCGACCGGGTCGGCAGCCTGGCCGCCGTGACCTCCCCTCCCTACGACGTCGTGGTCCGCCCCGACGGCCTGCTCCACCTCGAGTCGGCGGACCCGCACAACATCGTCCGGCTGATCCTCCCGCAGGCCGCCACACCCGAGGCGCGCAACGAGCAGGCCGCACGCACCCTGCGGCGCTGGACGGCGGAGGGCGTCCTGACCACCGACCCCGAACCGGGTCTGTACGTCTACGAACAACGCGACGGCGCGGGCATGCTGCAGCGGGGCGTCATCGGCGCCCTGCGCGTCTCGGACCCCTCGGAGCAGGTGGTCCTGCCGCACGAGGACGTCATGCCCCACGTCGTCGCCGACCGCGCGGCGCTCATGCGGGCCACCCGGGCGAACCTGGAGCCCCTGCTCCTGACCTACCGCGGCGACGAGGAGACACCGGCCACCAGCGCCCTCGTGGAACGCACGGCCGGACAACCGCCGCTCCTCTCCACGACCACGGAGGACGGCTTCTGCCACCGGCTGTGGTCGGTCACCGACCCGGACACCATGGCCCGCGTCCGGGGCGAGCTGTCCCGTCAGCAGGCCCTCATCGCCGACGGCCACCACCGCTGGGCCACCTACCGCACCCTCCGCGCGGAGCACCCCTCCCCCAGCCCGTGGGACCACGGTCTCGTCCTCCTGGTCGACACGGCCCGCTACCCGCTCCGCGTCCGCGCCATCCACCGCCTGCTGCACGGCGTCCCGGTGCGCGACGCCGTGGCCGCCGTGGACGGGCACTTCCGCGTCCGCCGCCTGGACACACCTCTGGACGAGTCCCTGGAGACCCTGGCGAAGGCGGCCGACGCGGGCAACGCCTTCCTGCTCGCCGGCGACGGCGCCTTCCACCTGGTCGATCTGCCGGACCCCGGACTGCTGGACCGCACGGTTCCCACCGACCGGCCCGAGGCCTGGCGCACCCTGGACGCCACCGTCCTGCACGCCACGCTCCTGGCCCACGTCTGGCAGGTCCCCGACGACTCGGCGGCCCACATCTCCTACATCCACGACACGGCGGCCACCGTGGAGAAGGCCGAACGCGACGGCGGTACGGCGGTACTGATGCACCCGGTCCGCGAGGAGGTCGTCCGCGAACTGGCCCGACAGGGCGTCACGATGCCCCGCAAGTCGACGTCCTTCGGCCCGAAACCGGCCTCCGGCCTCGTCCTCCGCGCGCTCGACACCTGACCCGGCCCACGACGGGACGAAGGGGCGGGCCCGTGAACCGGGCCCGCCCCTTCGTCTCGTGGTACGGGACGTCAGTCGTCTTCGCCGCCCCTGTCCTCGTCCTTGTCCCCGTCCTTGTCCCCGTCCTTGGCGGCAGCGCTCTCCACGCCGCTACCCGGATGGGTCTCGCCCTCGTCCTCGTCCAAGGCGTCCATGAACTCCACGCCGTCCAGCTCGGCGAGCCGGTCGGAGGCGTCCGTGCTGCCGTCCCGGTCGGACTCCACGGCCTTCGCGAACCACTCCCGCGCCTCCCGCTCCCGGCCCGCGGCCAGCAGCGCGTCGGCGTAGGCGTACCGCAGCCGGGCGGTCCAGGGCTGTACGGAGTTGGAGGCCAGCTCGGGGCTCTGCAACGTCACGATGGCGGCGTCCAGCTGCCCCATGTCACGCCGGGCACCGGCAGCGACGAGGCGCATCTCGACCTGACCGGCCTTGTCCAGCTTGTGCACCTCGGGGGCGCCGGCCATGTCCAGCGCCTTCTCCGGCCGGCCGAGACCGCGCTCGCAGTCGGCCATGACCGGCCACAGCTCCACGGACCCGGTCATCCGCCGCGCAGCCCGGAACTCCGCCAGCGCCTCGCTGTACTTCTGGTTGGCGTACGCGGCGAACCCCGCCGCCTCGCGTACGGCGGCGACGCGGGACGCCAGGCGCAGGGCCACCCTGGAGTAGCCGTACGCGGCCTCCGGGTCCTCGTCGAGCAGCCGCGCGACCATCACCAGGTTCCTGGCGACGTCCTCCGCGAGCGTCTTGGGCAGGCTCTGCAGCTCCTGCCGCACATCCTTGTCGATCTCGTCGCCCGTGACCTCCTCGGGGATCGGCAGGCGCTTGATCGGCTCGCGGTCGCGGTCGCGGTCCCGCTCGTCACGGAAACGGCCACCGCCGCCCTGCCGGTCGTCACGCCCCCGGTACCCGCCGGGCCGTCCACCGCGGTCGTCGCGCCGGGGCCCGCGCCCCCCACGGTCGTCCCGCCCGCGGAACCCACCGCGGTCGCCACCCCGGCCGTCGTCACGCCGGTCGTCACGCCGGCCGAATCCGCCACGCTCACCACGGTTGTCGTCCCGACGGAAGCCACCGCGCTCTCCGCGGTCACCCCGGTCGTCGCGCCGGAAGGGAGGACGGTCGTCACGACGGTCGTCACGCCGATCATCACGACGGTACGAGGGGCGATCGCCACGGTCCCGGCGGTCGTCACGGTCGTCACGGCGGAAGGCCGGACGATCTCCGCCTCGGTCGTCACGGCGGAACGACGGACGGTCCCCGCGGTCGTCGCGCCGGAAGCCCGGACGGTCCCCGCCTCGGTCGTCACGGCGGAACGACGGGCGGTCTCCGCCCCGGTCGTCACGGCGGAAGCCCCGGTCACCACCACGATCGCGATCGTCCCGACGCCCGTAACCGCCACCGCGGTTGTCGTCACGACGACTGTCGCGGCGGTCATCACGCCGGTCGTCACGTCGGTCGTCACGACGGAAGCCGCCTCGCTGCCCACCGCGGTCGTCCCGACGGCTGTCGTCTCGCCGGCTGTCGTCACGGCGACCGAAGCCACCCCGGTCGTCACGACGGTAGGAAGGACGGTCCCCGCGGTCCCGCCGGTCGTCACGGTCGTCGCGCCGGAAGGGCGGGCGGTCTCCACCTCGGTCGTCACGGCGGAACGACGGGCGATCCCCGCGGTCACCCCGGTCGTCGCGCCGGAAGGGCGGGCGGTCTCCGCCCCGGTCGTCGCGACGGAAGCCCCGGTCACCACCACGATCGCGGTCGTCCCGTCGCGGTCCACGGTCACGATCGTCCCGGCGGAAGCCACTGCGCTGTCCGCCGCGGTCATCACCCCGGCGGTCGTCTCGGCGGTCGTCTCGGCGGAACCCACCACGGTCACTGCGCTGACCCCTGCGGTCATCGCGGTCACCACTGTCCCGTCGCCGCTGATCGCGCTCCGGTCGGTCGTCGGGAGAGTTGGTGGACATCGGTGACTCCTGTCTTCGGTACCGCAAGTCATTCTCGCGCAGCCGGGTACCCGGTGCGCCCTGGAAAAACGAAAGGACCCCTGGTCCCCAGCTGAACGCTGGGGACCAGGGGTCCTTTCCAAAGATTGTTCGGCGGCGTCCTACTCTCCCACAGGGTCCCCCCTGCAGTACCATCGGCGCTGTAAGGCTTAGCTTCCGGGTTCGAAATGTAACCGGGCG